>DATIBX010000359.1:0-33988 GCA_035457105.1 Pyrinomonadaceae bacterium
GTGCAAACAGCCGGTCGCTGCGCTCGCGGTACGGTACTGAGTTGTTCGACACTCAACATGATTCAGGTTTTTCGTGCGAAGCCCGCTTTCGAGGCGACCTTCCTGGGGCGTGGCTTGCGTACCAATCTGCGGACTTCGACCTCAGACAAGAAACGCCAGTGACCGGGTTTTAATCGATCTTCTCTCAAGTACCCGATTTGCACTCTTCGCAACTTGAGTACTGTATGACCAATCATTTCAAACATGCGTCGTATCTGCTGATTTCGACCCTGATGCAAACGCACTTCAAACCAGCTATTGGTCGCCGTTTCGTCGAGTTTCTCAATGGTCGCTGGCGCAGTTCGAGTACCGTCCTCGAGCTTTACGCCTCGTCTGAGACGCTGAATGGCGCTTTCATTGGGGACCCCCTTCACCTTTGCTTCATATATTTTTTCGACGCGATTGCGAGCGGCCGTAATGAAGTTGGTGAAATCACCATCGTTCGTAAGCAGCAATAGACCTTCAGTATTGAAATCGAGTCTCCCGACTGGATGAAGTCTGCCCAGCGAAGCGGGAAGCAACTCTGTGACCAGCGGACGCTTATCAGGGTCAGAGACACTCGATAAATAGCCGCGCGGTTTATTCAGCAGGACATAGACCTTTTCGTGGGCGCGGAGCTGAGTATTGATCAGCTTTCCGTTTACCTTGATGTGATCTTTATCAGGATCCGCTTTAGTGCCTAATTCCGTGATTACCTTGCCATTGACAGTTACTCGCCCGCCAACAATCAGATCTTCTGCGTGTCTCCGCGATGCTATCCCGGCCGTCGCAATTAATTTTTGTAAGCGTTGCTCCATTTTGGAGTGCGCCGGCCTGTCGGCGCTTTGTTATATCGAGTATCGAGTTTCCAAACGAGATCGTTAAAAAGCGCCGCCAGGCCAGCGCATTCCAAGGTTTACGAGCCGCCGCCACTGAGGTCGTGGAAGTCTTCGACGCTGGGAAGCTCAGAGAGATCTTTCAGACCAAACTGCATCAGGAAGTCTTTAGATGTGCCGTACATCATCGGACGACCCACAGCATCCTTTCTCCCCTTCGCAACAATCAGCTTCTTATCAAGTAACGTCTTGATTGCAGAGGGAGATTGAACTCCACGAATCTCAAGTATCTCAGGCACGGTAACTGGTTGACGATAAGCAATGACAGCAAGAGTTTCGAGCGAGGCGATGGTCAACTTCGCACTGGGCCGAGTCTTCAAGAACGCTCGCACATGTTCGTGATATTCAGGCCGAGTCGCAAACTGCCAGCCACCAGCAACTTCACGCAGCTGTAAGCCACTGTTTCGAGCGTTGAACTCCTGGACCAAGGCGTCGAGCGCCTGACTGACAACTTCCTTATCCTCTTTCAAAACGTCCGCGATGATTTTGATGCTTAAGGGTTCTTCAGAAACAAAAATGAGCGCCTCGATAACAGCAGCGCGCTCAGCCTGACTCTTCAGGGAGTGCAATGGACCATCATCGTCCGACTCGTTCTGAGCGTCAGGTGCAGCGCCGGCCTCGGCTTCAGCAACCATCGCTGCGAGTTCCTGGCTGGCCTCTTCATTGAGTGCCACCTGATCAATAGGTTCGTTCGGGATCGCCTTATTTTGTTCGTCGCTCACAGCAGTTACTCTCAGGCCACGCGGGCTATGATGTCACCGAAGGTTTCACTTTGAAATAGCTTGATCTCAGTCGTTCGTACTAGTTCCAAAACAGATAAGAATGCCAGGACCAATTCGCGCCGAGACTTCGCTCGTTCGAAATAGACGCGCAGGTTTAATTCGCTCGACGACATGACCATGTTGCGCAGACGTTCGAGCATTTCCGCCATCGAGATCTCTTCACGCTCGATCTCCATCAGGACTTCTTCTTTATGACGCGTCAGAATATCCTGAAAAACTTTTAAGAGATCGAAAAGCCCGACAGACACTTCCGGATTGTTCTTGTCCGTTTCAATCTGCGCGCGTTTAAATACCGCCTGCTCAACTGTTGCCCGCGACCACAACATCTCAGCAGCCGCTTTGTACTTTTGATATTCAAGCAGTTGGTTGACCAGCTCGTTACGCGGATCGTCAGCCTCTTCTGCTTCAGCCTGAGGATCGCGCGGCAGCAACATCTTGGTTTTAAGTTCAATGAGGGTGGCTGCCATGACGAGAAAGTCCCCGGCGACAGCGATATCCAGCTCCTGCATTACTCGCAAATACCGAAGATATTCGTCAGTGATCCTGGCAACCGGTATGTCGTAGATACTGACCTGCTCCTGGCGAATCAAGTGCAACAGAAGGTCGAGTGGCCCCTCAAATTCGCCGAGCAGTACCTTCAAGTCATCAGTCGTATCATCCGACACAATCTGCGGAACAGCCCCGGCGACATTAAGAGGAACTGACGCTTGTTCGGTAGCTTCGATCCCAACTTCTGGAGTTTCGTCACTCATGTTAGTTATCGCTTTCCGCTGCCTCTGATACCAATATTCTCAAAAACTTGAGAAAGCGTTTTGGCGGCAATCTGTTGCGCTTTGTCACGACCATCGCCGAGGATCGTATCCAGCTCCTCATCTGAGATCCCGCGTACCGCCTTTTGTATAGGTTCGAGAAATCCAATAGCTGCGTCAGCCAGGTCGCCCTTTAGATGTGCATAACCTTTACCAACGAAGTGCGATTCAACTTCAGCCGGAGTTTTGCCCGTTAGTAAGTGAAAAATTTCGAGAAGATTATTTATCGCCGGTCGCGTCTCGTCAAAACGAATTTCTGTCCCCGAATCGGTAACGGCTCGCTTAAATTTCTTCTGAATCGTTGCCGCGTCGTCCATCAACATCACGCAGCCATTTGGATCATCGTCAGACTTTGACATCTTCTTCGAAGGATCCGAAAGCGACATTATTCGCGCTCCCACCTTCGGAATATAAGGCTCCGGAACTTTGAATGTCTCACCGTAATCCCGGTTGAACCGGATCGCAATATCACGAGTGAGCTCGAGATGTTGTTTCTGGTCGTCGCCCACGGGAACCAGGTCAGTTTGATAAAGCAAAATGTCTGAGGCCATCAATATTGGATAGTCAAATAACCCCACGCTGACGTTTTCCTGCTGTTTCTTTGCTTTATCTTTGAACTGCGTCATACGCTCCAGTTCCGACATTCGAGCAATACAATTCAACACCCAGGTCAGCTCAGCATGTTCCGGCACATCGGACTGAATAAAGATCGTTGCAACCTTCGGGTCGATGCCCACCGCAAGATAGATGCGAGCCAGGTCGCGAGTCTTCTCGGCCAACAATTTCGGATCCTGAGGAACAGTCAGAGCGTGAAGATTAACGATGCAGTAAAGGCTCTCGTATTCATTTTGCAGCGCTACCCAATTACGGAGCGCGCCGAGATAATTTCCCAGATGTACGTTTCCAGTTGGCTGGGCACCGCTAAAGATTCGCTTGGGCATTGAATTAGATCGACCTAGTTCCTCACACCCGCCAGTAACAGGCTGTAGACGATACTTAGAATTGGACTGATTATCGCGTTAAAGAATCCCAGGTAGATCAGGAGCATAAGAATAATGTAGCCATACCGTTCAAGCGTTTCCAGAACTGGCTGCATACTCGCAGGCAGGAAGGTCTCCAAAATCTTGCTCCCGTCCAGGGGCGGAAAGGGCAATAGATTGAAAAC
The DNA here is from genome assembly GCA_035457105.1 of Pyrinomonadaceae bacterium. Lineage (GTDB taxonomy): Bacteria > Acidobacteriota > Blastocatellia > Pyrinomonadales > Pyrinomonadaceae > PSRF01. Next base: position 3,671 of record DATIBX010000359.1, read on the forward strand.
CGCGAGTGAGATATTCATCGTCAAAAGGAACTGTAGGAACAGAATGACCGGCTCTTGTAAGGAATCTGACATCTGAACCAGAACGCCAGAAACTAACAACACTTTAAAAATAACGAAGGTAATAATCGCTATTAACAGGTTCGCCAGGATGCCGGCGATCGAAACCATTACGTTCGCGAGATCCTTATTGTGCCACCTCAACGGATTAACGGGTGTGGGTTTTCCCCAACCAATTAACGGGATGAATCCGCCACCCATCGCACCGACGACAAAGCTTACGATTGGAATCAGCAGCGTCCCAATAGGGTCAGTATGGGCAACCGGATTTAGAGTGATGCGGCCCAGGAGACGGGCGGTATCGTCACCAAACTTGTAAGACATCCAGGCGTGCGCTGCCTCGTGAGCCGATATCGCCAGCAGCAGCACGACCATATAAATGACGAGTCGTGGGATCAGTTGTTCTGGATTCAAGCAAACACCAATAAAAGCCCAACAAATAGAGGGTCAAAGTAGCATTACGCTTGGGTAGTGTCAAAAGGGATTGACTCTTGAGATCAGGTTTATCAGCGCAACAGAAGTGCACCTTGGATTTGTATAGGTACAGAATAGACGGAATCGATTGTCGCGACTGCAAGGTCGCCTTGTGGTCCAAACGCAAGACCGACGACATTCATTCCAGCAACCACAATTTCCGCGTCTGCTCCATCACGACTGATCCTCACAACGCCTCGACGGCCTCGGAGGGCGGCCGCTACGTAGAGATTTCCCGACACATCGAACGCCAGACCTTGAGGGCGTCCGAGGCCGCGGTAGAAAGTCTGAACCTCGCCATCGGGGCTTATTCGCTGAACGCAATCAAAGCTCGTGACGGTTGGACCAGTAAGGTACAGGAAAGAGTCGGGCCCGACTGCTAGATGATAAGCAGATACAGATGGCTCAACCTGCACCCATGCTTTCTCTTCCCCGATGCCATTTACTTTGAAGATGGTGCCGGTGCGATCGCCAACGTACATGATTCCGGCCTTGTCGAACGCGATACCAGTCGCGACTCCCAAGTTGCGCGCGAAAGGTACCGCCTCGCGGAAAGGGTTCACTTTGAAAACAGTTCCGTCGAGACGGCTTGAAACGAATAACTGCCCTTCCGAATCAAACGCCAGACCACTCGGATTCGCTATGTCACCTGAATACTCTGAAACTTCTCCGGCGCTATCCACTCTAAAAAGAGTTATCGGCAGTTGATCGCCGCGCGAACCGGACCTGGTGACGAAAAGTGCATCGTCATCTGGATCGAACGCCGGATTTGTAACCGGATGAACATCGGAGATGATTCTTTTCCCGACTACCAACTGGGCTTCATTGCTTAACGCTTCGCCTACCTTGATCCTGACATTTACTTGACCGTGCTCGCGTAATACAGGAACGGTAGCGAGCACTCGACGAGGGCCAAGCGCCACAATCGAGGCTTCGACGTTTTCGATGAGTACTGAGCACTGTGATGGGATGCTCGTGTTGAGATCGACGCAATCAATGGCAATCTCGGCGCCTTCGATTGCGTAACCAGGAGTAATCCGAACAATTTTTCCAACCATTTCCGAAAAGGCATTCCTCCGACCCGTGTCGCATTAGAGTATTCGCAAGGTCGTTCATGATACGCCGGGGAAAAATTGATGTCTAATACAGCGCCATTTGGGTGATGTCCAACCCTGGCTTTCTCTGTGCAACTTTTGTGTTCTCAGTGACCTGTGGTGGGAATGTCGGCCTAAGATTCCACCACCGAGCCACTGAGGACACAAAGGTTGCACAGAGAAAAATCCGTTGAAAGTTCCGGGAGTACCGGCAACCACAAGAGGCTTGCCAGCGATACACCTATGGTATAATTCGGACCCTGGACAAAAGCATGTGCGGACTGAAAAGCTGATAGGAAGTTACGCACCATCGAAAGTCTAATGCTTAAGGGACTCAGCGACGCGATTTCGCCGAGCAAAAACACCAGATTCTCCCCAGAGCCTGCAAAACACCGCTCGCATCACTCATCCTGTAAGTCAGCGAAGTACTCGGATACAGCAAAGCCCCTCGCTATGTTTCATGTCTCAAAAAATCGGAGGTCAGAACTATCAGTAGCGCACTGGGCAACACGTTAGGCCTAAAGCCAAACCAGCTTCGACGTATCGAAAAGCTCTATACAAGGCGTATAAGGCCAAACCAAATCGTCACTCCAGAGTTCGCTCGACAACTAAGCGAGTTATCACACGAAACTCGGAGACAGATTGGCGCGCTGATTGACCGCAAAGGTCATGTCCAGTACGTCATGGTTGGTGACAATCGTGGCATCGAATTACCAGATTTCAAACGCGTGCGCGTAGCCAGCGGTCGTTTTCGAGGTCTGCGCTGCATCCATACTCACCTTCGCGGTGAATTGCTCACTCAGGACGACCTAACAGATTTGGCGTTGTTGAGGCTCGACCTTATGGCCGCTATCGACGTGGACACAAACACCGGATTGCCTGGCATGGTACACGCCGCTCATCTCCTGCCGCTGCATTCAGGTGAGCTGGATAATGCGAGCATGCCCGAGACCTTCGAATTTCTCGAACCACAGGCGGCCAGTAATCTGGATCTTGATTTTTTGGAGCTTATTGACTCGCTCGAAGACGAGATGGCTCGCAACCGTCAATCGACTCGAAGATCGGAACTTCGCGATCGCACAATTCTGGTTGGGGTTGCCACTAACGGTCTGGTTGACGCGGAAGAGTCCATGGCAGAACTCTCAGAGCTTGCCGCATCTGCGGGCGTGGTAGTCCAGGACACGATCATTCAGCGACGCGCCGCCATCGATCCACGGACTGTTCTTGGTCGTGGAAAGCTCGACGAGTTGATTATCCGCGCGTTGCAGTTAGGCGCCGATATGCTGGTCTTTGATAGAGAGTTGAGTCCCGCGCAGGTCCGATCTCTTTCGGAAGCAACCGACTTAAAGATCATCGATCGTTCACAGTTAATCCTGGACATCTTTGCGCAGCGCGCTCAATCGAAAGAAGGAAAAATCCAGGTCGAGCTCGCACAACTAAAGTATTTGCTGCCTCGACTGATCGCGGGTCAGGATTCTGCATTCTCGCGACTCGCGGGCGGAATCGGCGGTCGTGGACCAGGTGAAACTAAACTCGAAACCGATCGTCGTCGCGTCAGAGATCGGATCAATCGGCTCGAAAAAGAGATTGAAGCGCAACGTCAACGACGGCAGGAAAGACGGAAGGGTCGTACCCGACAACGATTGCCGATCGTGTCAATCGTTGGGTACACGAATGCAGGAAAATCGACACTGCTAAATTCGCTTACCAAAAGCGATGTTCACGCCGAGCAGCGAATGTTTGCCACCCTGGATCCAACCTCGCGAAGATTGAGGTTGCCACGAGAGCAGGAAGTTATCATTAACGATACAGTTGGATTCATTCAGGCGCTGCCGCCTGACCTTTTGTCGGCGTTTCGAGCGACGCTTGAGGAAATAAGCGACAGTAGTTTGTTGATTCATACGGTCGACATTGCTAACCCACGCTGGCCGCAGCAAGTCGAATCAGTAAAACGAATTCTTTCTGAACTTAAGCTTTCTGAAATTCCAACTTTGCTTGTATTGAATAAGGCCGACTTGCTTGATACCGAGGCATTGGAAGCTGTTGTCAGACAAGCCCGGCAGTTTGAGAAAACTGATCCTGTCGTCATCTCGGCCTTGAAGCCAAACACCTTACATCAATTGCTGGATCGGGTGGGTTTGTTGCTGGCTAGAGATCTTGGACTGGAAAAAGAACGAGACTCTCAGCGTCATCATGCTGTTGTTTCTGAAGTAGCGTAAATGGGACTTCGTCCGCGATTCAAAACTCCGTTTAGTCAGGCCCGCGATCGGTTCGTGAACTACGTTACCGGACCGTTCATGACTTTGAGGCCACGAACGCGGTTTTATATCGGTGCTTGCGTCCTGGTTACGCTCACTACATTCCTGCTCTTTAACGGCTCATCTTCGACACTCACACAGAATTACAAAGAAGGCGAAGTTCTCTCGCGTGCCATAGTAGTGCCGGCTGACTTCACTACAGTAGATATGGTTGAGACTGAACGAAGAAAGGCAGCAGCCAGAGCAGCTACTCGACCGATCTTTAATTTCGATTCCAGTAGAGCTGAAACCTCCGTGCAGGGATTTCGCAGTGACTGGGAAGAACTGAAAAAGCAGAGCGGTGCGGGCCAAAATAAAAGTGCGGTCTGGAGTGGTGATGGCGGCCCCGGTGTTGGTCGGGCCATCATTGCTCACAACTTTGATGAAAATCAACTCGATCGTCTGACTTCACTTCTGCGCGAGATTGGCAGCGGCTATATCTACGATGAGAACGAAGTGGATCGACTGGGGCAGGATATCTTGCTGATTGATATTCGAAGCCCCGCCGCCCAGATGATCATCCCTGCTCCGCGGACACGGATGACCTCGCTCTCAGCTGCTCGCCGGAATCTCGAACTACGAGTATTGAACCTACCCGATTGGAGTTCTGACGAGAAGCTCTTGCTTGTTTCAGCCCTGTCGCCATTAATTCGACCGAATGTAGTGTTGGACGAACCGGCAACGGCCCAAGCACGTGAGAACGAGGCCAACAGCGTTCCGGTCGTTGTCATTTCTCTCAAGCGAAATCAGATACTGGCTCGCGAGGGCGATACGGTTACTCCCAATATTCTCGCCCAGGTTGCAGCAATAAAGAGCACGGGACACTCCGGTCGACCATGGCAAAACTTTTTCGGATTACTGCTGGTTGTGATAGCCGTCTATTGGGCCGGCTGGAAATTTACGGAGCATCGCAGTTCTCGGGGTGTGTTGTCCCTCGGCAAACATAAAGCCTTTGCCCTCGTCGGCTCCGCAATTCTGGTGCAAACAGCACTAATGCGAGTCGGCTTCACCTTTGGCGACAGCATCGCAGCCTGGATGGCACAGTCAGGCGCGCCCTTTAACGATCCTGGGATTTGGGACTTTGCTATTCCGTTTGCTGCTGCGGCGTTGCTGGTCGCGATGTTGGTCGACACTCAGCTCGCCTTTCTAACCGGAATCATCACCGCACTTTTTGCAGGCATGCTCGCCGCAACTGGCATGAACAAGGCGTTGTTTGCAATGGTCTCATGCTCAGCTGCGATTTATGGCATAGGTAAATATCGCGAACGACAGTCAGTTACTTTGGCAGGCGTCCTGGTAGGCTGCATCAATGTATTAATGGCCATCGCCTTGATCGCTTATTCGGAACAACCGCTAACGGTTAGAACTCTCTGGCTGGCGTTCGCTTGTGGTCTAGCGGGTGGGCTGTTAACTACAGTCTTCGCGGCAGGTGGTCTCCCGGTAAACGAATCAGTATTTGGAATTCTGACCGATGTAAAACTCCTCGAGTTGTCGAATGCTGATCTGCCGGTACTGGGCCAGCTGGCGCTTCGCGCTCCGGGCACTAACCAACATTCACATGCAGTCGGGCAACTCGCCGAGGATGCCTGTCGGGCTATTGGAGCAAATCCGTTACTCGCAAGAATCGGGGCTCTTTACCACGATATCGGTAAATTGGCTGCACCTGATTATTTTGTGGAGAATCAACAGGGCGAGAATCCACATGACCGTCTTCGCCCACAGCAGAGTGCGAAGATCATTACGAGTCATGTTACCTACGGCTCGCGGCTCGCAAAGGAGATCGGGCTGCCTGAAAAGATCGCCGACTTCATCCCGCAACATCACGGCACCAGAACCCTGCATTACTTCCTTCGGAAGGCACAAGCACAAGCTCAGCCCCATGAAAAAGTGAACGAGAACGACTTCCGTTATCCTGGTCCAAAGCCTCAATTCAAAGAGGCAGCCATCATGATGCTGGCAGACTCGTGCGAGGCCGCAGCGCGTTCGCTGGCCCGTCCCGATCCGGAAAACATCAGGGCGATCGTCGTCAAGATCGTGGATGCAATTATTACTGACGGGCAATTGAATGAGTGCGATATCACACTCCAGGAATTGACCACGATCAGAGAAGCGATGATTAGCGCTCTGACCGCCATTTACCACGCCAGGATTGACTACCCCGGATTCAACCCTCCCGCCATTACTGGACCACTTCCCACTTTACCTGCTGGTGAAATCGACAGCGAAGAACGCGGCATCAGCTATAGCAAGCCATCTGAGATTCCCATCAATCGTGCTGGCGAAGTCGAGGATGAAGCGATTCCTCGCAAAGTATTAAAGCGCTGAACTGTCGCAGCCTAAAATCTCGAACGCAACTTTGAATAAGTAGTTTCAAGATTTTCAGGAATGACCCGGGATTCAGAGATGGTGGTCATGAAATTGGTGTCGCCTGGCCAGCGCGGTAGGACGTGAATGTGAAGATGATCGACGATACCTGCTCCGGCGGCTGCACCGAGGTTAATTCCCACGTTGAATCCAGGCGGAGAATAGACTGCGTGCAGAGCGGCCTGAGATTGTTTGCACAAATCCATTAATTCATCGGTTATTTCTTTGGCAACAGTAGCGAATTCGCTGGTGTGCTCGTAAGGAATAACGAGCAGGTGTCCGGTGATATAGGGAAAGAGATTTAATACGACAAAGCCGAGCTTCGAACGATGCACAACAAAATTGGTGTCATCTTGGTCAGGGTTGGCGGCAATGTCGCAAAAGACGCAGCGATCAGATTGTGAGTCGACGCCTGAAGCTATGTACTTAGCGCGCCAGGGACTCCATAGTCTTTCCAATTCCTGCTCCTCAATTACTGCTGATTACAGGACTGGTGGCTGACGATTATCATCGTTGCGCAAAGGGCCGGAGTTTCCGGTCGCAGAGTGAGTTGCAGGATTCTCGTCATTGATGAGTTCTTTCAACTCTTTTCCGGGTTTGAAATAAGGAACCCGTTTGGCGGGAATACTGACCGGGTCGCCGGTTTTAGGATTTCTACCGCGGCGGGCGCCGCGCTCGCGCACGCGAAAGCTGCCGAAGCCTCTGAGTTCAATCTTCTCTCCCTGGTTAAGCGTGTCAATGATGCTTTCAAAGACGATCTCAACTAAACGTTCAGCATCCTTTTTAGTCAGTTCTGCTTCTCTAGCGACGTCTTCGACGAGTTCTGCTTTCGTCATGCATCACCTCGTTAGTTAAATGGTCCAATTTGAGAATAAGTCAGGGCCGCAATTAGAAATACAAAAATAAACTTATGAATAATGGCGAGGTTTCTTAAACTCACCGTACACTATCAGAAACAATCTGGTCGGGCAAGACTGATGTACTAGAGTGCTTTGACGTACTAAATGGGTCTGTCAAAGTAAAAAAGAGGGCCCCGCTCCAAACCTCTAATAAGTAGCTGAAAGCAGGGCGAACTTAGTTGGACTGAAGAGGCGAGTTTCAGTTTTCGTTAGATTCCGATTTATTGAGACCGAAATCGGCGAGTTCACCGAGAGAAGCCATGCCACCACCCGCCTCAGAGGAGTAAATCTTCGTATCGACGATTGGTTCATCTTTACCAACCGCTCTCGCTGACAGTCCGATTTTCTTAGTGTCAGGATCGATTCGCAAAATCTTAAAGTCCATCTCCTGGCCCAATTGGACCACGTCTTCGGGTTTAGCTACTCGTTCTTCGGAAAGTTCAGAAATGTGACAGAGACCCTCGAGGTTGTCATCCAGCTCAATAAAAGCGCCAAAGTTAGCGAAGCGCGCGACCTTGCCGCGTACTACATCGCCGGGCTTGTGTTCATTCGTAAACTTCTCCCAGGCATTTGGCTCGAGGTCTTTGATCGAAAGCGAGAGGCGTCTATTTTCGCTATCGATGCTGGTAATTACAGCATCAATCTCCTGGCCTTTCTTAAGAACTTCACTGGGATGCTTGATTCTTCGCGACCAGGAAATATCCGACACGTGGACGAGCCCGTCCACGCCATCCTCAATTTCTATGAACGCTCCGAAATCGGTGAGATTCCTGACTCGGCCATGAACGCGAGTACCAACCTGATAACGTTCATGCAATGTCTGCCAGGGATTCTCCTGAACCTGCTTCATACCGAGACTAATCCGGCGGGCCTTCGGATCAACACTTAACACTTCCACTTCGACCAGATCACCCGGATTAACGACCTTACTCGGATGCTTCACTCGTTTCGACCAGCTCATTTCCGAGACATGGACCAAACCTTCAACACCACTCTCAAGTTCGACAAAGGCACCATAATCAGCGACGCTGGCGACTCGACCATTCACCCTCGTACCAACCGGGAAACGCTCTTCGACGCTGGACCATGGGTCCGGCAAAAGTTGCTTATAACCTAGTGAAACTCGTTCACGATCTCGGTCGAATTTTAGAACCTTAACCTGAATCGTATCTCCAACCTTAAACAGCTCATTTGGATTTTGCAGCCGACCCCACGACATATCAGTCACGTGAAGCAGACCATCAACGCCACCAAGATCAACGAATGCACCGTAGTCGGTAAGGTTCTTGATCTGGCCTTCGATAACAATGTCTTCCTCAATCTGTTGCAGCGTTTGGTCCTTGCGTCCGGTGTTCTCCTGTTCGATTACTGCTTTGCGAGATAGCACAACATTGGACCGCTTACGATTGAGCTTGATTACCTTGGCCTCGATTATTTGATTACGCAGCGTATCGAGGTTGCGTACAGGACGAACATCCACTTGTGAACCGGGCAGGAACGCAGCAATGCCATCGATGTCTACGCGCAGGCCACCTTTAATTCGATCAATGACGCGGCCCTTGACGCTCGAGCCATCTCGATATGATTTTTCGAGATCGTCCCACGCCTTCATCCGCACCGCGTCAGCGCGTGAAAGCACGGGCAGACCATCGGCAGTCTCCATGCTCTTTACCAGCACTTCGACTTCGTCGCCTGGCTTTACGGTGATTACGCCATTCTCGGTAAACTCGGCAGGATTGACGATGCCTTCGGATTTATATCCGAAGTCGATGACGACTCCGCGTTCGCTCAGGTTAACGACGATGCCCCGGACCACTTCACCTTCTTCGAGGGTAGCTTGTTCCTGTTCGAACTGGTCCAAGAGTTGACCGAAGTCAACATCGCCACTGGCACGAGACTCATCAGAATCGTCGGCCTCATGAGCTACGGTTGCTGGAGAAGATTGCGCGGCGGCTGCGGTTTGTTGCGGCGAAGTTGTTTGCTCGCCGGTTGAGTTATTGTCGGCCTCGCTGTTGTTCAGCTTGGGTTGTTCACTAGACATGCATACTCCTGTAGTTCCCGATAACTTTCAGCGCGTTCCACGATCATATCGCGCCTCACCTGACCGGAACAATCATCGCAGGTCTCGACGATTGCCGCAGGCTGGTCTCAGCGGCGTGTGTGTTTTTGACCTTGGCGTTGTCGGGAATTGGAGCTGGCGAGGATGCGAGCCGTTTGGATTTGGAATTGTCGAGCTAATTTGTTTCGATTACCGCCCTGCCGTAGTCACCTGCTTGGTCCGACAAACACCCGCCGCCGTTTTCTTAACGGGTAGGGCGGCACTGTACACGCCTCAACAAGGGCATGTCAAGGCGCGGAGATACACACAAGTCCTACAGAGGCAAACAATTCCGTCGAACGCCGCCCATTATTTCAGAGCGGCGTTCGTCACCAGGCTTACTGGCTTGAAGAGATATTCTCTGATGTTCGCGGCACAACATAAATGCCGGCTGAGTGCGAACCGACAAAAAGGACGTTCTGATCGGTGGCATCGAACGCCAGCGCCCAGATTCGTTGGCTCGGAAGCCGATGCTCGGTGGAGTCAATGCGGGCCCAGGTAACACCCCCATTCATCGTTCGATAAACGCCGCCGCCCACATCGCTGGTCTGATAGGCATTTCCCGCAAAGATTTCATCACCGTTGCGCGGATTTACCAGAATGCTTGTGAAATCGCCGAAAGGAAGGTTACCGCCGCGGCGATTCCAGCTGGCACCACCATCGTGCGACATGAAGAAAGACTGCTTAGTGCCGACGTACACGTAGTTTGGTCGCTGTGGATCCTGAACAATCGTATTAATGGGAAAGTCAGCAGGGACACCTTCAACCTTGCTCCAGGTCGCCCCCGCGTCATGAGACACCAGAATCCCAGAAGATGCCGTCCCCACCCAGATCGTTTCAGGCGACTTTAGGTTGTTGGAAATGCATGTGGTGCGAAGATCGACTGAAAGCCCATAGGAAAGCTTCTCCCAACCTTTGGCTGGATCGAAGCTGCGATACAATCCGGTATTAGTCGCCGCCAGCAGGCCTGGTTTCTGGTCTGCGTCGACCGTATGGACCAACGTGTTCACGGCGTCTGCCAGAATCATATTCGAGCTATCCTCGATGCCCTTAGCATTGGCGATGGAAACTCCCATTGCTGAGAGAGTGATCGAGTCCAACTTTCCAGTGACTGGCAGATGGCGATCACCCTGAAACTTCTTAATAGCGATCTGTGTTTCCGGACCCGCTTTACCGTCCGGTTCACCAACGTGATACCCCGCACGATTAAGAGCTTCCTGCACCTTGATTATCGACTCAGCATCTAACTTTGGAGCAGAAATCCGCTTGGCGGTAGGTACAACGTTTCTAGCAGCGGTGCCTTTCTTGACCGGCGCTTTCTTCTTTGTGTTGCCAACTGGAGCCCAGACTGGAGCCCATGATGTGCCGCGGTCAGTTGAGCGATAGACGCCCAAATTGGTGCCTAGATAAATCACGTTGCTGTCTGTCACATCTTGAACAATGGAATAGGTGATCAACCTTGACGGCATACTCCTCATAGAAGGACGCCAGTTCTCTCCATTATCTGTACTGACGAACAGGAAGCCTCCACCAGTTGCCGTATTAATGGTTGAAGCGTAAATCCGATTTGGAATATCCCGGTCGGGAAGAATCGCGTTTGCGAATCGGCCGCTGAAGCCTACGTTTATCGGCGTGAATGACTTTCCTGCATCATTGGAAATCATCACCCCGTAATTGTTAGTTCCTATATAGACGATGTCAGGTCGCGACGGGTGGACGGCGATGGAGTTAATCTCGAGCTGACGAGAAGTGGTCACCATCCATGAGTCTGCATCGCCCCCCTTTTCCGAGCGCCAGAAGCCTTCTGTAGTTCCTGCGAAGACTACTCCGGGTATAGAGGGGTGTTGGAGGATTGCACGCGTCCTGCGCGATTGTGACGGAATTCCCTGCACCTTTTTCCAGTTGTTGCCGCCATTCTTACTCTCGTAAATACCGCTACAAGCAGACGCTATGATGTGGTTTGGATCTCTCGGATCGATATCAATGGCAAAGATGTCTGAATCGTCGATTATTCCTTCTTTTATTGACTGCCAAGTCTGACCGCCATCGGTCGATTTATAGGGAAGATACCAGGTACCCGCATAAATGATATTGGTACTTCTGGGATCAATAGCGAGCGACTCAACGTGTACCAAACCCGGGGTGCTATAGGTCGGAAGTTGCTTCCAGGTGTCCCCTGAGTCATCGGACCGAAAGATTCCATTGAAGGTTCCGGCAATGAGGGTGTTTGGATCGGCATCCGCCTGTGCTAAGGAGTGAATTGCCTCAGTCTTAAGCTGTGAGCTCTCGATCCAGGTTTTTCCGCCATCGGTCGACTTGAAAAATCCGCCGGCTTCTTTATGACGGTGGGCGCCAACATACAAAACTCGAGGATTCCGAGGATCGACGATCACGTGATCCACAAACATCCGTGGTCGGCCGAAATTGTAGAGTAGTTGCCATTGCTTACCAGCATCCGACGACGTGTAGATCTGACCATCGAGGGTGCCGAAATAGAAGCGGTCAGGATTTGACGGGTCAACGACGAGACCTCGAACATCGCCACCTGGAGGGCCAGTAGTTCGCCAATCGTTCGAATACCGTGCAGCATCACCCGAGTCTCCATCCTTTGAGACACGGGTATCCGCAAATACCCAACAAACCGAAGCAAGTAGGACAATGACTGAAACCAACAATTGGGGGGAAAAGCCTTTAATTCTATTCATCGTTATTCGTCCAAGGGTTAACTTTGTCTAAAAGAGCTCGAGGCTCACCAACTCATTAGTTTAGTACAAATCTCCAACTTTGTGTCTCAAAAGCTGAGGCAGGGCTAGGATGCCCCGAAAATCCACGTGCGTTGCAATTTTGGAGTGCGCTGGCCCGGCGGCACTTTTCATACCTCTTGGAATCTTCAGTCTACCAGGTAAATGGGGAACAAAGCGCCGCCGGGCGGCGCACTCCAAAAGGAAAACGAGCGATGATTCCGAAGAACCATCGCTCGTTTTGTTTAAGGGGCTTGGTCTAGAAATTCGACCAAGCCGAGTTAGTTATTCATCACCACGACGGCGTCGAGGAGCTGCTTTCCGTTTGCATTCAGGACACGGCGAAATTGCATTCGTTGTGTCCGCAGCAGGAGCAGTAGCGCCCGGCGGAACGATCCACAGCTGGACGGTCAGGTCTGAACGACACCCACCATCAACTGTTGTGATACGACCGGCCTCTATGCCGCGAGTGTTGACCAGGTAATCCTTCGCACGGTCTGCGCGAGTTTGAGCTTCACCGGCGCAGCTACCATAGGCGATGATTGTCGCCGTGGAGCCGGGCTGGTTCTGCAGTTGAATCGCGTAGTTGTCGAGTCGGGCTTTCTCATCGTTGAATCTGATGTTGCCGTACTCGTCAAATTTCACAGGCTGTGCCGGCGGCGGTTTAACCGCAGTCGTGCAAGAGGCTGTGGTGTTTGTGCAACTTGGATCGACCCCACCAAGACTGACCGTAGCGGTTACGCTCTGGCCACCCAGGTTTTCAGTCGCGACTGTGATTGTGGAAGTACCTTGACCGCTGGTAATGGTTCCCGCAGAGACTGACCAGTTATAGGTCACATTCGGTGCTTCACCCTGTAGGTTAGCGGTATAGGTTATTGGACTACCAACATCAACTGAATCCGTGCAACTAACTGAAACTGTCGGACATGGCGGCGGCGGCGGAACGCAGCCGGTGCAAGGTCCAACGGTGACAGCCACGCTTCCGGTGACTGGATGTTGATTGCCGTCGTTGACTTCAACGTTGGCGGTATAGCTACCATCGGCAACACCCGACAAATCCCAGGTTACCTGTCTACCTTCACCGGACAATTTGCCACCTGTTACTGACCAGGTATAGAGCAAAGTGTCGTTATCCACATCCGTGTAATTAGCAGTCAGCGTCACGGTAGTGTCCGTTGCAGAGCAGCTCGGCGAGCTCTGTCCCGGAGGACACGCTTTAAGAACTGCGCTCAGCGAAGAACTAGCACTTCCTGACGGTGGTTGATTTGGCGGAGCTGGCTCGGCTCGCGAGTTACGACGTCCCGCCCAGAACTGGAAGATGAATCCGTTCGGATCCTCTGACCAGACAAAGCCTTGCGGGAAGCCATTGACAGTCGCTGGCCTTGAGGTGCCCGGCACCACGACCAGACCTCTACCAACAACGTTAACATTTGTAACCTGAGTAATCGGCACGTTGAAGTCAGTTGGATTGAAGTGATCCTGATCCTGCTGATTCAGGTGACGTCTGTATGCGAAGCCGAAACCAAACCATCGTCGCGGATAAATCTTGACGCCGCCAATTACATCAACTGGACTGTTTTCGAAGGCGTTGATAGTGCGACCACCGACATATTGAGTCGATCTAACTTCGGCGATGGGCTGGAAGTGCTTGTTAACTGGAAAGTCGAAACCTATACCAGTGATAAATTCATCAGGTCGATCGAGCAGAACGAAATCACCGCCGCCACCCTTTGGATTACTGTTTAGCCAGTAACCGCCGTTGGCCGAGATGTTGACGTGCTTGCTGAGACGACCATCCACGAAACCGCCGATAAAGAAGTCGCCGATATCGCCACCAGGACTGGCACCGCGCTGGAGCTGATTAAAGCCGGAGAAGTCGTCACCCTTGTCTGGATACCAGCGATACATTCCCAACAAACCGACACCCAACGGATTATGTGGGCCTGTAAAGCGAAACTTGCCACCGACCACAAAGTTGGTGAAGGTGCTTTCGCCATACAGCCGATTCACGAAAGGTGCATCAGGCAAATAGGCCGGAGCAACCGTAAAAGTGGTTGGAACGGTTATCGGTAAGGTTAGTGCAGTTGCCGGCAACGTAGTGGTCGCCAAGACAACGCCTGGAAGAATACCGCCTACTGGTGAACCTACACCCGGAAAATTATCTGCAGTGCCGTAGGTCCCGCTGTTGGGCTGGACTACCGGCGGTCCGAGTAAGGCATTGAATCCAGGGAAGCCAAACTGCTGTCCAATTTGACCAGCAGTCAATCCAAACGTTCCTGCTGATCCACCCGTGAATGGATACTGAACGAATGGTTGATTATTCAACGGGCGGAAAACTGCGGTGTTCGCCAGCGTTCCTACCAGTGGCCCAGAGGGCGCCAGAACAACTGCCGGACCTCTGCATAGAGAGGTACCGCAGAAGAGCTGCGAGTTTGGCAAATAAAAACTGGAAAGATTCTGTGGTGAATTAACTTTGATCCCGCGCCAGCCATTCGTCTTGAAAAATAATTCGACGTGATCGTTCAAGCCAACGTTGAAGCTCAACGGAACGTCCGTGATGTCAACATTGCCTGGATCCCGATCATAGTTGCTGTACGCGATGCTGAATGTGAATTCGCCGCGTCGCAGCGTCGAACCATCATAAATTGTGAAGAGACCAGTTGGTCCACCTTCTGGACCACCGGTACCGACCGTTGGAGACTGATTGCGCGGATCACTCTCCGATCTTCTGGTCTGTGCTGATACTGCGGCACACAGCACCAACGAAACGAGCGCAGCTATAAGCGCCCTTGTTGCGAGTCTCATCGCATTCCTCCTGCGAAATGAGTATAAGAATTCTATGTAATAGTGCCACCGCGCCCACAAGACCTAAGCTTGTTTTGCGGAGGCTCCAACTACAGCTTTCAAACGATTGAGCCGCTTGGACCAGAAGGTCCAGCGGTGGCGCTCGGACTGCGATGTAAACAGAATACTTGAGCTTCCTCGTAGTACTCTATCTTCACCAATCAAGCTCTTCCCGAGTTGCTCTCAAACGAAGTTTTCATTCCTTATAGGAAATGAACACTCCTGTGTCAATGACATCTTCACTCGAACCAGTTGCTAAATTCTTGAGAAAACTTGACGATGGTCCGAGTGTTAAATCATGCCAGACCATACTCTACCTTAAAATGGAAATCAAGCCCTTTTCACGACTTAGCGCCCATTTTGTTTATGTTTTTTCGGTCACGCGTAGATGCCTCTCATACGCGTATCATAGGCCACGCGGTCTATCGCCAGCATGTACGCCGCGGTCCGTGTATCGACCGAATGAGCGTCCGCGTAGCGACACAGATCGTTGAAACTTGCGACCATTTTGTCCTGCAATCGTTCGTTCACAACATCCTCACGCCAGAAGTAGCCCATCCGATCCTGGACCCATTCAAAATACGAGACCGTGACTCCTCCAGCATTTGCCAGAATATCCGGAATCACAAAGATTCCCTTCTCGTGAAGAATCTCATCTGCCGCAGCCGTAGTGGGACCATTCGCACCCTCGGCCAGTACCTTGCACTTCAACTTGTCGGCATTTTGAGAGGTTATCTGGTTCTCGGTGGCAGCTGGGACCAGGACATCACACTCCAACTCTAACAACTCCTGATTCGCCACAAACTCCACACCTTCGTACCCTTCGAACGATCGCGTGGCCTGTAAATAATCTAACGCTTCTGGAACGTTGAGTCCGTTCCGATTGTAGATGCCGCCATGGATGTCCGATATTGCTACAACCTGATAACCGGCTTCATGGAGTAACCGCGCACCAATTCCACCAACATTGCCCGATCCCTGAACTACCACTCGAGTCTCTGCCGGCGTCATCTTGAATCTCTTGATGGCTTCGTTAATCACGAACAAGATGCCACGTCCGGTCGCTTCTCGCCGTCCGGACGAGCCGCCCAGATCAATTGGCTTACCAGTGACGACTGCGGTGACGGTGTGTCTCGCATGCATTGAATAGGTGTCCATGATCCAGGCCATCGTCTGCTCATTGGTGTTCATATCCGGAGCCGGCACGTCTTTCTCTGGTCCTATGAAGTCAAGCAACTCAGCCGCATACCGCCGGGTCATCCTCTCAAGCTCACCTGAAGACATCTGTTGCGGATCGCAAATAATTCCTCCCTTTGCTCCACCAAAAGGAATATTCACGACGGCGCACTTCCAGGTCATCCAGGCGGCGAGTGCTCTGACCTCATCGAGACTCACATCTGGCGAATAGCGAATGCCGCCCTTTGCTGGCCCACGAGCGAAGTTGTGTTGGACCCTATACCCCTCAAAGACCTGGATCCGTCCTGAGTCCATCTTGGTTGGAATGTAGACCTTAAGTTCACGGTTTGGAACTCGCAACACAGCGTATAAATCCGGATCGAGGTCAAGCAGATGAGCAGCGCGATCAAAACGCGACATCATCGACTCGAAGGGGTTCTCTTCTTTTATCTCTCGAATGTCATCAACGTAAATGGTGCTATACATGCTAGCCATTGAGTCTCTCCATTAAATCTCGAAGTCAGCAACCGGAGTTCGCTTTTAGCGTTTGATTGAAACCGGCAACACTTCGTTTAGTGAACCACTCCGGAATCCCTGCAAATCTAAGGTGACAAATTTAAAACCCAACTCGCGAAACCGGACCGACAGTTCAGCCAGTAATTCCTTATTAAGTATCTTAGACATCTCATCGGGAGCGATCTCAATTCGCACGAGAGTGTCGTGGTGTCGAACTCTAAATTCTCTGAAACCACATTCGCGCAGGATCTCTTCACCGCGATCGATCTTGCCCAGTCGCTCGATGGTGACCGGAGTTCCGTAGGCAATCCGGGATGAAAGACATGGGCTCGCTGGTTTGTCCCAGGTAGGCAATCCCCCTCGTTTACTCAACTCTCGCACTTCTGATTTGGTTAGACCAACTTCGATCAGCGGACTGCGGACGGCGTGCTGGCTTGCGGCCTGGCGTCCGGGACGAAAATCTCCGAGATCATCCATGGTCGAACCATCGACAATCACACCAATGTTTCGTTTGAGTCCAAACGAACCCAATTTGTCGTAGAGTTCGTCTTTGCAGAAGTAGCAGCGGTTTGCGTTATTGGCGAGATAATCGGGGTTCTCTAACTCTTCGGTTTCGATCCATTCGTGGGTGAATCCGAAACGATTAACGGCTTCACCGATCTCTGAGCGTTGATATTCAGGCAGGCTCGCCGACTGGCCTGTGACACAGAGTGCGCGGTCGTGTAATTCCTGGCTCGCAATCAAGGCGACATAACTACTATCAACGCCACCTGAATAAGCAACGATCACGGAGCCCAGTTCGCGAAAAAGTTTTCTAAGCTCTACTTCTTTTGCAAGGACTTCGGGAGAGATAGATGTGACGGCTTCTTCTTCGATAACTGTTTGATTCACGCTAACCACCCTGATTTTAAACAGACTAGAACTTTAACCTTTGGTTGATTGTAGCGACTGGAGCATTGGGTGAATAAACCGCATGGTAGCCTAAGCAGGAAGGGCAACGCAACAACCCCACTTTCAACGAGTAAATGGTTTTCCTCACCAATTTTGGAACGCTGACTGGCAGCGTGGTAACATGCTGACATCCCCAGACCTAAACCTGCAAACTTCAACCGACTTGCTTGATGCGTCAAAGTGAAAATCTCACGTCATGGTTGACCGAACGCCTGATCTTTCTCGGGTGCGCGGCGATCCTAAGCTCGTTCTTCCTTCTTACCGCCACGGCGCAGACAGACGATACTTTTGGCGACAACGGCGCTGATCCAGTAAAACTCTTCGAGCGAGCACAGAGCGCTCACGCCCGCGGGGATCTCGACAAAGCACTCGAACTATATCAACAAGCTATCAAGATTCGGCCCGAGTTTTCCGAAGCTGAATTTCAGGTTGGAAATATCTTGACGACTAAGGGAAATTTCCCCGAAGCTGAAGCCGCGTTTCGTCGCTCGATTGAACTCAAGAAGAACTGGTCCTTACCTTACTCCGGATTGGGTGCGCTATTGATGCGAGTCAATCGCGATGCGGACGCTGAGAAGAATTTCCGACAAGCTTTGATAATTGATGCGAAAGATAATCTCGCTTTGAGATTGCTGGCCGAAATCAGACTGCGCGGCGGCGACTTGAAAGAAGCTCTTGATTTGGCAACGCGGGCTACAGCAGCTCAGGATGCGCCCGCCTCTGCTTGGTTGACCTACGCTATGGCCCAGCGAGCGAACGGAGATAAAGCCGGCGCACGTGGCGCTCTTGATCGAGCGCTAAAAGATCAACCAGACAATGTGGCCGCTCTACTCGAACGCGCGGATCTCTCAACAGATGAAAAAAACTATGACGCTGCGATTGAAGATTTGAAGACAGCCTCGAAAGTAAAGCCCGGAGACAAAGTGATCATGGGCCGCCTGGCGTATGTTTACCAGCAAGCTGGTAAACAGGAAGATGCGGCCGTAGCAGCTAAAGCAGCCGGTCTGCCAATTCAAACGACAGGAAGTGACGGCAAGACGAGAGTAATAGGGACCCCTGAAGAGATCGAGGCAGCGAATAGCAATGATGTTGCGGTAGCGCGAAAAGCTCTCGAGAAATTGATCGAAAAGAATCCTGACAATGCCGGCCTACTTTACAGGCTGGGTTTGAGCTATCGCACTGAGAATCCGACCCGGGCGCTTGAACTGCTGCGGCAAGCGGCTGGACTTGAGCCAACCTCAGCTGAATACGCCCAGGGTTATGCTTCAGTGTTGGTCCAACTACGACGTTTTCAGGAAGCAGCCCAGATTTTGCGCCAGGTTATTCGGAGGAATCCCGAAAGTTATACGGCACACGCTAATCTGGCTACAGCTTTATATGAAGCAAAGCAATATCGAGATGCCATTCCTGAGTACGAATGGCTAATCGCAGCAAAGCCCGACCTCTCAGTGGTTCATTTTTTCCTCGGTACGGCGCATGATTATCTCGGAGAATTTCCTGAGGCGCTTGCATCATACGAAAAGTTTCTGGCGGTAGCAGATGGAAAAACAAATCAATTGGAAATTGATAAAGTTAACCTTCGCTTGCCACTGCTGAAGCGACAGATTCAATTAGGGGAAGGAGCGAAGAAGAAGCCCTGAGTTCTGTAGGTTTTCAAATCCCGGAAAAGCATTGGCTGATAAAGATCGGCTTACTGTTGCTTGTGCTGTTACCCGCCTCGACCACGCTCGCCCAGGAACCACTCGCAACTCCGCAGCCAACTCCTTTAACTGCCCCGCCTCCTTTCAAAACAATCCCAAAAGCTGAGCGAGCACAATTGATGCAGGGCGACGACCCAAAACAACGTTTGCGTCAAACGATCGAATTTGCCGACGTGCACCTGGCTCTCGCAGAAAAACATACTGCCGAGACCAACTACGAGGCGGCATCCGTAGAGATTGGGATTTATCATGCGCTCATTGAAGATGCGTTGACGTTCTTAGGCGCCCAGAAGCGTGACAGCAATAAGACCAGAGATTTATACAAACGTCTTGAGTTAGCGCTCCGAGCTCATGGTCCAAGACTGACCGCGATACGTCGTATTACGCCAATTGAATTTGCGGTCTGGATAAAAAAAGCAGAAGATTTCGCGCGCCACGGACGAACCGAGGCGCTGAACTCTTTCTTCGGACATACGGTGGTCAGGGAACCTGAAGCCGGCCCGGAGAAACCGAATGATGAAGCCAAGCAAACCCCAACCCCTACTCCAAAGAATGATCAACCATGAAGAAGCACACTAATGTTGCGATGCTCTCCTTACTCCTTCTGATCGCCTTCTGTCCGGGCGCTGCGGCCCAAACTCGAGATCACCTCACGCCGCAGGAAGTTGACCTTGTTAAAGAGGCGCAATTGCTAGATAAGCGGATTGAGGTTTTCGTGAAGGCAGCCGAACGACGCATGATGGTCATAAACGGAACAGCTGCGGCGAATGCGAAACAACTGAAGAAAGATTCCGAACTCTGGGGTGATTTACCGACGGGATCCCGAGCGGAACTGGTAGGAGATATCGCCCGCATCCTGGATGAGGCTATTACAAACATCGACGACGTCAGCGCTCGCGACGAACGGAACCCGCTCATCGGAAAAGCTCTCAGGCGGTTGGCCCAGTCGGTAAATACAATGATGGGCCAACTGACATCATTGAGTTCTCAAGCTAAAGGTGAGGCGGAAATCGCTAACTTCGAGCTGCTGAACGAAAATGCCAAGGCTATTATTGATGCTGCCGGAAAACTTCCACCCGAAGTAGACAAGAAGGCAAAAAACAAAAGCGACAAATCGAATAACTAAATATAGATCCAATTGGTCCTATTGGTCCTATAGCACTAGGAATAGGACCTATAGGACCGATAGAACCTATTTACCTTTCTTCCGGGCCTCTGCACTAACTGCTCGCGCTTCAGCATCGATCGCATTGCCGGCACTAACTTCATCACCCTCTTCCTTCGCAGAAGCTGATGACTGCAGTCGAGGACTCGTCTCTCCAGTCGCAAAGAGCTTGTATTCGACCTTCGCTTCGGTCTTGCCCAACCCCCCAACTCCTGTGACCTGACCAAACATGCCACCAACTTTGCTCATCTTTAATGTCACAATGTCGGTGTAAAGAATGAAATCACACTGCTTGGTTTTGGCCTCAACCTCAGCTTCTGACTGGGATGATGCATTCAATGCAATCGCGCTAAGATTTCCGCCAGTTAACTGACCAATCAGCCTCTGACGAAGGACATCGAGCGGAACAGCCTTGCCCGCCTTGTTATTAAACTGCACCACACCGATGAGAATTGAGCCCGGCTGTTTCATCGTGACGCCCGAATTGGGCGAACTCATTGAAGGAGCACTCGGAGTAACTGCCGATGCTGAAGTCGAAGGCATCATCGACCCCATGGAAGGAGCTCCGTACAACTCAGCACTCGAAGCGGCCTCCGTATAGCCCGCTGGTACATCGAAAAGAGCCGCATCCAGCGTGTCTCGCGAAAGCTCGATCACTTCTTTACTGGTACTAAACGTAACCTGACCATTCTCGCCATACATCGTCACGGTCTCAATTAGCGGAAACCCTAATTTGCCATTCCCTTCGCGTAGGAATCGCGTCTGATCAATACAACGACCAGTCGTTGGTGGACGGGCTGTCATTTGATTGCGTCCGTACTGACAATCAAGTGCAACTGCCAGATCGATGTACCAGCCATCGAGTTCCGATTTGTGTTTAATGGGGGTGCAGGCATCCGCAGAAGATTCGATCAAGGTTGTACTCTTGATATGCCTGGCAGTGAATCCGAACATCTCTTTCCGTTCACCAGTATCAATAGAAGTTGTTTTGTAGGTAACAACACCACCACGACGATTTGCCGTGTCTGTCGAAGGGGTAACTGGAGCTGGTGCCGGACTAGTGGAGTTAGTAGGCTCCATTGGCGTGATTACATATTTCCTGGTCGACTCGCTTATTTGAATTGACCGTTTGAGATCACATTGGGTGATATTCACGCTGTTAAATCCGTAGCCGGAACTTTCAGAGCGTTCGCGTGCACCTTTTATCATGGTGACGCTTTCACTTGATTGACCAGGTGTGCCGGCACTCATCATCGACGTTTTGTAACGAACCTTGAAATCATTGCCGGTGCGAGTTCGAGTCTGTCCCAAAAACAGCGAAACAGAACACAGGCAAACAAAAACTACGGCAGTGAAACCAAACAACGAAAATCCTTTTCTCATTAAAATCCCTCCTTAGTCTTACAGAGCCTATGCCTTTGCACAAAAAGTAAAGATACGAGCAATACTGTACCGAGAGCGAAGTGACCGGATGCCACACTCAACAAAGTAGCCTTGAACATCACAGCGGAAATTGAGTGTCATATCCGGTCGCTTCGCTCTCGGTACTGTACTGGTGGCCACCAACTCGGGAGAAATCGACTTTTTGTGCTAAGCGTCATTCTTAACCGCTTCTTATTTTGGAAAGGCGACACTAGTCGGCTGCCTGTTTCAATGTCGTGGTCGCACGCTTCAACGCGTCGACGATCCGCTCAAGTGACTCTTTCGCATTACTGGCGTTGCGATCGTCAAGGGCCTGGCGAAAATCTGTCAACGGCTGAGCGGCATAACCGGTATAGATGCCCGGCGCATAAATCTGATGTTTATACCAGGCGCGCCCACGAAGGCCCCTGGCGTCTACAAACTGGCGCTCGACGGCCATCAGCGTCCCATTGATACTCTTGAGTTTGGCGGCGTCGCTATTCTGCACTGCCTGTTGCCGGGCTCGTTCTATCCTGCTTGCTTCTTTTGCGAAATCGTCGATTGCTGCCGTCATCGCTTTCTCATCAAATGAGCCGGCCAGGTTTCTGCGACGCGAAAGGCGCACAGTTTCGTTGAAGAACTCCCGAATCTGTGTTGCGTAATCAGAATAGTCAAAAGGCAAGCCGTCAGCGTCGGCTATCCGGAGCGCCATCGTGCCCCAGATTTGCGCAGCCGCAACGTGATACAGAAAGCCAGGATCACCAAAATGGTCCATCCAATAAAACGAGTCATAAGCGGAGTGATAGACCCCGTAATCGCCGTTGAATCCCATGTCAGTTGACGGGACACCGAGATGTTGTAGAAACGGAGTGTAATCCGAACCAGACCCTAGCGCTCCAATCCTCGCTTCTACTGATGAATCATCTGTTTCCGATCTTCCTTCGCGATTGTGGTCCTGCCATTGTTGATAAACCGATTTTCCAGTCTTCGGATCTTTCACGTCTTTAGTGACGTCGCGAATGAGCTTCCAAAGCGATGGCACTGACGAGGCGCCAAAGTGAGGGCCCGAGACGGCCGCATCCAGATTGAGATAAGCGACGGCGTTCGCCTTAAGTTCCTCAGCATTCTCTTCCGCCCACTCCGTCGAGCCGATCAGACCGTACTCTTCAGCATCCCAACTACAAAGGACAATCGTTCTCTTCGGTTTCCAACCCTGCTTCAATAACTCTCCGAATCCTTTGGCGACCTCAAGCATCGATGACGTACCACTATTCGGATCAACTGCTCCGAACACCCATGCATCACGGTGATTGCCTAGAATAACCAGATGATCTTTTTCAGTGTCTCCCGGGATTCTCGCAACGACGTTCCAAATCGGACGTTGTTTGTAATCCATGTCCGTCTTCAGATGTAGCTTGACCGCGTCAGTTCCACCAACGTGATAAGCGAACGGCAATCCACCCTGAAACCCACGAGGTCTGACTGGTCCTTGCAGCGGTTGAATAATTGAGAGAGCCACGTCGTATGAAATCGGCTGGACAGGAATTCGAGTCAGGTCCGTGGCTTCCTCGGGTTTCAGTCGTGGCACTCCCGGAATCGCCGGTCTTCCCGGGGTCAGCGGATCGCCCGGGTAGTCGAACAGGTATTGAACTGACCCTCTTTGACCGGACGCGACTGGCCGCCATGGTCCTTTGGGATAAACATCGCCTTGCATGTAACCATCGTCAGCCGGATCAGAATAGATGATGCAGCCAACAGCGCCATTATCCTGGGCCACTTTCGCCTTTACGCCCCGGAAAGAATTTCCGTAACGAACGATGACGATCTTTCCCTTAACATCCACACCAGCAGTTTTCAGCGCCTCGTAATCATTCGGCAGGCCGTAGTTCGCATAGACCACTGGAGCAGTCACATCACCGGTTGCGCTGTAGCCATTGAATAACGGGGTAATCTTCGGATTAGTCGAAGTTGGGTCACCCGGGACGACTGCTTCGGTCACCGACAATTTTTGCCGGCGATTGGTGATGAGTTCGAGCACGGATGGGCTCTTCGGATAGTTCAGCCAAACCTCGTACTCCTTTAACTCGGCGGCGAGACCGTAACTCTTTAGCTGATCCCGCACATAGATTGCTGTCGCATAGTCCTCTTTGGTTCCGGCGACGTGGGGTTCCAACGTCAGCTGTCGCAGATGTTCTCTAGCAGAAGCGGCGGTTGGAATGTTCCGAAACTTCTCTTCGAGTTGACGCTCATCGAGCGTGCTCGCCGTCGAGAAACCGTCAATGGATGGTGGATTAGGTGCGCTTTGCGAGTAACCGAAGATTGGAGCAAAGCTTAGTGAAAGAAGACCGGCAATTAGTCTACGCATCGTTTTTCAAATAGTAGCGCTCAGAGTTAAGAACAGAGATACGGTGAACACAAGACAGTGCAATACCGTACAATGATGACGGATACCGCATGAAAGGGAGCTGCGAAACGAGAGATGGACAGTCGATATTACCCAAGCGTCGAAGTTGATATCCCCACGTTAAGTACCGAATTGCGAAACCTGTTTGACAGTGACTTTGAAGTTCAGGCGTTTCAGGTGTCTTCAACAAACATTTTTCAGGCGCGCAAGTCGAACACTTTACGCGATCTAACGGGATTGTCCTCGGCACTCACAATCAAAATTACTCCTGAAGCTGGTGGTACCCGAGTCGAAATGGGAATGCAAAAATGGTTCGACAAGGCCGCCGTTGCCGCTGTTGGTGCGATTGTGTTTGCTCCGCTCCTGGCGCTAGCAGCGCTCGGTGCTTACTGGCAATACAGACTAACTGAAGACGCATGGAAGATAATCGAAGATCACATTGCGCGCAAAGCGGGCGGCTACGTTCCGCCTCTCCCCGGTCGCTGTGGAACCTGCGGCGCGGCTAATGTGATCGGATCTGACTACTGCTCTGCGTGCGGAGCGAATCTAAAGATTGGACGAAGTTGTCAGTCATGCGGCGCGATTCAGAAGGACTCAACAGCCCGTTTCTGCAACAAATGCGGCAAACCACTCCAAGCTTAAGCCTTTGGAGTGCGCCGGTCCGGCGGCGCTTTATAAGTATTTCAAAGAATCGAAGCTCGATTAAAAAAGCGCCAGGCCGGCGCACTCCAAAGGGTCAGTCGTGTCGCAGCGCACGAACTGGATCGATTCGCGCAGCGCGTGCGGCGGGATACAGCGCAGCGAGAATCGAAATGATTAGCGCGAACAGAATTGCGCCGAATGTTAAGTACAGTGGCAAAGAGAAAAAGTCGATGGCCGAGGCTCCTTGAGGTTTGAGAATAAATCGATAAGCCAGCTTGTTCGCAATACCATCAATACCCCACGCTAAGAGCGTTCCGATCACTCCACCAAAAATCCCAATCACTGCTGCCTCAAAAAAGAAGATCAACTTGATCTCTCGATCTTCGGCACCAATGGCTTTCATAATTCCAATCTCACGAGTGCGCTCCAATATCGACATGATCATCGTGTTGGCGATACCGAAGGAAGCTACCAGTAATGAAATTCCCCCGAGCAGTCCCAGTACAGAATCGATAATCAAGAACACCGTCTTAATTTGATCAAGCTCATCTACAATCGAGAAACTTCCGAAACCAAGCTCAGTAATTTTTTTCCTAACCTCGGTTAGTTGCACTGGATCTGTTACTCGTACAACTGCCGACTCGTACCCTTCATTTTGGCCTTCTCCAAGGTTACCGCCCTGGCGCGCAAGCGCAAATGCAACACGACTCAAAGGCCCGCGATGTTGAGTGGACCATTGATGAGCAACACTTAAGGGTATGTAAATTCCCGCGCCCGGCATTAGTCCGCGCAAGCCTCCCTGCGCCGCGCCTTCTTTGATCTCTGTGTTCAAAACTCCTGAAATACGAAAAGTTTTTACGGCGAGACCTGAAGCAGACTCGTCCAGGCCGGGGTCATCTAATGGGATGCCAAAAAAATTGGGTGTCGAATCTTCTTCCTCGTTCTGCCCTTTGTCGCCGGTTTCATCCGGAGGCGCCAGCAATTCGAGAGTCTTTCCGACGGCGTCAACTGGCTTGTCGTAACCATAGTCGCGAGTGAACCGCTCAGAGACAACGGCTTCGTCAGCAGACGGAGACGAGATCATTTGTCCGGCGGCAAACTGTTGAAATCTGGTAGAGGCGTTTGGAATGTTGGCGCCACCTACAGATTGCGTAAGGAGTCTTCCGTTCGAGCGAACATAAGCGCTGAAGTTAACACTCGGTTCAACATATGAGACTCCTGAAATTGACGCAATCTCTTTTATGCCGGCATCGTCAAGAATTCGCGTGGGATTTTTATCGGGACGACGGCCGTTGCGACGCTCTCCCTCATCGCGACGGGTTGGTCTTTCCAATCCGGCGAGGTTGCTTAGTCCCTGACCAAAGACCTGGATTTCATTGAAGAGGTCGAGTGCTTTGAATCGGGCCAGCATGTTCCGCTGTAAACCAAGACCGAACGAGACCATCGTTACAATGACCGCTACGCCGACGATGACTCCCATCGTGGTCAAGATTGCGCGGAGCTTTGCTTGTCGCAAGTTTCGCAGCGCCAGAAAAAGAATATCGATAAAACTCATGGTTCAGCGCTTACCAAAAACCAGTTTCACTGAGTCGACGTTCCAGTCCGCGAGACTACGAGTTACAACGTCAGCTGCTGCCTCGCGAAGATCTGATTCTGCAACGGTATTTGTTACACCAAGCGTTTTCATCCCGGCTGCAGCAGCAGCGCGAATACCCGGCGGCGAATCCTCGATGGCTAAACATTCCGACGGTAGTAATGGAAGCAGTCGCTTGCGTTGGCGCTCTTCATTCATCTTTGTCAGACCTGCTTCATAGCAGTCAGGGGCTGGCTTACACCGGGTAACGTCTTCAGATGTGATAACAACGGAGAAAAGCGAATGAAGCCTGGCTCGTTCGAAGACATATCCAATCTCAACTGGATTCGCCATACTAACCAGGCCCAATGAAAACGCCCTCGCCGTACTCTTTAAGAAGGTCAGAATCCCTGGGAAGAGAGGCAGCTCATCTTTGATCATTTGTCGATGGAGCTGCGTCTTCGCTTCCAGGACACTGTTGAAGTTCTCTTCTGACAGCGGTTGTTTTGCACGCTCGAACATCGCTCGCACAAATGTCTTGTCGTCCATGCCGAGCGCATCGAAATACCATTCCTCGGTGAGCTCGATCTGGTGCTCGCGCAAGACCTGCTGATAGGCCTTCATTTGAATCGACTCGTCGTCGATGATCACGCCATTAAAGTCGAAAAAGATCGCGTGCAACATAGTTTAGTCTTCAATATCAATATTCATTTTAAGATTAGAGAACTTTGCGTTTTGCTCTTCGAACAACCTTGGCAGTCGCTCACTCTCAATCACATCCAACCGTCGCAAAACTTCCGCAAGGGATAATTCATTCTTCAGGTTCACCTGGTAATCGAGGTCGGCGCGCAGGCGATCTTTTTCTCCTTGCCGGTTTTGCGACATCATGATGATCGGAGCTTGCATGCCTGCGATTACGGCCAAGACCAGATTCAACATCTGATAAGGGACTGGATCGAAACCGCGCACCAGAATGTAAGAGTTGAAAATTATCCAGAAGATAATCAATCCAATTGAGACGCCAATGAATTTCCAGCTACCGCCAAATTCAGCGATGATGTCGGCAGCTCGATCCGAAATTGTCAGACGGGCCTTCTCTTCTTCGTTAGCATTCCTCGAGACTCGAGAACGAAGCAGTTGGTCCGTACGTCGCAAGCGATCTGAAAGGGCGCTCAACATCTCCAGGGCTACATCAGGATTACTTCGCACAAAAATCAGAAAAGATTCGCGAGACAAAATAGCGAGCCGGGCATCTTCAATCACATTCGCATCGGCGGACCGTTGCCGGCCGTCAATGATGGACATCTCGCCGAAAAAGTCTCCCTGGGCCAGCTCGGCTAGAGTCAATTCCTGCTTGTCCTCATCCTTGATACTGATCCGCACACGGCCGCTCTGGATCAAATACATGGCATTGCCTTCATCACCTTGATTGAAGAGGCGCGTGTTGCTCGGAACTTCCTGCTCCGACAACAGATTTCTCAAGTGCACTGCCGCGGAGTCATCGAGAGAAGCAAAGAGCGGCACCGAGCGCAAAGCTTCGAGCGTCATTTGACTGGCGGGGTTAGGCATATATCCTCCAAAATGGTCATTGGACAATTGATAGTTGAGAATTGTTAATTTCTTTGCCG
Source organism: Pyrinomonadaceae bacterium (assembly GCA_035457105.1). Taxonomy (GTDB): domain Bacteria; phylum Acidobacteriota; class Blastocatellia; order Pyrinomonadales; family Pyrinomonadaceae; genus PSRF01. Next base: position 31,695 of record DATIBX010000359.1, read on the forward strand.
AGCACTCGCAAAAATCGAACCAATCAAAGATCAAATATCAAATGATAATTATTCAATGTGATTTAAAGTTTGACGATCAACTTAATTCTTTCCGCCTCTGCAGGATTTCGGGTTAGACGACTCGTCCATCTTTCATAAAGATCGTCCGGTGTGCAAAGGTGCCTGCCAATTCCTGATCATGAGTAACCATCACGATAGTTAGACCATCGTTATTAACCATCTCTCGCAAGAGGCCAAGTAACTCGTGAGCGCGAATAGAATCGAGATTTCCAGTAGGCTCGTCCGCCAAAAGGACCTTTGGGTTGTTAGCCAGTGCGCGAGCGATTGCCACTCGTTGTTGCTCTCCGCCGGACAACTCCGAAGGCCGATGATCCAAACGGTCAGCGAGACCAACTCTCGCTAACAGATCATTTGATCTCTTGCGGCGTTCCTCACCGCGCATCCCGCCAAACGCGAGCGCCAGCGAAACGTTTTCGCGCGCTGACATGGTTGGAATCAAATTGAAGTTCTGAAAAATCATCCCAACCGAAAAGCGGCGGTAGCGCGCCATCTCTTTCTTACTGAATGGACCAATAGGCTTTTCTGCAAACAACACTTCACCCTTAGTTGGATGATCGAGTCCACCCAGCATGTTCAATAAAGTAGATTTGCCTGAACCTGAGGTGCCTTGAATGGCGACGAATGCGCCGTCCTTGATTTGAATAGAGACATCATCGAGGGCGGCTACACTATTCGAGCCCATTTGATAGATTCGGGAGACGTGTCGTGCTTCGAGTATTGACTGCATTTATCAGTTACCGAACTGCGCCGCTGGACGCCTGGGTGCCAGAGTTCCTCCTAACTCGCCACAGTTCGACGTTTTCATCCTCAAAGCCTTTTAGAGACATTTCAAAACGGTCAGCTGAATAACCTTCCATGAGTAAAAGATCCTGGACCTTAGGATCCTCAAATGCCGTTTGCGAAAGGATGACGTCCAATCCCGATGATAATCCTTCGAGACGCGCCGCCATGTTGACGGTTGATCCGAAGTAATCGAGACGATCGTTCAAGGTCACAGCAATGCATGGCCCAGTATGGAGGCCCGCTTTCAATGCCAACGGCATGCCTCCATCTGGAGGTGAAGCAAGTAACTCCTGCACTTCCAACATCGCCTCGACACCATCGGCCGGGCAACGAAAAACTGCCATCACCGCGTCACCGATTGTTTTCACAATCGCGCCGTCGTGGGACGCAATCGCCTTCTTCAGGACGTCGAAATGGCTCATCACTCGACCAAAGGCAGTAGCGTCGCCGATCTCGCGATAGAGCTTTGTTGAATTTCGCAGATCTGTAAATAAAACCGTTAGAGTGCCGACGGAAATTTGTTCCCCGGGCCGCAAAGCCTCGCTTGAGAAGAGATCCCGAAATGTTTGCAAGGCAGTTACTTCGGCAGCGGTAGTAGCCTGATCGCTCCAGGTCATCCGTTCCAGAATGAGCAACTGTTCTGAGTCGGTTTCATTTCTAATCGTCAACTGCGAGCGCTGGGCCAGTATTAACTGATCGCCGGCTACCCCGTTCGCATCGAGCACAACTGACGCGTCGGTTTCGCCATCGGAAGTAACGGTCACAGATTGCGAGACCTGCAACTCGAGTGCTCTGAGGCGATAGTTACCAACCTCGAGCGGCAGGTTCAAGGTCCGTACTTCTCCCGCTGGTAAGAGCTGTTGTGCGACAACGTGAGGAGTTCGCGTAGGACTACCCACGCAAAACTCTGCTATCTCAACTCGCCGGACAGCTGCATTTGGACGAAAGGTCAATTCCACAAACCGGTCAAAGTTAACGGTGAAATCAATCTTGCAAGTCTCACAATGAACGTCACTCTCGATGTCCTTTAGAGACGAACTCGAGTGTTGTGGACCACGACAGAGCGGACAAAGAAGATTCCACTGAAAGTCCAACAGCCCAATTCGCGTGGCTCGCAAACAGGTTTCCAGTACCTTTTTGCGCGGCTCGTTCCACTTATCTGCAAGCTCGTAAGGTCGAATTCGTCCGACAGCTAAATCGTCGCTTCTTTGAATGAACTCAATGAGGCGATCGACGATGTCTCGAGCATCTTCAGGTACATCGGCTAGCAGCTTCTGCCTGAGAGTCGACAGCCTATTGAGATCTCCTTTGCCATCTCCGGAGAGGTCAATTGCAACTTCGGATTCCAGGCCTTTGAGCGCGATCGAATCGTATCTTTTGAAGGCCGCGTTGAACTTTGGTGAGTTACTCAGCTTAATTTGCATTGGAATGGCCACTGCACCCAGCATGTT
>DATIBX010000360.1:0-6924 GCA_035457105.1 Pyrinomonadaceae bacterium
AAAACTATGATCCTGTAAAAAAACAGTTGATGGGACTGCCGCCCACTCCGGCCCAACCAATCGAAGTTAGTCAGATTCCGCAGAAACCTTCCAACTACAGTCTTTGGAACGCGCTGACTTCAAGCTACACCTGGATTCCGATCTTTTCGTTTCTGGCGATGGCGATCGCTTATACGCTCTGCTCTCGGGATGGATTTTTGCTCTGGTTGCAGCGTAACAGTTTCATCATCGTGCTCTTTACGCTCGTGCCACTTGCGGGCGCGGTAGTAACCTCGAGCGCCGGCAAAGCACTGGGCAACATGACACCGTGGGAACCTTCGAAGATACCTTTCTTAATCGGGTTCGCCGGGATTCTAACCGCGAGATACAAAGATCTCGCCGAAACCTATTGGGGTATTCCACGCGCGCGAGATATCGTTCCGCTGCTCGTCATGGCAACCATGCCATTTGTTCCGTTCTTTGCCCTGAAAGATTTTGGTCAGATGCTAATCTTCAGTGGCGCTTACACGACTCTATACCTGGTCGCAGTCAGACGTTGGCCGCAGCTCTTACTGTTCGTCGGATCGATAGTGGTGGTCATTTCGATCCTGGTGGTTGGAGCACTTCCCCGTGATATTCAAGAAAAGGTTCCACTACTGCCAACCTTAGCACGTCCTATAAGCGCTGCTCTGCCGTCGCGCATTCAGCAACGGTTTCACCTTTGGCTCGACGGTTTTGATCCTCCTTCCCCGGAAGTTTCCTGGTGGAAGAAAGATTATGACGAGGCCTTGCAGAGTGATCCTCGTCTGAAAGAGCTTGCTGAACAGAGTCCGGCAATGCAGAAAGCAGTCAACACCGACATCTGGTTTGATAAGCTTGCGTTCCAACCAGCCCAGGCCGTGTTTGGCATTGCAGCGGGGCGCACGAGCGGGCGCGGATTTGGTCTCGGGTTTCCAGAAGTCATTCCCATTGCTGACTCTGATTATGTTTACGCGGCCATCGCCGAAGAAACTGGTTTACTGGGTGGAGCAATAGTGATTCTGGCTATCATCATTTTCGTGATCGCTGGAGTTCGCACTTCGCTCGAGTCGCGTGATATGTTTACCAAACTTTGCGCGGCTGGGCTCACTGCTTTCGTTGGTTTTCAGGCATTGGTCAACATTGGCGGGATCCTTCGTGCGCTCCCTATGACAGGGATCACCTTGCCATTTGTGAGCCACGGCGGTTTTAGTTTGATTACAAGCTTTGCAATGTTAGGTATGTTGTTGGCTTTCTCGAACCGAAATGCTCGTGACCGAGTGATCGCCGAAATTCCGGCGGCTAAAAGTTCTTCTTCTCCCCTTAAGTTGGAGGCAGTGCAATGACCGATAACACAAAGGCCTTCACCATCAAAGCCTCGTCGCTGTCAGACAGAGGGTTGAATGAGCGTCGGCCCTTGAATGAAGACGCTTACCTTGCTGATCGAGAGCGATCGATTTTTGCCGTGGCTGATGGTGTAGGCGGTGCGGAGGCCGGCGAAGTTGCCTCGCAGACCGCAATTGAAGTACTCGATGAAGCTTTCAGACACCAAACCGCCGACGCCGATATCGAAGACTTGATGGAACTCGCTATCCAAAGGGCCAACGCTTCGATTCATCAATTGGCCCAGGAACACCAGCGATTTTCGATGATGGCCACAACGGTCGTCGCCCTGCATCTAAAGGACAACATTGCCACCTTTGGTCACGTCGGCGATTCTCGCCTTTACCGCTTAACGCCCGACGGAGAACTTCATCGGGAAACGTTGGACCACTCGATTGTAGAAGAAGAAGTGCGCGCCGGTCGGATGACACCGGAACAAGCTGCTAACCACCCGAGTAAGAATGTGATTAGCAGGGCTCTCGGTGCTGAGGCCGTTGTCGAAGTAGACATGAAGACGATCGAGGTCGACGACGGAACCCAGTTTCTTTTGTGCACCGATGGAATTACGCGACACGTTAGCGATGGAGAAATACGACGGCTGCTCGTAATTCATGAAGACCTCGACCAAGTCTGTAGTGAGTTGAAGGAGCGTTGCTACGAACGAGGCGCCGAAGACAATTTGACTGTGGTGGTCGTAAGGGTCGGTAAGTATATTTCCGCGGACCAGCGCTCGGAGGACCTTGAGCCGACGATATCACCCGAATCGGAAGCGTTCTACGCGCGGCACGATGGCCAGCAAACCATGACGGGCTCCGTCCCTGCCTCTGGACTGGTGCCTGCTTCGCGCATCGCCTTTCCCGGTCCACCTTCAGATGGCACTCCAGTTCCAGCGGAAAGACTCAATGTTGCTCCGGAACAAGTGAAAAAGAGCGGCACCGGTAAAGTGTTTGGTTTGATCGTGGTGCTGGCTCTGCTCGCCGTCGCTTTTGTAGCTGGAGCGAGATTGAAAGAGCGAATTCCATTCTTTGCTGCGGAACAGGCCAAACCAACGCCTGTCCCAACGCCCGCGCCCATAGTTGAAGAGCCGTTTGTTCAATTTGAGAAAACTCGGCGACAAGTAGATCAAGACCCGCGTGCCTGGCTCGCCAACGATGTCGGTAAAGAACTGCTTAAGTCTTCTGTTCAGAATCCCCTTGAGTCACCGAACCCGGAGTTCCTATACCTGTACGGCCGCGCGAACCTTTTGACTGGAAATCCAGAAGAGGCTTCGAAAGCTCTGGATGCCGCGATCGCCAAAGCTGACCTCAATCTGTCACCCACCAACGCCACGGTGAAGAAAGAGGCGACACTAGCGCTTGCAGCTGTCAGTTTGAAAACTCAAAGAGAGCGACAAAAAGCGCTGGTTCACTATGATGAACTGACAAAACCCCAAGCCAACGCCCCCTAAAGATCTCGCTGATCTGTTTTTTTGCATCTAAGCGATGCAAAATCGGGGCGAACTATGTCAGAACTAAAGCTTCAACACAGCAGACTCGACGGCAGGTACGACATTCTTGAGTGCCTCGGTCGCGGTAGCTATGCCGAGATCTACGTCGCGAACGACAACGCTGCGCTTGAAGGTTCTCCTCGAACTGTCGTTATCAAAGCCCTCAATCTTCATCTGCAGGACGAGACCGATGCTGAACTTGAACGAACTTTAGTCGCCAACTTCCAAAATGAGGCAGTGGCGCTCGATCGTGTAAGACACCCAAACGTCATCAACCGGCTGGGACATGGCACGGCGATCGATCTCGCAGGTACAACATTTCATTACATCGTTCTGGAATACCTGCCTGGTGGGGATCTGGCAGTCTTGACGCGCAGCCATCCCCTAAAACTTCAGCGGGCCTTATCCTACCTCGAGCAAGTTTGTTCGGGATTGGCGCACGCTCACAAATGCGGGGTCATTCATCGGGACATAAAACCTCAGAACTTGTTGCTTACAGAAGACAAAGAGACGGTTAAGATCGCTGACTTTGGCGTCGCACGCTTGGATGCCAGCGATGGAGCAATCACGCGCGTAGGCACTAACATCTATTCCGCTCCGGAACACAATCCTTTGGTCCAAACAGGACAACTCTTTACTTCCGGATTGGCCGCGCCGCGCGATCACCTAACACCTGCAGCAGATATCTATTCACTTGCGAAGACAACTTATACGTTACTCGCCGGCGAGTCGCCGCGCCGCTTTGCACAACACTCAATTACTGACTTACCTACGGTGATCGCAGAGGCTGAATGGTCTCCCTCGGTGCTACGCGTACTGAGGAAGGCGACCCAGAATCGGCCTGAGGATAGATATCAAACGGTCGAGCAATTCTGGGACGACTTTGCTGAAGCCGCCCTGCCTCCGACCAAACCGCTGAAAATGCCGGCAGTTGAAAGTGAGCTGCGACGAAAACCAAGCGCGGACCTCTCGATCGAACCGGAAGAATTTACGGAAGCCGCCCCACCTCGGCCGCAGTTTGCACAACCCGAAAGAATCCCGGTCATAGATGCCGAGCCGCAAAAACGGCCGCGCATCGTTGTCCCAATTCATCTTGAGAACCGTCGTGAGATGGACCAGCGAACCAACGCTCGACTTGCCAGCAAACAGGACCAACCACGAGCTTTTGATAGCGTTATGCCCCGCGGTCGGACCCGTCGAGCCGTGGTTGCGGCCGGTCTGATTCTAGCGTTTTCAGGTATGCTGCTGGCAACCCACAAGTACGTCACGTCACATTGGAACCCCTTAACCAGTGTGCCGCAATTGAGCGAGACTTTTATAATTGGCCAGGAAGGTGTTACAACGACTGATGTCAATCTACGACCAGTGGCCAACGCCCAAAACCCACCGATTGGTTTGGCGGAATCGGGATCGAAAGTAAGGGTAGTGAATGCGGATAACAACTGGTATGAGGTTCAGGTTCTAGAGCACGCTCGGCCCAAGACCGATCCCTACTCATCTGACCGTGGCTGGATCAATAAGCGATTTGTGAAGTTTGACTAACAACCGATTCGCCGAAATAAACTGACTGACACTCCACGTGGAGGCACCGCTTGGGACTGATTGAATCGATACGAAAATGGATAGACGGGGAAACTGGTGAAGATCTGCTCGAAGCTGCCGGCGAGCACGCGAAACCTAGACGCGTGTGGGAAGAGTTCTTAGTGAAGATCGCACGTGAAGTTGAAGCGGCAATGCAACGGGAGATGTTTACGCCGCCAGGTGGTCCCACCTACATCCCACGCGAGTACATTGTTTACCTGAGTTCAGACGACGACAAGGACTGGCAGGGAGATAAGCGACGCGGATTGGAACAGGGTCTGTTTCATGTTCTTTCCGAACGGGCCCGCGAACTGAGTGGCTCAACCCAATTGGCCGTCAAATCGTTTGCCGTGGAGTTGAGAGTTGACGGCACCTTGAACAAGGGTGAGTTTCGAGTCCAGCCTGTATGGGACGAAACTGAGAGTGGTCACACGATGGTCACACCAAGAGTTGATCCAGCAAGGTCGGCTCAGCCTTTCAACCCCAATGAAACCATCAGAGAGATCGCAACCGAAACTGGCGAAACCGAACAAACAGTCGTAAGGCCCAAAGCCCTTCCGATTTTCTCGGTAGAAGTTTGGCGAAGCGGCGTTCGCGAAGCGGTGGTCCCGATTATGAAGAGTGAAATCACAATCGGACGGGGCTCGCGAAGCGTATCAGTCGACCTACCGCTCAAAGGTGATCCTGAAGTCAGTCGAGTGCACGCCGTTTTGTCGCGCGATAATGAAGGCAGATTCTGGTTAGTGGCCAAAGGAAGAAATCCAACTACGGTGAATGGTCGTGAGTTGCCGCGTGAGGAAGCGACGGAAGTTGCGCCTGATCAAAGGATTGCGATTTGTATGTTTGTGCTTAGGATTCAACCCGCCTGACGTGTTGTCAATGAACTAACTGCCATCCCAGAAGTGTGAATAACGAGGTGGGGTGGCCACGGGGTTGCCACAACTACAACTTGACGCTTTCGGACTCAAGGTCTGCGATCAAATCTCTCAAAAGGTCAGGGCCTTCTTCGGGGTTGATATATCCCTTGCCCAACATCTTCATGATGCGGCGCTCTTTCGCATCGCCGCAGATCTCTTTCAGCATGGCCCGGGCAAACGCTGCGACTACCTTCCCGTCAAATTGTTTGCCGCTATTCTGCCGCAGATCGCGCACGACATCCGGGAACGAGCGTCGACGTCGGTAAGGACGATCTGTAGTCATTGCATCAAACGAGTCAGCCAGCGAGACAATCTTGGCGCCGAGCGGAATCTGTTCGTCGGTGAGACCATCGGGATAACCTCGACCGTCCAACCGTTCATGATGATACTTTGCCATCAAAGGGATATCTGCGTAGGGGTGGTTGATGGGTCTCAGGATTTCATAACCTGCGGCAGGATGCCGATTCAGTTCAGTGGATTGCTTGGCGTCGATTTGATACGGCGCATTGATGATGTCACGTTCAACGATTAGCTTGCCAACGTCGTGTAGATAGCCGGCGATCTGAATGCCTTCGACCTCTTCTTCACTCCAACCTAATTCTCGGGCGATGATCTCGCTGTAGCGACCGACGCGCTCAGAATGTCCTTGGGTGTATTTATCCTTGATATCTATCGCGGCGGCGAAAGCTTTAACTGTATCGCGATAGGTGGCTCGCAAATCTTCATAAAGCCGTAAATTCTCTTCAGCTCTTTGGGCCAACTGTTCAAGCAGGCGATGAGTGTGAATCCCAACTCCAATGTGACGCACCATCGCCCGTATCGTGTCAAAATCTTCGGGAGAAAATTCTTCGCCGCTGGCTTTACCACCAAGCAATACGAAGCCCGTTGTCTCGTTGCGAACAATCATGGGAATTACCAGCTCAATTCCCTCCTGAGTGAGACGTTCCCGATGTCTTTTAATAAAACTATTAGTCTCGCTTACGTCGCTAACACTCAAGGCACAATTGTCTTCAATTAGAAAGGTAGCTCGCTCGGTTTCATCGATTGATAATTCTTTAGCGACAGCGTCATCAAGCCCCCAGATCGCAACGCATTGCAGTGAGTCGGCATGGCCGCATTCAACAACAGCGCCACGCCTTAGTGCGAGTGTCCCCAATAGCAAGTGCATCGACGTGCGCACCATTGCCGCAAAGTCACCAGTATTGGCAACTTCCTGGCCCAGATCCGCTAGCGCACCGAACGTGTGGATCAGTTTTTGGGTCGATGGCTCCATCTAATCAATGGGCTACTGTTTTTGCATCGATACCTGAGAGATTCGAGAGTGCTTCCTGTTCATCTTTGGCAAGCACGACGTGTCGGGTCAACCCTAGCATTTCAAAGAGTTGAATAGTTTGAATATTGACATCGGAAAAGACTATGCGGGCGCCATTTTTCTCAGCCACGTTGATGATGCCTAGCAGGATAGAGATACCAATGCTGTTGACGAGTTTGGTGTCGGAGAAGTCAATGACCAGGGCGCGACAACCAGAATCGAGTTGTCGGCGGCATTCTCGCTCAATC
>DATIBX010000361.1:0-28076 GCA_035457105.1 Pyrinomonadaceae bacterium
CGTTGCGATGTATATTGTGGGGCAAGAGAGACGGTTGGTGGATCCTCCGTCTCAAGTGGTTGCTGGGGTGAGGACAGTAACCACGAATATGGATGGGCGCGACGCACTCCCACGTATGTCGCGCCCATTCGCTTTTAAGAATCCCCGATCCTCATCTTTGTAAATCTAATGCGAATTTGACTTCGCTCGCCGTGCTAGAATCGCAGGGCTCGATTCCAAAGGGAACAGCGGGCGACTTCACTTTCAAATGCAACGGCAAGTCATCTCCCTCCGACAAGAATCGCGCCAGAGCGAAATCAATATCGGATATGGCATTCGCCGAAACCTAAGAAAACTCGTTTTAAGAACCTTTGGGAAGTTTCCAGGGAAATTAATCCTCATTTCCAACAAACGCGTTTTTCGACTTTACGGTCTGGAAGTCATGGCAGATCTGAAAACCGCCGACACCAAAGTCTTCCCGTGGTTGATTCCTGACGGCGAGCGATACAAGTCCTTCCGTACCTTTGCATCAGCAGTGAACACCTTCGCAGAAATTGGTCTTGAAAGAAGCGATCTTGTAATTGCGCTCGGAGGTGGCGTGGTAGGTGATCTTGCCGGGTTTGCCGCTTCGACTTACTTACGCGGTATCCGACTGCTGCAGATGCCAACCACTTTGCTAGCTCAAATCGACTCGTCGATTGGCGGCAAAACCGCCATCAACTTAACTGCCGGAAAAAATTTGGTTGGTACTTTCTATCAACCCGATGCGGTTTGCATCGACACACAAACATTGGGCTCTTTACCTGCCCGCGAACTCGTCTCTGGTTTCTGTGAGATGGTCAAACAGTCGCTCGTAGCGAGCCCGGAACTCTTCGAGCAAACGGTAGACCTATTACGACGATTCCACCTGGACCAGGCAATCATCGCGACGCCAGAATTTGAGAGGTTGATTAATGCTCATTGCATGTTTAAGGCTTCTATTGTGGTCAATGACGAGCGCGAATCGACCGAGAGAACTGACTCGCGGTCGAGACGCATTTTGAATTTTGGCCATACGACTGCACACGCTTTGGAGAAAGTTACCAACTACCGTTACTTCCGTCATGGTGAGGCGGTTGGTTATGGAATGTTAGTAGCCGGTGAACTCTCGAAACATTTGGGTCTGTTGAGTTCGGACAAATTAGCGCAACTGCGCGAAGCAGTGAACCTTTGTGGCCGGTTGCCCTCGGCCGGGAAGTTGGACGTCACGCAAATCAAAGCGGCGTTGAAACTTGATAAGAAAAGTGTACGAGGACAGATCAATTGGGTGTTGCTTGACGATATAGGCTCGCCGAGGATTGTTGAGGGGCGAGCGATTAGTAACAAGGTCTTGGGACTCTCGCTGTTCGAAGGCTTAGGGATCTCGAGACGACGAATAGAAAGGTCTCACTGATGATAAGCCAAAGAAAAAACGAACGCGGTGGCGCCCAGTTAAAATTTTTGTTGGTAATGGCCTTTCTTGGAGCAACCGCTTACGCCGGATATCTCTATGTCCCAGTCGCATTTCAAGCTTATACGCAGAGAGATTTTATGCAGCACTGCGTTGACGTGGGGTCTGCGCAGGGGTATCCCGAGACATGGGTTGTGGGCCAGGTGCAGAAGAATGCCGCCGAGTTCAATTTTCCGGCGGACGCCGTAATCACTTCACAACGGCGAGAAAATCGGCTCGAGCTAACCGTACAATACGTTAAACCAATCGAATTTCCGGGCTACACCTATAACTACGAGTTTGATCACACCGTAAAGAGCAGTGCATTCCTGACTTTCAAGTAGTCCGAAACAGGAAACCCCTTGGTTAGTGAGGCGCACTCTCAAGAAAAGCTTTCAATTTTCGTGAACGCGATGGATGGCGTAGTTTACGCAGCGCCTTGGCTTCTATCTGGCGAATACGTTCGCGAGTGACTGCAAAATGCTGGCCCACCTCTTCCAACGTATGCTCCGAGCCCGTAGTCCCCAGTCCAAACCTCATCTTTATCACTTTCTCCTCACGAGGAGTAAGCGTTGCCAGGACTTCATCAGTTATTTCTCTTAAGTTGGAAGCGACCACCGCATCGGCCGGATTAAGTATCGACTTATCTTCGATGAAATCTCCGAGGTGAGAATCTTCTTCTTCGCCGATAGGAGTCTCGAGCGAAATGGGCTCCTGAGCAATCTTCAATACTTTTCGAACCTTCGAAACGGGAATATCCATCTTCCTTGCAATCTCTTCGCTGGTGGGTTCGCGACCCAGTTCCTGGACCAACGCTCTTGAAGTTCGGATCAACTTATTGATGGTTTCGATCATATGGACCGGGATCCGAATGGTGCGCGCCTGATCCGCAATTGCCCGGGTTATCGCCTGTCTAATCCACCAGGTAGCGTACGTCGAAAACTTGTAACCGCGACGCCACTCAAACTTGTCAACGGCTTTCATCAGGCCGATGTTGCCTTCCTGGATCAAATCCAGGAATTGCAATCCCCGGTTGGTGTACTTTTTCGCGATGGAGACCACCAGCCGCAGGTTAGCTTCGACCAACTCTCGTTTCGCCTGACCAGTCTGTTGTTCTCCGATGACGATCGCCTGGAGTGCCCGTTTAATTTCGGATGGTCCAACATGGTTGTGGTGTTCGATTTCCGCGAGTCGTTTTTTAGCCAGCAAAATTCGACGCTTAAATTCGCGAGTGTCGTCAGGCTTGAGGCGCTTGCGATTGATTTTCTCGTTGCAGCTATCGATATCCCGCTCAGCTTCCCGAACAAATTTATGAACGGCGCGAATGGAGTTAATCAGCCGCTGGCGGGCCCGCTCCGTTAAGTTAAGCCGGCCAATCTCCTGGGCAATTTCGAGACGCATACGCGCGACGAGCCGGCGCAAGCGGGTTAATTTCTTCGTCTTCTTGCCCTTCGCTTCCTTGTTTTCTTCCAACATCTTTTCAAACTCTTTTAGCCCGGCGGCGTAGAGCTTGTTGATGTTCTGAATTCCTTCGATGGTCCAAGCACGATACTCCTCGGCCTTGTCCTCATCTCCGGTCAATTCTGCTTGCTCGGAAAAGGTTACGATATCGCGAATGTTGGCCCGATTAGATTCGAGATCGTCGCCTATTTTCAGGAGTTCTCTTACGGCGATTGGCGAGCGGGCGATAGCTTTCTGGGTTTTAAGTTGTCCACGCTCGATGCGTTTCGCAATTGCAACTTCGCCTTCCCGCGTGAGTAACGGCACAACTCCCATTTCGCGTAGATAAAGACGAACTGGATCGTTTGTCTTTTCGAGGGCACCGGCTGAGAGGTCGAGTTCGACATCCTCGTCAACTTCTTCTTCCTCATCGTCGGCGACAGCCGCGGCAGCTTGTTCGAGGAGACGTTCGTCGGAATCAGCAACAGGAATGTTGGATCCCTCGAGCTTTTGTAGAACGTCTTCAATATCTTCGGGCGAAACGACGTTATCCGGTAACTCTCGATTCAAGTCATCGAAGGTCAGGTACTTCTTGTCACCGCCCAGCTCGAGCAGCCGTTCCATTACGTCGTCGCGGTCCTTGTCTTCAATACTCACTGCGTTATTGGTCCCATAGGTCCTAATAGGTACTATCACTCCAACCTATAAGGCTATTAATTCAAAAAAATCCAAAAACTCATTAAACCTGAGTCTGAGGTTCGAAAGAACGGCGCCTGCGATTCAGCCCGCTGTACTCAGAAATCAACTCAACCATCTTGGTTTCATCCCCAACTCTCTCAGCCGAAGCGATTTCGGCATTCAATTCACGAATACGTCGATCAATATTTACCAGCCGTAAGGCGTCAAGACACCTTTCCGCAAGGACTCTGAAAGAAGGAGCGTTATCTCCTTCCTCCCATTGGGTTTCACCAATCAGCAAAGCTGGAACAAGCTCCTTAGCCTCAATATCTTCAGCAAGTTTCTCGGTTAAACCCTCGAGATCTGGTTCTTTACCTTCAGAATCAAGGTCGACAATTGCTTGAAAGATTATTCCGGTAGCCAGAAATTCATAATCTGATTTCTCTAAACGGCTCAACATTTCGTGACGCACATGTGGATCGGACAAAAGCAACTCTAACAACTGACGTTCCGCGACTGTTGGCTTTACATCGCTGCGTCTTAAAACTCTCTTACCGACTTCTCCAGCTTGAACAGCAACTGGAGAACGCATCGTTTGCCAGAGTTCTCGACGAAGTGAAACGTCGGTGATTTGCAGTGCGTTCATTGCCATGTCGAAATACTCACGTTTCTGAAGCCTGCTGTTAACGGCACGAATGTAAGGAAGAACTTCCTCCACAGCTTCCGCTTTATCGGCTGGTCGATTAAGACTGCGATCGCGCAAGGCGTTTTCGATCACAAACTGTATGTGTGGTTTTGCCTGTACTCTCTGTTGTTGATACTCGGTAACGCCAAATTTTCGGATGTACTCGTCGGGATCAGCATTGTCTGGAAGTACTAAAACTTTTACCTCGAGATCTTCGGCGAGGAGAAGCTCGATCGATTTTTTTGCTGCCTGTATACCCGCACGATCGCCATCATAATTGACCACGACTTTGTGCGCAAACCGGTTCAATAATTTCACTTGATCAGCTGTTAATGCAGTGCCCAGGCTCGCAGCGATATTTCGTACACCAAACTGATAAGGAACAATGAGATCTAAGAATCCCTCAACCAAAATTGCAAATCCCTGACGTCTGATCTCATCACGCGTGAGATTCAATCCGAAGAGGTTTCGTCCCTTAACGTAAGCAGCAGTCTCAGGCGAGTTGATGTATTTCGCGTCTTCATTCTTTAATGTGCGTCCGCCGAAGGCAATCGGCTTTCCCTGGGCATCCATAACAGGAAAGATCAAACGTCCTCTAAACCGATCGTACGATCCACCTTCATCTTTTTTTACGACCAGACCACTGCGATCGACTTGCAGTTGACTGGCGCCTTTTGATCGCAAGTAGCTGGACATGGCTTCCCAACTATCAGGCGCATATCCAAGTCGAAAGGTCTGTCGAGTCTCGTCGCTAATTTCGCGTTGCGTGAGATAGTCGCGAGCTAAACGCCCTTCACCACTTGATATGAGCTGTTGTTGCCACCACTCGAGGGCCCAGGTATTTAGTTGTATTACGTCGTCAGATTCGCGACGGAGTGCGGCGAAGCGGGGATCCTCAATCATCTGCGGCAGTGGCATCCCCACCTTGTCTGCGACGATTTTGATTGCTTCTGGAAAGGCGACGCGTTCGATTTCCATTACAAAGCTAAAAACGTTACCGCCCTTGTGACAACCGAAGCAGTAAAAGATCTCCTTGTGAGGACTAACCGAGAACGACGGCGTTTTTTCTTTATGGAAGGGGCAGCAGGCCATCCAGTTCTGGCCTTTTTTCTTTAGTTCAACGTAATCCTGAACGACGCGAACAATATCTGCTTGTCGCTTAAGGTCGTCAATAAATGGCTGGGGGTAACGCATTGATTGGTTGGCCTAACTCTTCAATTCTACGAGGGTGGCGCCAGAGCCACCTTGATCCTGGGGCGCCGCGATAAAGCGAGATACATGCGGATGTCCTCTCAATAGTTCTGCTATCGCGCGCCGCAAAGCACCGGTCCCGTGGCCGTGTACAATTCTCACCTGACTCAAACTAGCCAATGAAGCCTCGTCCAGAAACTTGTCCACTGAGTCAACCGCCTCATCAGTAGTCTGCCCAATAACATTCAACTCCGATTCTAAGCGCTGGTCACCACGAAGTTGAACGTGCACCGCTGACTCCTTGAGCTTCTCAAGCTTGCCCTTCTCAGATTTCGCGACTGGTTGTGCGGCAACCAGATCAAGATCTTCGAGCTTCTCCCGAAATCTTAGAGCTTTAACTCGAACCTCTGCCTCGCCATCTTTGATTTGCTCGACCGTTCCGACTGAACCGAACGAACGAAGTCTGACCTTATCCCCGATAACTATAGGCCGCGCTGGGGCTTCGATATAGCTAGGCTCTGACGGTGCTGCTTCAAATTCTCGGGTCACAACCTTTCCATCACGAACAATGCGAATCTCTTTGTCCACTGCTGCTGGGAGAGCCGAGCTTGGAGCCCGTGCGGCCTGTTGCATTTCGCGTTTGAGCGTCGCGATGTTGCGTTGCGCCTCCCGCTCTACTTTTAATCGCTCCGATCGATCTTCAATACGAGCGAGCAGCTCGCGCGATTTTCTTTCCACATCCTGAAGCGCATGTTGGACTATTTGTTCGTAGTCAGTTTGTCGACCACGTTCCCGTTTCGCTGCATCCTTCTCCAAAAATGCGAACTTCTCGGCCACCGCCGCGCGCTCTTCTTCGAGCGCCTCTCGCAACTCTGTCGCTTCTTCAGCCTCGCGTTTGATTCGGCGTAAATACTCAGTAGCCTGGCGAGAAGAGTCTTGCACTAGCGAACTTGCACTCGTAATGATTCGTCCCGGAACTCCAAATCTTCGCGCAATCTCCAAACCGGAAGAAGCTCCAGCGAGCCCGACGAGTAAGCGATATGTTGGCTGAAGAGTCTTCTGATCAAACTCGACGCTAGCGTTGACCACACCAGGTTCATTCCCGGCGTACATTTTCAATCCGCTGTAGTGAGTCGTGGTGATCACATGAGCGTTGCACGTATTGCGGAAGTAATCCACCACCGCTACACCGAGTGCCGAACCTTCCTCCGGGTCGGTTCCTGTACCAACTTCATCGAGAAGTACGAGAGCTGGCCGTTCGCAGAGCTCAATCATGCGAGCGATGTTTGCCACATGCGAAGTAAAAGTAGAGAGATTAGAGGCTAGCGACTGATGATCCCCGATATCGGCTAGTACTGACGAATAAAATGG
This sequence comes from Pyrinomonadaceae bacterium, assembly GCA_035457105.1. Classification (GTDB taxonomy): domain Bacteria; phylum Acidobacteriota; class Blastocatellia; order Pyrinomonadales; family Pyrinomonadaceae; genus PSRF01. The sequence goes on from DATIBX010000361.1 coordinate 6,813, forward strand.
AAAAGTCGCCGAACTTGCTGGAACTGACATTCCCGAAAGAGCCATTAAGGAAAGCAATCCCGTGGTTTTCAAGACGACTGTCTTACCACCGGCATTCGCTCCCGAAATAACCATCGCATTGTGATCCACATCGAGCGCAAACGAGACCGGCACGACTTTTCCGCCCGAGCTTCGCAGGTTTTCTTCGAGCAGCGGATGACGAGCATCGCTCAGCTCGAGGTCCCCACTCGAATTGGGCGGAGCATCGGTCACTTTTGGAATAACGCAATCAAATTTCTGATGAAAGATAGCTTTAGCGTTGATGAAGTCGAGTTCAGCAACTGCGGCGGCAGCAAGCTCGATCCCGGGTAGCTGACCGCGAAGTTCGTCAGTCAACGAGTGCAAGATTCGTGCAATCTCACGGGCTTCAGCTTCATGCATGCCTTGGAGTTCGTTATTCGCATCGATCGTTTCGAGTGGCTCGACAAAAGCGGTTGCGCCTGAAGCAGAATATCCATGGGCTACACCCTTTACTCTTGCACGATGGTCGGCTTTTACCGGAATCACAAAACGATCGTTCCTAATCGTAACGAGTTCATCCTGGATGGCCTCGGCAGACTTGCGCATCAGGCTTTCCAGTGAACGCGTTATTCGTCCGCGCAGTGTTGTAATTTCGTGACGAATGCGAGCGAGTTCGGGACTTGAGCGATCATCCAATTCGCCAGAAGGTAAGATCTTGCTCGAGACTCTTGCGACCACAGTATTGAGATCACGAGGAAGATTCTCAACGAGTTTCCATAGCGTCGGAACATCGGCGCGTTCGGCCAGGACAGTGGCGCGAACAGTCAGAGCCTGCTCGCAAAGCCTGGCAATCTCCAACATCGGAAGTGGTGAAAGAGCGGCTCCCTCGATTCGCAATAACGCAAGGATTTCTGCTGGGTCCGCGAATTCGCTGAAGGCCCAATTGAGACCGCGGTTGCGCAGAGAAATACATTCAGTCAGCAAAGTCAGCTCTTGTCGTAACTCAGCGATGGTAGAGATAGGCACAAGCCGATCGACGCGTCGTTTTCCGCTCTCAGTTTGAGCGTTGCGTCGCAGCAAACCGAGCAACTGCGGATATTCAAGAATGGTAAAGGCTTGATTGTTCACAACTAGAATCTGCGCCGGCGGCGCTCGCGTCCCCGCAGCATGCCTGAGAATAACTTCTTCACATCGAGCAGCGGTATCTCCCGTTCTCCCTCTCGAAAACTCGCCGTGGAAAATACTGTTGTCTCACCCCGGGGTTGATAGATGATTTTATCGTCAATTTCAATTGGAGCCGCGCACTCGTCAATTGCGATCGCTAATTGTTCATCGCCACGCAGCGCTGCCAATTGTTTTCGCTCTTGAGTTGCAGCGGTTATCTCAAGAACAGTAAACATTTTCCCCTCAATCGATACGATCCCAAGTACCGATGGTGGCGCAAAGGGTAACGGCGTAGGCTTGACAAAGCCAACTACGGCCAGCAGCAGATCATCGTCAACTGCGAGTAATGACGAACCTATCTGCATTACACGCACTTTTCGACCGGCGTTTGCATCACCTTTGTTCGCTGTTTCGGCATTCACAAATTTAGGTTACAACGCCAGTCGCGAACAAACAAATGATGAGCCTGTTTTGGAGTGCGGGGGGTCCGGCACCGCTTTGTCACTCTGGCCCTTTCCCTTAATAGACCACCCAGCCGTACAATTTAATTTCGATGTTCTTACAGGTTTCCTGACAGGATTTTGCGACGGGAACAAAGCGGGTCCGGAGTGCTGCAGCCAAAATCCAAATGCTCCTGATGAAACGTACATATTCCTTCGGTTCCACTGAAAGTTGGAGGCAGAAATTTTGAGGCGTATCTTTTTTAGCGTTTTCTTAAGCTTGATTCTTAACCTGGTAACACTCCCTTCCTCTCAGGTCGATTTGAAAGGTTTTTCAATGGCAGTTCAGAACAATGCGCGAGTCCGCGCACCAGAAATCACAGGCGGCCGAGGCTGGTTAAATACGGACAAACCTCTTTCGCTGGCAGCCTTAAAGGGCAAGATAGTCCTGCTCGACTTTTGGACTTATGGATGCATCAACTGTATTCACATCATTCCGGATTTGAAGAAATTGGAAGCGAAGTATGCAAACCAACTCGTAGTCATCGGGGTTCACTCTGCAAAGTTCCAGAATGAGAAAGAGACTGAAAATATTCGACGGATAATTCTCCGTTACGAACTGGAACATCCCGTTTATAACGATTCGGAATATGCAGTTTGGCAAAGTTACGGAGTAAGAGCCTGGCCCACACAGGTACTAATTGATCCCGCAGGTTATGTTGTCGGAATGGTCTCGGGCGAAGGTAACTATGAGATCATCGCTCAGGCAATCGACAAACTTATGACGGAATTTCGCAGCCGCGGCGAACTGAATGAGCAACCACTCAAACTGGTTTTGGAAAGAGCCAAGGTTGGCGATTTGCCGCTTGCCTTCCCTGGCAAAGTACTAGCAGACGCCGCAAGCGACAGGCTGTTTATTTCAGATTCGAACCACACTCGAATAGTAGTTACAAAGTTGGATGGCTCGCTACTAGAGACAATCGGAACTGGCGTGCGAGGCGCCGCTGATGGGCCGTATGCCAGGGCTTCGTTCTACCGACCGCAGGGCCTTGCGCTTAGTGGCGATAAGCTTTATGTAGCCGATACCGAGAATCATCTGATTCGACTCGTTGATCTCAAGGCACGTACAGTTGAGACGGTTGCCGGCACTGGCAAACAGTCTTTGGAACGTTTTGAACACGGACCCGCTCGAACGATTGCATTGAGTTCGCCCTGGGACCTACAGTTAATCAATCACACTCTTTATATCGCGATGGCTGGTCCACATCAGATCTGGAAGTTGGATCTGCAATCAAATGAGATTTCAACTTTCGCTGGTTCAGGTAGAGAAGCGCGGCTCGACGGTTCATTGCTGGAGGCTGGGTTTGCGCAACCATCGGGCCTGAGCACCGACGGTAAAAATCTTTACGTCGCGGACAGTGAATCGAACATCATTCGCGAAATTGATCTCACATCAGGTAACGTGAAGACATTGGTGGGAGGGGATCTATTCGAATTTGGCGACATCGATGGAACTGGCGATGACGTACGACTACAGCACCCTTTGGGTCTCGTGACGCTCGGCGACAAGTTATTAATCGCGGATACGTACAATCACAAGCTCAAAGAACTTGATCCTGCGAAAGATAAAGTAAAGACGTTCTTGGGAACCGGAAAACCGGGTCAGATAGATGGTTCAAGACCATCGTTTTACGAACCGGGCGGACTTTCGGCAGCCAATAATAGAATTTACGTAGCCGACACAAACAATCACGCCATCCGTGTGGTCGATTTGAAGACCAAGCAGACATCGACGTTGCGAATCCAGGGTTTAATGCCACCGGCTCAGCCAATCGATTCATCATCTACCGACAGTGCGCCAAACTCGGAAACGCTTAAAGCAACCGCTCAGAGTTTGCGCTCAGGCGTTAATGCCTTCCTGACGATCGATGTAGGTTTGCCGGACGGCTTTCATCTGAATCCTGCGGCGCCACAGCGATACAAGATTTCGGTAGACACGGAAAAGTCGATAAAGATTGACGCAAAGGATGCTCAACGCTCCGCGAAATCCTTGTCGCTCCCTTTGCGCATACCCATTAGTGTTTCAGAACCAGGGCCAGCAAATATTAAAGCCCAGGTCACCTTGTTTTATTGTCGCGAGGACAATACGGGAACTTGCCGCATCAAGACCCTGATCTGGGAAGTCCCAGTTGACGTCAAGAATGACGCAACCGCCAGCTCCGAGATAAAACTACAAGGTAAGTTGTAGGGGCGGCACTCCGTGGCCGCCCCTCTTACAATTAGGTCGTTCGCTTGGATGTGAGAAGTTACGCACTGTGCTAATACGCTTTTCAAATGACGTGGTCTACTAGAGGACACGAAGGCTGCACAGAGTTCTTCAACTTAGGGCACTGCACAACCTGATGGAGAGAGGGGCGGCCACGGAGTGCCGCCCCTACAAGAAGGAGTCATATGCGAATAGTAACTGTCGTGATGTTGGTGTGCGTATTTAGTCTTGCTCACGCTCAAGAACCGCAAACGAAACCAACGGTCCCGCTACGTCCGGTTCATACGTTTTCTATTGTCGCTCGCGACCCGGTCACTGGAGAGTTAGGAGTCGCGGTCCAGTCGCACTGGTTTTCCGTTGGAACAACCGTCGCCTGGGCCGAAGCCGGAGTGGGAGCAATTGCCACTCAATCGTTTGTCGATCCGAGTTATGGCCGAAATGGTTTGGATCTAATGCGCGCCGGCAAGAGCGGTCCCGATAGTTTGAAGGAACTACTCGCTAAAGACGAAGCTCGAGAAGTGAGACAGGTTGCAATGATCGACGCGCAAGGACGGGTCGATGCCTGGACCGGCAAGAACGATATTCAAGCGGCCGGTCATATTGTCGGCACGAACTTTTCGGTACAAGCCAACTTGATGCTTAACGATAAAGTTTGGCCCGCGATGGCCCAGGCCTTCGAGAGTACGAAAGGTGATCTCGCGACGCGTCTGTTGGCAGCCCTGGATGCTGCGCAAGCCGCCGGAGGAGACATCCGAGGCCGGCAATCAGCGGCGATAGTTGTAGTAACTGGCAAGCCGAGCGGTCTGCCCTGGAAAGATCGCATCTTCGATCTGCGGGTCGACGATAGTCCGGAACCGCTAAAAGAATTGAGACGGCTAGTTACTTTGCAGCGCGCTTACAATCACATGAATGCAGGAGACCTCGCCGTCGAAAAGAAGGATAACGAAGGCGCCTTGCGCGAATATTCCGCAGCCGAGAAACTGGTGCCCGATAACGCTGAAATGATCTACTGGCATGCCGTCGCCCTGGTAACCATGGGCCGAGTCGACGACTCTCTACCACTATTCCGGCGGGTATTTGCGATGGATCGCAACTGGGTGACGCTGACGCCTCGTCTGCCCAAATCGGGATTACTGCCGGATGATCCCGCGATCATCAAGCGCATTGTCGGCGTCGCCCCTTAGTGAGTGTGCAAATTATGAGTTGAATCAATAAAGGGCTTATAATTTCGTCACAAGGAGAATTTGAATGGCCGACATTATTAAGTGCACGCATTGCGGCGAAAAACGCCAAGCAATAAGTTTTGCCCCCTTTCCAAACGAACTTGGACAGCGCATTGCCAAAGAGATTTGCCAAGTTTGTTGGAGCGGTTGGCTGCAAAAGCAGACTCAAATAATTAATCATTATGGTCTCGACTTAACCAATCCTGACGCTCAGACGTTTCTGTTCGACAACATTAAAGGCTTTCTGTTTGGCGAAGTGCCGAACCTCGCGGAAATCGATACCTCTAAAGAAGGCTCCGTGAAGTGGTAATCTAGAAGTCTCTCTCCTGCAAAACCTCCTGATCTCTCTTTCGGCCCGTTGGTTGCAGTTGGGGAGTGTGCCCCAATTTCAATCAACATTCGGCGAGTTCGTCGTGTGTTTATTGCCATGTTTTGATGCGGGCGTACGCTTTTCGAACTTGTCTTCCGTTTATTCTTCAGGAGGTTTGCAGGGATGAAAATCCAAGTCACGGGACTCATTGCTACAGCTGCTTTGACTCTCGCTCTCTCAGGCTGTCAGCCATCAACAAATGAGAATGTAAATACCAACGCCAATGCATTGGCGAGAAATACCAACACCCCGCTACCGACGCCGTCGCCGACGATCAGCGAAACGTCAAGGCGCGCACCAACTCGCGAGGAGTACGAACGAGATAAAGAAAGATATCAGCGCGAGGCAAAGGATTCTGGAAGTAAGGTTGGCACTGGTCTAAACGACGGTTGGCTGTGGGTTAAAACAAGGTTTGACTTAGCTGCTGCTGACGATTTACGAGATTCCACCATCAATGTCGACGTCGACAATGCCACTGTTACGCTTACCGGATCTGTTGCGAATGTAGCGCAAAAGACCAAGGCTGAGGCAGTCACAAAGTCAGTTGAAGGAGTAAAGGGCGTTAAGAACATGCTGAAAGTTGTTGTCGCAAACAGCAACGCTAATTCAAAATCTACGCCTACTCCGCGTAAATAGTTACTCTTTAAAACCACATAACCAGAAAGCCGCCGCTCTTACGGTGGCTTTTCTAGTTTCAACCATGGCTCGTTTGTCATTAGCGCCACGCTGTTGCATCACCAATGCCGCAACTAAGGATCCAGATTGAACCAATAGTTGAATCTCTCTGTGCCGACTCTGTGGTCTTTGTAACCCTGTGGTGGATTTTAATTCTAAGACCAACCACCACGGAGACACCGAGAACACAAAGGTTGCACTGAGAAATTCACTCGAAATACTTGTTCGTCACTACAAGAAATCCGTGTAATCGGCGTGATCTGTGGATGATCTTTTGTTTCAAGTTTCCTTCAATCCGATTTTAGTTTAAGCTCTCACCTCTCTTGCCTAAACGGGAATTGCTGTCGGGTCTTCTTAACCGGCGTTAAAGCTTTTCGTAAACCAATTTGATGGGGTTTTGGTTGACTATGCCAAAGGTCCGCCTGCGACTATTCGTCACTTTCAGCGCTCTACTTCTCGTCGCCAATCAATCTTTGTTTTTCACTCATGCTCAGCGTTCCGGCATCGACGTTTACGCCATCACGAACGCTCGCATCGTGACAGTGTCGGGTTCGACCATCGACAAAGGAACGATTGTCGTCCGTAACGGGTTAATCGCCGCGGTTGGGTCAAACGTCTCGGCCCCTCCCGATGCTCGAGTGATAGACGCAACCGGCCTGACGGTCTATCCAGGTCTAATCGATTCCTACACCAATTTTGCACTGCCTGAGCCATCTCCCACTCCCTCTCCGGTTGGAGGTGGTGGAGCAGCATTTTTTCTAGCAGCCACACGTCCGAGTCCTGGTGGTCCAAACTCCACTCAGCCTGCTGGTTTGCAACCAGAGGTAATGGTGGAAGACGTCATCAGATCTGGTACTTCGGAGCTGGAGGCCTCACGGAACGTTGGCATCACAAGCGCTTTGACTTTGCCCAGGACCGGCATCTGGATGGGCCAATCAGCGCTCATCAACCTTGCGGGAGAGACTCCGCAACAAATGATCGTGCGCTCGCCGGTAGCGATGCACATCGGTTTTACTCCGTTACGTGGAACTTATCCGGGCTCGCTCATGGGTGTTTTTGCCACGTTGCGGCAAATGATGCTCGACGCTCAGCGTTATCGCGACTCGATGCAAATCTATGAGCGCAATCCAAATGGTGTACGCCGCCCAGAGCTCGACCGATCATTGGCCGCACTCGCGCCGGTAATCGAAGGCAAAATGCTCGTGGTGATGTACGCCAATACTGAACGTGAAATTGATCGAGCGTTGGACCTGGCTGCCGAATTCAAACTCAAAACGATCATCGCGGGCGGTAGAGAGTCGGGACGACTGGCAAATCGGTTGGCCCAGATGAAGGTCCCAGTCCTACTGTCGTTAAATCTTCCGCATCGTACGACTGCCGCACTTCCCGAAGCCGATCCGGAACCGTTGCGAGTCCTCAGAGAGCGGGTCGAAGCGCAACAAACTGCAGGGAAATTGGCTAAAGCAGGCGTCAGGTTTGGATTTCAGTCCGGATCACTGGCGAATATGTCTGACTTACTGCCGAACGTCGCAAAGACTATTGAAGCAGGCCTATCGTCTGAAGATGCCGTGCGTGCCTTTACTCTCTGGCCAGCCGAAATTCTCGGTGTCAGCAATCAACTGGGATCCATCGATAAAGGCAAAATCGCGAACCTGACCATCACTCGTGGAGATCTTTTCGAACGTAATAGCCGGGTCGCTCACGTCTTTATCGATGGCCGCGAAATCGACCTGCGACCCGAGGCTGCTGGTCCAACACCGCGCAATACACTGAGTGGCACTTGGACCACGACAATTAATCTCGGAGCCGATTCAAAAACAATCACCCTGAATCTGCAACAAGAGGGCGACAGGCTACGTGGATCAATCGAGGGAACTCTTGGCTCAGCGGAGATTGCGAACGCGTCATCCTTACCGGAGTTTCGGTTCAGCGTCCCAGTAAATATTGACGGACAAACTAAAGAGGCCACGTTCTCAGGTACTGCAGCCGGGAACGAACTTCGAGGGACGATAAATATCGAAGGCCGCGCACCCGGAAGTTTTACAGCCACGCGCACAAGCCAACCTAATTAACTTAGGACTCATGGAGCTTATTGTCATGAAAACCTTGAGGGTCTTCTTAACAGTCATCATAACGATTGTAGCTGCGGGTCGTTACAGCCGGGATGCCTTTAGTCAAAATCCTTCGGAAACGCTGATTCGCAACGCGACGGTACTCACTGTCACTCACGGTACCTTGCAAAACACTGACGTATTGCTTCGCAACGGCAAGATTGCGGGCCTTGGCAAAAATCTTAACGCCTCGACGAATGCGCGAATCATCGACGCGAGCGGAAAGTTTGTAATGCCTGGTATCATCGACTGTCACTCACATTCGATGCTCGACACAATCAACGAAGGAACGCTTGCGGTAACTTCGATGGTTCGAACTCGCGACGTGTTGAACGTTACTGACGTCGATCTCTATCGAGAGCTTGCGGGTGGTGTCACAACTCTTAATCTGCTGCACGGCTCTGCCAACCCCATCGGTGGTTTGAACACTGTCGTAAAGATCAAATATGGCAGACCCGCCGAGGAGTTTATTTTTCCTGGCGCAATGCCCGGGATTAAGTTTGCCCTCGGCGAAAATGTAAAACGGTCAAGTTCACCCAATCAACCGGGAATAACACGTCGCTATCCAAATACTCGCATGGGCGTCGAAGAAACTATTCGCGACGCTTTTACTCGGGCCCGCGACTACAAACGTGCCTGGGACGAATATCGAGCCGCTTCGGCTAGAGGCGAGAAGAACCTGATCCCGCCCAGACGTGATCTCCAGTTGGAACCACTGGTCGAAATACTGGAAGGAAAACGATACGTACACGCGCATTGTTATGTCGCCAGCGAGATTCTGATGCTTATCGATCTGGCCAACGAATTTGGCTTTAAGGTAAGAACATTTCAGCACGTTCTCGAAGGTTACAAGGTTGCCAAAGAAATTGCTCAACATGGGGCAGGCGCGTCAACCTTCGCTGACTCCTGGGCCTATAAGATTGAGGCCTACGATGCAATTGCTTACAACACTGCGATCATGACTCGCGCCGGCATTGTGGTGTCCGTAAATTCAGATTCAGACGAGCGAGCGCGTCGATTGAACATCGATGCGGCCAAAGCAATGCACTTCGGCGATCTAACCGAGGAGCAGGCGCTCAAACTCATTACTTTGAACCCGGCCATTCAACTTGGCATACAAGATCGCGTGGGCTCGCTCGAAGTGGGCAAGGATGCTGACGTGGCAATCTGGAATGGCCATCCCCTTAGCGTCTATTCCAGGGTCGACACCACTTTCGTAGACGGCGAGATTTTCTTTGACCGACAACAAGATCTTTCGCGTCGCGCTGACCTGGCAAGGGAACGCGCGAGTCTGGAACAGGTCGAGGCAAATAAGCCACCTGCTCAGGGTCAATCTCCGCAGGCTCCGCGTCGTCGTCCGCGAGGACATGAAGATGACGATCTGGAGCAGGTGGACCAACCATAACCTTGGAGTGCGGCGGCCTGGCGCCGCTTTTTGAACACACTGCAGTTAAGACAAGTTTCTAGATACCAAAGCGCCGCCGGGCCGGCGCACTCCAAAGTGGAGAATGTATAGTGAGAAAATCGATAATCTTGGGGATTGTTCTGGTTTGCGCGATAGGTGTGTTGGGCCAACAGACTGCTATTCAGGATGGAGTACTGCCACCGCGAGGAACCTACGTCATTAGAAACGCCAGGATAGTTACCGTCAGTGGCGCCGACATTGAAAATGGTTCCGTCGTGATTCGCGACGGTAAGATTGAAGCAGTTGGGGCGAATTTGAATGCGCCTTCCGGAGCGCAATCGATTGATGGTCGCGGTCTATCGGTCTTCCCGGGAATGATCGATGCCGGTACAAACATGGGTCTTGTCGAAGTGCCGCAAGGCGCAAATGGGACTGTTGATACAGCAGAAGTCGGAGAGTTTAATCCAAACGCCCGCGCAATCATCGCCATTAATCCCCATAGCGCGCACATCGCAGTCACTCGAGTTGAAGGAATAACCAATACTCTTAGTTCTCCAGCTGGAGGATTGATTTCAGGGCAATCGACGTTAATCAACCTACTGGGGACAACCCCCAAAGAGATGGCCGTCGTTTCCAGCGCTACATTGGTCATCAACTATCCAAGAATCTCCGGAGGTGGCGGTGGCGGGTTTGGTGGTTTTCAGCAGCAGCCTCAGAATCTGTCCGAGACCCTGGCGGCGAATGAAAAGCAGTTGAACCAGATTCGTAAAGTCTTACGTGACGCTGAGAGTTATGGCCGGTCTCAAGACTCATTTGCCAAAGACTCGTCATTGCCAAGGCCAGATCGCAACGTAGTGCTCGAGTCGCTCGTACCTTACGTTCGAGGTGAGCGTCCGGTCATTTTTCGCGCTGATCGGGAAGCCGAGATCCGCGGCGCGATTCGATTTGCCGATGAAATGAAATTGAAGCCGATAATCCTCGGTGGCAATGATGCCTGGAAAGTCGCAACGCTCCTGAAAGAGAAAAATGTTCCCGTGATCCTTACAGGCGTACTCGAGTTACCTTCGCGTGAAGACGATCCGTATGACACATTGTACGAGAATCCCGCGAAGCTTCAGCAGGCTGGCGTTCGATTCTGCATATCCACCGGCGATGCAGGAGCCGAGGTGCGAAATCTTCCATACAATGCCGGCATGGCTGCCGCCTATGGCTTGTCTAAAGCGGATGCTCTGAAAGCGGTTACGCTCTACCCCGCTCAGATTCTGAATGTTGCCGATAAGCTCGGTTCGATCGAACCGGGTAAAATGGCCAATATCGTTATCGCCGATGGCGATCTGCTCGAGCCACGTACTCATGTTCGATATCTGTTCATCGATGGTCGTCAGGTTCCGTTGACTAGTCGTCATACAGAACTGAACGACGCGTTTAAAAATAGAAAGTAGTCTGCATTTCATTCAGTTCGCTCTAATTCTGCTTGCTCTTCAGCCCAAAGTGTCTCCCCAGACCCGGCCGCGCAAAGAGTTTCGAAGGAGGATCCGTTGTCTAACAACTACGTAAACTTGATTGTCCGTCTCGCTGTTATTGTCACTGTAGTCACTACCTGGTCCAATGCTACGTATTCACAAACCAAGTTGCTTCGTTTCCCCGACATCCGCGGAGACAAAGTCGTCTTTACGTATGGCGGAGATCTTTGGACCGCCCCTTCAACAGGAGGGACTGCCAGCCACCTCACCTCCCATCCCGGTGTTGAGGTATTTGGAAAATTCTCTCCAGACGGAAACTGGATTGCATTCACGGGTCAATATGATGGTGACGAACAGGTTTACGTTATACCGACAACAGGTGGTGAGCCACGACAACTAACTTTCTATCCGGCGCGAGGCCCGTTAGCTCCACGCTGGGGCTGGGACAACCAGGTTTTTGGTTGGAGTAAAGATGGAAAGCGGATCTACTTCAAATCGCTGCGAGATTCATGGACGCTCCCGATCGCGCGTCTCTATTCAGTTTCAGTTGATGGTGGTCCAGCTGAACCTTTGCCCATGCCCGCGGCCGGATCCGGCGACTTTTCGCCTGATGGGTTGCAAATGGTCTATTCGCCGCAATCGCGAGACTTTCGTTCGGAAAAACGATACGGTGGCGGCCAGGCAAACCAGCTTTTTATCTTCGACCTAAAAACGAATGCTGCAAAGAGGATTACCGAAGGCCCCCGGCCAACTCGCGACGCGATGTGGATCGGCGACACGATTTACTACAACTCTGATCGCGATGGACACTTCAATCTCTACTCGTACAATGTAGCGAACGGCAAGACCAGCGAGATAACCAGCAATCGACAATACGATGTGCGCTGGCCCAGCTCTGACAACGACGACCAGATTGTCTATGAGCTGAATGGTGAGCTCCAGGTCTTTAATGTCAAGAGTCGCAAGAGTTCGGCCATCTCTATCAGCGTGCCTGATGAAGGCATCGCACGCCGGCCAAGTCGAGTCTCCGCGGCTAACTTAATCGAGTCAGCCAGTCTCAGTCCGAAAGGTGAGCGCGTCCTGGTATCAGCTCGTGGCGATATTTTTAGTGCGCCTATCGAAAAGGGTCCAACTCGAAACCTCACACATTCGTCAGGAGCGCATGACAAGTGGCCCAGTTGGTCTCCAGATGGATCGCAAGTCGCGTTTATTTCAGACTTGAGCGGTGAAGAGGAAATTTATCTGCAACCACAGGATGGCTCCAAACCGCCCGAGCAAATCACTCACGGTGGCAGTGCAATGCGCTATGGACCCGAGTGGGCGCCGGACGGAAAACGCATCGCCTTCAGCGACAAAGACGGCAAGCTCTATATCTTAACGTTGGCTGATCGCAAAGTAGTTGAGATTGCTGATTCCAGTCGGGGTCAAATTCGAGATTACACCTGGTCGCCGAGGGGCAACTATCTCGCTTTCACACTGCCAAACGAAAATCCGTTCTCTTCTGTCTACATCTGGAGCGCTGCTGATAATCAAAAGCACCGCGTCACAGACGAGTACTTCAACTCAACTAATCCGGCTTGGGATCCTCAAGGCAATTACCTTTACTTCCTAAGTGATCACGAGTTTCAGCCTCAGATTTCAAATATTGAATTCAACTACGCTACGAATCGTCCAACCTATATCTATGCGATGTCGCTGAGGAAAGATGTGAAACATCCTTTTCCGCCAGAGAGCGATGAAGTAACGGTTGCTAAGCCGGACGATGGCACAAAGCCGACCGCCTCACCCGCACCCGCGGCTTCACCCGCAGAAAAACCGGCCGAGAGTCCGTCGCCCGAAGTGGCTGCTCCAAAACCGCCAGCCAACCTAGTTATAGATTTCGACGGTATTGCGAGTCGAGTCGCGCGCGTACCACTTGGCGCTGATAACTATTTTGGACTGTCCGCCAAAACCGGACATCTTCTTTACGTTACGGGCGGCGCTCCGTATTACGGCCGCCAATCAGATCGCACGAGCACTCTGAAGATCTATTCGATCAAGGATCGTAAAGAGTCGACGTTGGCTGAAGATATTCGAGGTTATGTCTTGTCGGATGATGGCTCGAAAGTCCTCGTCTTTCAGGGACCTGGATTCAATCTGTACGATGCGACGCCTGTGGGTGACCGCACGCGGAAAGCAGTCTCTACGGCTGGACTCTACGTTGACCGCATTCCTTCAGAAGAATGGAATCAGATCTTCAATGAGGTATGGCGGCGCTATCGCGACTGGTTCTATGTTTCAAATATGCACGGCTACGATTGGGTCGCACTGAGAGAGCAGTACAAACCAATGCTCAAGTATGTCGCACACCGGTCCGATCTCAACTACGTCATCTCAGAGATGATTTCGGAACTTACCATTCAGCACGCATATATCGATGGCGGTGACTTCCAAATTCCACCGCGTCCACGATCCGGACTTCCGGGTGCACGTTTCGAACTGGACAAGCAATCGGGCCGTTATCGCATCTCGAAGATATTCAATGGTGAGAATGAAGAAGACGTGTATCGCTCTCCGTTAACTGAAATCGGCGTCAATGCGAGTGTAGGGGACTACGTACTGGCGATCGACGGCGAAGAGTTGAAAGGCTCGGACGATCCATATCGGCTGTTGCGAAACAAGGCTGATAATCCCGTTCAACTGACTCTAAACAAGACTCCTACGATGCAGGGTTCCAGAACAGTTTCATATCGTCCGATCACAGACGAAACGAATCTCATCTACCTGGATTGGGTAAATGGCAATCGAGAAAAAGTCAGCAAAGCAACCAACGGACGAGTGGGATACCTGCATGTTCCTGACATGGGTGCAAACGGCATCCGTGAATTTATCAAGTGGTATTACCCGCAACTGTCGAAAGAAGGTTTGGTAATTGATGTTCGTGCGAACGGTGGTGGCAACGTTTCGCGGATGCTGATTGAGCGGCTACGGCGAAAATTGCTAGGTCTTAATTATTCGCGGACAAATGACCAAGCCTCAACCTATCCCGACGGTGTATTTATTGGACCAATGGTTGCCCTACTTGATGAAAACTCTGCGTCAGACGGTGACATTTTCCCGTCAATGTTTCGCGAAGCAGGACTCGGACCATTAATTGGCAAACGCTCGTGGGGCGGCGTGGTTGGGATCACTAATCGCGGTCAGCTGATCGATGGCGGAGTGGTAAACGTGCCCGAGTCAGGTTTAGCAAATAAGAACGGACAGTGGATAATTGAGGGCTACGGCGTCGATCCAGATATAGAGGTCGATAACGACCCGGTGTCACTGATCAATGGAAAAGATCCGCAACTCGAGCGAGCCATTGTCGAAGTCATGACGAAGTTGAAGCAGCCGGTAAAACTTCCCGGGAAGCCCGCGCCTCCGGTTAAGACGATCAGTAAGGAGCAATCGAAAGCGAATCATTGAAAGTGATCGTTCTGAATGGATAATTGAGAATTATTAATTGCAACGGGTGAGTCGAAAATAGAGATCGAGGACTCGTGCGGTGCTTCGGAGGCACGAAACTTATAAATTCTTAATTATCAATTCATAATTGATAATTATTCGGCTCAAACAGCATTGGACTATTGACCCCATGCACTTCCCATTTGGTCCTCAACCTAACAAGCACTTTGACGCGGTCGGTTTTGGACTGAACGCTGTCGATCATCTGATAGTCGTTCCTGAATACCCTGCCTTCGACACGAAGATGCGGTTGCTCGAGCACAAGCAATCAGCAGGCGGCCAAACTGCATCGGCAATGGTTTCTCTCAAACGGCTCGGAATGAACACCGCATATGCAGGACGCTTCGGCTCAGATGCGGAAGGACACTTCGGCCTGTCAACCCTTAAGCAAGAAGGAGTGAACGTCGACTACGCTCAAATCGTCGAAGGTGCTACAACTCAAATCGCATTTATCACAATTGACGCTCGTAGCGGTGAGCGAACCATCGTCTGGGACAGGGATGATCGCCTCGCATATCAACCGGCCGATGCACCCGCCGAGTTTGGCGCTTTGGGAAAGGTCCTGCATCTCGATGCGCACGATCCGCCTGCTTGTCTCAAGTTGGCAAAGGTCGCAAAAGAGAACGGGACCATAGTCTGCGCCGACATCGACAATGTGTACGGCGGCTTGCCCGACCTGCTGCCGTTTATCGACATTATGATTGGCTCAAAAGAGTTTCCGCGGCGGGTCACTGGCGTTACTCATCAGCGCGAATCTTTGGTCGAATTACAAAAACGATTCGGATGCACAATCACCGGGATGACCATTGGTGCCGGCGGCGCCGTTATTTACTGCGATGGTCAGTTCATCGAGGCTCACGGTTTTTACCCACCGGGTGGTTGTCGTGATACAACGGGCGCCGGTGACGCATTCCACGCCGGGTTCCTCTACGGTTATCTGAATGGAGAGGACATCGAGACAAGCGCCAAATTAGGTAATGCCGTAGCGTCGATGAAGTGTAGCGCGCTGGGTGCGCGAACCGCGTTACCAACAAAGACTGAGCTGGAAGAATTCATACGCACCGCCATTCCAATCTGACTGTGATATAAGACTTCCGCACACCAACAACTTCGATCGTTTACGAATTTCAACTAAAGTTACCGGGAGTTAGAGAATGAAATTGGTCCTGATAATCCTGGGTTTGATGCTCCTCAGTGTCATGCCAGCGCGTCAACAAGTTGCACCCGCCGACATCTTGTTTAAGAACGGAGATGTCTATACAGCAAACGATCAGAAACCCACCGCGCAGGCAGTCGCGGTTAAAGGCGATCGAATCATTTTCGTCGGTACAAACGCTGATGCGGAGAAGTACGCTGGCAAAGGCACGAAAGTGGTCAACCTTCAAGGCAAGACGGTATTGCCCGGCTTCACAGATGCACATCAACATCTGTCCGGCGTCGGCTTTCGCGAAATGACACTCAATCTGGAAGGTACCTCGAGCCTTCAGGATTTGTCGGCTAAGCTGAAAGCTCGAGTGGACCAGGCAAAACCGGGCGAGTGGGTCACTGGCCGTGGCTGGATCGAGACTCATTGGCAGCCACCAATGTTCCCTACTCGTTGGGATCTCGACAAAGTCTCGCCAAACAATCCGGTAATTCTTGGCCGTGCGGATGGACACGGAGCAGTAGCCAACAGCGCTGCCCTGAAGATCGCCGGAGTTGATAAGACAACTCCGAACCCTTTCGGCGGTGAAATTTCCAAAGACAAAAAGACTGGTGAACCGAATGGTATGTTGCTCGACGCAGCTCAAGGTTTGGTCCGGCGCAAAGTACCAGGAACCACTCAAGCAGAGGCGGAAAAAGCGGTGGTCCTTGCGGCCATGCGTGATATCTCTCTGGGATGGACTCAGATTCAGGACGCGGGCGGAAGTTACGACGAGGTCGAGCTTTTCAAAAAGCTTTATGCCGATGGTTTGGTTAAGTTGAGAATCTACAAAGCAGTTTATGGTCCAGGCCCGAATGCAAGCCGCTTAATAAAGGATGGACCAATAGTTGGAGAATTTCAGCATCGGTTGACAGTTAGAACCATCAAAGTCGTCTCTGACGGCGCCCTTGGATCAAGGGGTGCTGCGCTGCTGGCACCGTACTCCGACGCTGCTGACACATCGGGTTTTCTCACCGTAAAGGAAGAAGATCTGCGACCCATGCTCGTGGCCGCATTGAAGCAGGGGATTCAAGTAGAGACCCATGCAATCGGAGATAAGGCCAATCGATTTATATTGGATGAGTATGAGGCAGCGTTGAAAAACGTTCCGGAGTCAGAACGAAAAGTAGCTAGTCCGAGATGGCGAGTTGAACATGCTCAGATTGTAAACCCGGTTGATATTCCAAGGTTCGCCAAGCTGGGGATCATTCCTTCAATGCAGCCATCACATGCGATTGGAGACTTGTTCTTTGCACCGAGCCGCTTGGGAGTTGAGCGACTGAAGGGTGCCTACGCTTGGGAAAGCTTTATTAAGTCAGGCGTTATTGTTCCCGGCGGCTCGGATGCACCGGTTGAGCGAGGCGAGCCGATGATCGAATTTTACGCCGCCGTAGCGCGCAAGGATCAGAAGGGATTTTCTACGGACGGATGGCATCCCGAAGAAGCAGTAACACGAGAGCAAGCTCTCAAGATGTTTACGATCTGGCCAGCGTATGCCGCATTCGAAGAGAATCTTCGTGG
This sequence comes from Pyrinomonadaceae bacterium, assembly GCA_035457105.1. Lineage (GTDB taxonomy): Bacteria > Acidobacteriota > Blastocatellia > Pyrinomonadales > Pyrinomonadaceae > PSRF01. The sequence continues at coordinate 24,117 of DATIBX010000361.1, forward strand.
AACAATTGAACCAGGAAAACTTGCAGACCTAACAATTCTTTCAGCCGATATCATGAAGATCCCGGAGCTGGAAATTCTGAAAACGAGCTGCGTCATGACAGTAATCAACGGCGACATAGTTTTTGAACGATAGCGCTTACTTCGCTCTCGCTCCGCGTATCTTTCTCCCTGCGATCTTTGTGTTCTCGGTGACTCGGTGGTTAGAACGACGGCCCAAGGCTTCACCACAGAGTCACCTGAGAACGCAGAGATAGCACAAAGAAAAAGGCAAGAATTATGAAAACTCATAAACTCCCCCGCCGGGCATTCCTGGAAGCGTCCGGTAAAAGCCTTGGTCTGGCAACAGCCTCATTTGCTTCTATCGGAACTCTCCTGAAGGAAGTAGTTGCGGCCGACAAATCTGTCGCACATCTCACCCCAGCTCAAGTGGCGAGGGATGAAGACTATTGGTCCAACATTCAAAACGCTTTCACGGTCACTCGCGGAATTATCAATCTCAACAATGGCGGAGTATCTCCAAGTCCTCGCATCGTGACCGAAGCTTTGGTCCGTTACATCTGGCAACAGGAAGACGCAACCGCTTACACGATGTGGCAGATACTTGAGCCGCAATCGGAAACGATTCGGACTGGTTTGGCGGAACTGTTTGGTTGCGATCGAGAAGAAATCGCTATCACTCGTAACGCTTCAGAGTCACTGGAGATCCTTCTAATGGGAATGGATTTCAAACGGGGCGACGAGATCCTTACCACGACACAGGACTATGGGAGGATGTTGACGACGTTGCGACAACGGGAACGTCGCGAAGGCCTTGTCCTCAAGCTGGTCCAAATCCCGATCCCTCCTAAAGATCTGAGCGAAATTACAAGCGCATTCGAAAAGGGTATTACCAGCCGGACCAAACTGATTCTCGTTTCGCACCAGGTAAATATCACCGGACAGATCACTCCCATAAAAGCAATCTGCGACCTGGCTCGGTCAAAAGGAATTGAAACGATCGTTGACGGCGCTCACTCGTTTGCGCAGTTTTACTTCAAACAAGGCGACCTTGGTTGCGACTACTTCGGTACGAGTCTGCATAAATGGTTATACGCTCCCAAAGGTACCGGCCTGCTTTACGTCAAGCGCGACAAGATTGAAAAACTCTGGCCGTTGATGGCAGCGGAGGTGACGCAAGCAAACGATATTCGTAAGTTTGAAGAGATTGGAACGCACTCTGCGGCGCCGCGGCTAGCCATTGGTGAAGCGTTGTTGTTTCACAATGGTATCGGGGGTAAGAGAAAAGAAGCTCGACTGAGATACTTGTCGCGTTACTGGATGAATCGATTAAAAGGAGTTCCGAAGATAGGCTTTAATACGTCGTTTGATTCCAATCAATCATGCGCGATCGCAAACGTAAAGATTGACGGCGTCGATCCGGTGAAGATTGGCAGCTATCTATTCAGCAAGCATCACATCTTCACCACTCCAATCGTTCACGAAGAATTTACCGGCGTAAGAATCACGCCAAACGTGTATACAACCCTCGGCGAACTCGATCGCTTTTGTGAGGCCATGGAAGAAATCGCCCGTAAAGGGCTCCCGGCATAGTTTCACAGCGAAGGTTCAGATTAGGACACCACCGGGAACATGGGCAGTCGTGCTGGCGTAAAGCACTTAGTGGTAGAATCGTTTGCGCCGCTGTTTTGAGGCGTTCTGGAGGTTTAGAAGGTTATGGAACAAGCGAGAGACTCGGCTAAAGAGGTTGTTGACGCTGTTTGCAACGGGCTTAACCAAATAGGTGATATTTCCTACGCCATTATGCCCAAAGATATAGCTCACGCTCTCGCCGACCTGAAAAAGGCGGTGTTGAGCCAAATCCGGAGCGCAGTCGACTTTGAAATCGAATGGATCGATGGACGCGTAGCCGGGGGCGACAAACTTAGAGAAGAGTGGAAAGCGAAATGTGAACACCAGTCTTCTTCCGAAACGACCGCATAACCAGATTGGTAACATTAACTCGATGGAAGTCCTTTTAGCAGACGAATACGGATTTTGCTTCGGTGTTGAACGCGCCGTGGAATTGGTTGAAGAAGCCGTTCAGGACGGCGCCCGCCCGATTCGCTCGCTAGGGCCATTGATTCACAACGCCCAGGAAATGGAACGACTCGGCGCCCAGGGAGTTTCTACCATCGACTCTCCTGATGAAGCCGGAGCCGACACGATTGCAGTAATCAGAGCCCACGGTGTCACTCCACAGGTGCAACGCGATTTGGAGAGTCGCGCCGCAAAAGTGATCGATGCCACTTGCCCTTTTGTTACTCGAGTTCAACACCTGGCGGAACGTGCTGCGATACAGGGTCGCGATGTTGTTGTCGCCGGAAATCCGGACCATCCGGAAATGATTGGAGTCGTCGGCTACGCTCCCGATAATACCTATGTGGTGCGCGATGCCGCCGAAGTGGCCACGTTGCCACCGCTCCGCTCGCCTTTAGTCGTTTCGCAAACAACGATCAAATTACAAACATTCCTCGAAGTAGCAGAGGCTGTCCGCGAGAAGGCAGACACCGAACCTCAAGTTGTGAACACGATCTGCTCGGCCACTCGAGATCGACAGGACGCTGCTCGCGCATTGGCGGGCCAAGTCGACGCATTTTACGTAATTGGTGGTCGGCATTCGTCCAACAGCGTCAAACTGTTGGCTGTCTGCCAGGAACAATGCGTGAAAAGCTATCTGATTGAAACACCAGCCGAGATTAATCCTGCTGACTTAGCTGACGTAAAAAAGGTGGGAGTGACTGCGGGTGCTTCGACACCAAATTGGTTAATTGATCAGGTAATAGAGCGGCTTCACGACATCGGGAAAAACTAATCTCCTACAGTTCGTCGTTCTGATCGAGCACATTCACAATCTGCCGCGCTTCCTCGGATCCATACTCAACAATTTGACGTCGTAAGGCTGCTCGAGCAGTTTCCGAATCCACTGGATCGCTAAGCAGAGTTGCGAGTATCGAGATTGGACATCTCGCCAACGCTTCGTTTGCTAGTTCTCTGACTATCGGATCCTGTGAGCGCGCCAGTTCGCAAAGCTCACTTGGGGGAAAACGCGTGTTCAGTGCGTCAGCAAGAGCGTCAATACGTTTGTAATCGCGCTGTGAGTCCGCGCGTCGCACCAACTGCGAAAAGACCTCCGCGGATTCAGTTTTCTCCTGCAAAACTGCCGCACATGCCTCTGCAACTGTCTTAACTTTGACAGTTGTAGCGAGATCGACTCCGTCGTTTTTCTCAGCAATCCTATCGTCAAGTGCGGTGAGAAAGCGGCTCAATTCCAGATCAGCGCGCGCGTCGTAGTGAAAATTCCTGGTAGGTTGTGGGTTCCCAGACCCAGCTTGTAGGGCACGCTCAACAAAGCCGCGAGTAGCTGGCCGCAGCTCAGACCAAACGGTTGCAACCCGACTGCCTAAATCTTCAATTGCTAAGCCCGTTGTCAAAAAATCCTCCAACAATCAATAAATAGGTTATTTTTAAAACGGCGTAATATACGCGAATAGGGCGGGAAACGCGAGCGGTTTGTAAGTCGTGACGGCCTGAGCTTTCGACATCTTCTAACCTCCCTTGGTTCAATTTCCTCCATCCGAAACGCCCTGGCGCGTTAGTTATGATCGCGGATCTCCGCAATGTTTGGGAAAGGAATCTTCACTATTTCTCCGTCAGCAACTTGCATCTTGACGCTCGGCGTGGTGAGTGCCTGCGTAGTTTTCATGCTGTGAACTGTTCCCCTCACCCTTCTGCCGTCCGTGGTAATAATCTCGATGTTGTCCTTGCCGTAGAGCGGTGCAAGTGCCGCAAGTGCCTTCGTGACTTCCACTCGTTAATTCTCCTGCTGGGCGTAAGTTCCGTTGAACGACCGAAACCTCACTTGTATAGTGCCCGTTATGGCCGCCGAAGTCTAATCCTAATGAATTCCAGAGAAAGAAAGCC
>DATIBX010000362.1:0-2321 GCA_035457105.1 Pyrinomonadaceae bacterium
AAGCTGTACGAAGAAGCCGCACGAGGCGAGCCATAGTCATCAGAGGCAAGGATATGCTCAACTCCCAGTTTAGATAGCCGCCAGTAAACGGCTCGCATGAGAGCGGCCTCGCCCGTCAGAGAACCGCGCCCTGAAAGCACTTTGACACGATCACGCCAGACGCCTCCGCAAATCTCCTGGAACTGTTCCGAGCTTATAGTCATACAAAACCAGCTCAAACAAATTAAGTTCACCAGCAACGATTTTTGCTCTGAGTTTTGCGGCTTAGAGGTTAGCTACCAAAACTCCCTGCGGGGGGAGGGTTCAAGTTGAGGCGAGCTTACGCCGCTGCCACCATATATGTCAAACACGCAATATATTTTGGATAAACAACAGTTTCGTGTATGGTAAATACCCACGAGAGGAGGCCCCCGGAATGATTGAGATTCGCATCGATCAATTACTTCAAAAACATGGCCGGACGTTCTACTGGTTAGCGAAGGAGACAGGCGTTAGCCATACGACGTTATGGCGGTTGAAGAAACGCAAGGCTTTGGGTATTAACTTCGATACCCTGGAAAAACTCTGTTCTGCCCTCGATTGCCAGCCAGGCGATATACTTGAAAAAACCAACCAGAAACGCCAATCCCGAATAAAAATCGCAACCACTCGCCCACGCAGCCGATCTAGTTCCAGGAAGTAGCTAATCCATTCGCAAACTTATCATCGCGCGGAAGTGTTGAGGCTCTTCGCCGTTTAGGTTTGTAATCTTTTTGTCAGACGACGACAGACCCGTCCGAGGCGAGCATCAAAGACTTTATAATGGTGGAGTCTTCAAACGAATGTTAATCACGCCTATTCATGATCAGACTGAGAGTCGACTGACCTTCGCGCATGACAACTCTTTTCAAAAGGAAGCAAGGCGGCGGGTCGACGAATATTTTCGCACGTCCGGTCGTCGTCAACGTGATTGTCCATCGATGTACGTCAAGACGTTCATCATTCTGACCCTCTTTGCTGCTTCCTATACATTACTGGTGTTCTTTGCTGACACGTGGTGGCAGGCATTTCCACTCGCCATTCTGCTGAGCCTGTCAATGGCAGGGATCGGTTTCAATATCGAGCACGATGGAGGTCATCAAGCGTACTCGAATCACGAATGGATCAATCGATTGATGGCGAAGACGTTGGACCTGGTGGGCGCCAGTTCTTATGTCTGGAATTGCAAACATTCTGTCGTCCACCACACATACGTGAATATCACGCACCAGGATGCCGATATTGATGTTGGTCCGTTCGGCAGGCTCACTCCGCATCAGAAAAGATTCAGCTTTCATCGTTGGCAGCAATTTTACTTGTGGCCACTCTACGGCTTGAACGTGATCAAATGGCATTTTTATGATGACTTTCGTGACGTGATTCTGGGCCGGGTTGGATCAACACGAATGCCGCGCCCGAAGCGTTGGGATCTGGTAGGGTTTATGGGCGGTAAGTTGATCTTCTTCACATTCGCGCTGGCATTACCACTTTTGTTTCATCCCGTCTTTACCGTGCTTCTGTTTTATGTGCTCATCGTGAGTCTGGCGGGGGTTGTCATTAGTGTTGTGTTTCAGCTGGCCCATTGTGTTGAGGAGGCCGAGTTCCCATTGCCGCACGCTCAGTCAAACTCGATGGAGAATGGGTGGGCAGTTCACCAGGTGGCAACTACGGTGAACTTTGCCCGCAGAAGTCGCGTGCAGAGTTGGCTGCTTGGTGGATTGAATTTCCAGATTGAACATCACCTTTTCCCTCGCATTTGTCACGTCAACTATCCGACCCTTTCACAAATAGTGGAGAAGACTTGTCGCGATTTTGGAATCGAGTATCGCGAACACACCTCTTTTCGATCGGGAGTTTCGTCTCATTTCCGGTGGCTGCGACGCATGGGCCAGAAACCCTGCGCGGAATGAATTTAGAGATCTTCTTCTACGCTCTAGACTGGTTCAACCGTAAGCAACGGACTTCTTTTGGTCTTCCAGAGCCCGCGAGTAAAGTCCGGGAACTTCACCGGCACACTTCCCCTCGCAACTGAAATCTGACTTAGTGGCCCCGGCACACTCCATGCCGCCGCGTCGTACACATCTATGTCGGGCTCGAGACCTTCTCGCAGGCATTGGACCAGCCGGTAACACATCAGATAATCCATTCCCCCGTGCCCACCTAATTTGCGTGCGACCTCGCCCTGTTTCTTCCAAAGTGATGATTCGTACTTCTCTTTATACTTGTCGAGCGTGGTCCAGTTATGGCCACCCTCCTGGCCGTCGATGAAGATGCGAGGGGGATAATCACGAAAGATTCCTTTC
>DATIBX010000363.1:0-11324 GCA_035457105.1 Pyrinomonadaceae bacterium
GGGGTCTAAGTTGGGTGGCGTGGGTGCGGGTGTCAGCCCGAAAACTGCGCTAGCGGTCGGACTGAAGGTGGATGTGGATGCATTGCCACAACCGTTGGTCAATCAGATCAAGCAAGGCAAGGTAGACCTCGACGACCCCGCAGTCACACTAGCTCTAATCAAGCTCGACGCGGTTCTTGGGGTGAAGGGAACATTCAACCCGAACGGTAGCCTCAAGGCCGTCGGTCTCAGTTGCGCAGTTTGTCATTCGACGGTTGACGACGCGTTCGCTCCGGGAATTGGACACCGTCTTGACGGCTGGTCCAATCAAGATCTAAATGTGGGCGCCATCGTGTCACTCGCTCCGGATTTGAGTCCACTTACCAGTCTGCTCGGAGTTGATGAGGCAACAGTCAAGACAGTGCTTGCCAGTTGGGGACCAGGAAAATTTGATGCGGAGTTGAATCTCGACGGCAAGGCGTTTCGGCCCGATGGAAAGTCGGCCGCCGTGCTCATACCACCTGCATTTGGGATGGCTGGAGTGAACCTGCATACATGGGGTGGCGGCTGGGGTGGCGTAACTTACTGGAACGCCTTCGTTGCCAACCTTGAGCTGCAGGGACAGGGCACTTTCTTCGATGCGCGCTTGAATGACCCGCTAAAGTACCCAGTTGCAGCACGAGCGGGGTTTGCAAACAAGCGGAGCGATCCGGACATGGTGACTGCGAAACTGGGCGCCCTCCAGTTTTACCAACTGGCGATTCCTCCGCCGACGCCGCCAGAGGGCAGCTTTGATCGACTGGCGGCCGCTCGTGGGGAAAAAATCTTCAACGGCAAGGCGACCTGTGCTCAATGTCATGTGCCGCCACTCTTTACTGAGCCAGGCTGGAACACTCACAAAGCTTCGGAGATAGGGATAGACGACTTCCATGCCAATCGTGCTCCAGATAATTCTTATCGCACCTCGCCGTTGCGTGGGATCTTCTCACACATGAAACGGGGCTTTTACCATGACGGTCGCTTTCCAACTTTGCTCGACGTGGTCAACCACTACGACGGTTTCAAAAAGCTGAGTTTGACTGAGCAGGAAAAGAAAGATTTAGTCGAGTACTTGAAGTCGCTATAGTTTCAGAGACGAATATTGGTTTTGAGTTTGGCCCGGTGTCTCTGTGGTGGGGAAAGTACGATGAACCCGACACCACAGAGGCACCGAGAACACAAAGATCGCACAGAGAAAACCCCAGGTCTTCTTCGCACGGCGGTCAACGAGGCTTGTCCACGATTCCGGACGGACTCGTTGAAATGGTAAACTTCTCAACACAAGTTTAAGCGGGCACTAGATTGTTACCGAACGAGAGGACAATTTAATGTCTTGTATTACCTTACAAACCAAAACCGGACCAGAAGAGTATCAGATTGGCGACCTGGATGAAGTTGTCTGGTGGAAGACGGACAATGGAATAAATGCCGTTGGTTACATGGACGTGGTTTCGGGCCTCCTAAATGAGAATGACTTAGACACTTGTCGAGAAAAACGACCCGAGATTGTCCGTGAAATAGGTCCTATAAGTCCTATAAGTCCTATAAGTCCTATCTAAAAACCGACTCTTAAATTCCTGGATCGACTTGCTCAGGCGCCGCGCTTTTCGATTTTGGCCCATGTATCGCGCAGGCCAATGGTTCGGTTGAACACCAACTTGTCTTCCGCGCCGCGATCAACGCAATAATAACCAAGTCGCTCAAACTGATATTTTGTTCCAGGGTCTGCATCTCTGACACTTGGCTCGATTTTACAATCCTGCAATAACGTTAATGAATCAGGATTCAGATTGTCGGTAAAGTCGTGTCCTTCTTCAACGTCGTTAGGATCCTCCTTCAGAAAAAGGTTGTCGTACTGACGGACCTCTGCTGCTAAAGCGTGTTCAGCTGAAACCCAGTGGATCGTCGATTTCACTTTTCGACCATCTGGTGTGTTACCGCCGCGTGTAGCTGGATCGTAAGTGCAGCGAAGTTCTACAACCTTTCCCTCACTGTCCTTAATCACTTCCGTACAAGTAACTAAGTAAGCATAACGGAGGCGCACCTCGCGACCCGGAGAGAGCCGGTAAAACTGCTTTGGGGGATCTTCACGAAAGTCATCCTCTTCAATAAAAATCGTCTTCGAAAAAGGAATCTTTCTGCTTCCCGCAGAACTATCTTCCGGATTGTTGACAGCATCCATCTCTTCCACGACATCGTCCGGATAGTTTTCAATCACCACCTTCAACGGTTTCTGCACACACATCACACGCGGAACAATTTGGTTTAAGTCTTGGCGCAGGAAGTATTCGAGTTGTTGTAACTGGGTAATGCCATTTGTCTTCGAGACCCCAACACTCGAGACGAAGTTGCGAATGGCAGTAGGTGTGTATCCGCGGCGGCGCATTCCCGACAGGGTAGGCATACGCGGATCGTCCCAACCCTCGACATGTCCGTCTTCAACCAGTTTCAGTAACTTGCGTTTGCTAAGCAGAGTGTGCGTGAGTGACAGTCGATCGAACTCGTATTGTCGCGAAGGAAAAATGCCGAGGTTTTCGATAAACCAATTGTAGAGTGCACGATTGTTATCGAACTCCAGGGTACACATCGAGTGTGTCACGTGTTCGATTGAATCCGACTGGCCATGGGCGTAATCGTACATTGGGTAGATGCACCACTCACCACCCGTACGATGATGGTCCATGTGGAGGATTCGATACATGACCGGGTCGCGCAAGCTAAGGTTTGGAGAGCTCATATCAATCTTCGCTCGCAGCGTTCGCGTACCATCCGGGAACTCTCCTTTTTTCATGCGCTCGAACAGGTCGAGATTCTCTTCGATGGAGCGGTTGCGATAAGGGCTGTTCTTGCCGGGCTCTGTTAACGTGCCGCGGTACTCGCGAATTTCATCGGCGCTGAGATCGCATACGAAGGCTTTTCCGTCCTTAATCAACTGAATGGCCCAATCGTAAAGTTGTTGAAAGTAGTCAGAGGCATAGAAGAGACCATCCCACTGGAAGCCCAACCATTTCACGTCCTCCATGATGGCATCAACGTATTCAGTTTCTTCTTTGGAGGGATTGGTGTCGTCGAAACGCAAATTGCATTTACCACCAAACTCCGCGGCCAAACCGAAGTCGAGGCATATCGCTTTGGCGTGGCCGATGTGCAAGTAGCCGTTTGGTTCAGGAGGGAATCGTGTTTGTATACTGCCCCCATGTTTGCCACTCTTGATGTCCTCGATCATGATGTCTCTAATAAAGTTCGACGGCCCACCAGCTGTCTTATCTGTCGCTTCTTCAATACTCACGTTTTATGTTCTCCGGTTTGATTTGATAGTTTAGTGTACAAAAGATGGAGGGTGGGTTCTACTCTGTGCGGCCTTTGTGTTCTTGGTGACTCTGTGGTTAGAAATGCGGCCCAAGATTCCACCACAAAGGCACCGAGAACACAAAGGTCGCACAGAGAAAGGTTGGTTCAGGTGAGTGCTCTGACACGTCGTAATACTTCTTGCTCGCCGAGGTTTTGGGCTACGAGGAAAAGATCGGGACTCGTTGTTAGACCGGTGAGGAGGATCCTGATGGCATTGCTCACATGACCGATCGAGCCGGCAAAATTCTCTGGATTCTTCTTGTACTGCCCAGCAGTTGGGGCGAAGCCGTTAGCGGACGCCAGGCTGCGGATCTGTTCGAACCACGCCTCTTTGGTGTCTTCATGCCGATATGAGTCCGCAAAGCCTTTAGCTAACTTGACCACCATCTCGGCTTCGACTGGAGCGAAGCGAGGATCTGAAGGATCACTTACTGGTGAAAACAGTTCCGCGAAGTACAGACCGTACGCTGCCCGGAATTCATTCCACTTAGCAAGATCCTTACGTTGCACTGCGGGATTTCGCTCATTCGCAAAGATGCGTCGAGCCAGCGGCAAATTGCTGGATAGTATTGCTGCCAACTCCGAATCGTATTCTCGAGCCCAGGTAAGCAAACTTTCCAGCGCATCTTCGATGGGAAGCTGCGCGATAAACTCGCGGCTGATTGATTCGAGTTTTACCAGGTCGAAGATTGGACCAGCCACTCCGCACTCTTTTAAACTGAGTGCCGCCGACGCCGATTCCTCGAACGTCATTTCAGCGAACCTGCTATTGGCCAGACCTCTTAAGTAATGTAGCACCGCGCCTGCCGGATAACCGGATTCAATGTAATACGCAACATCGGCCTCGTTGTCTTTTCGCTTGCTGAGTTTGCGCCGACTCGCACCGTCGAATTTCATGAGCGGAGCGATATGGGCATACGGTATCGGCAGGAAGTCAAGTGCCTTAAATAGTTGCAGATGCAATGGCACCGAAGAGATCCACTCTTCACCTCGAAGTACCACGTTAACTCTCATCAACGTGTCATCAACCACGTGAGCAAAATGATAAGTTGGGAGTCTCGGAGTTTGATCGCTACTCTTCAACAACACTACGTCGTTCATATTGTCCTGATGCTCGATTCGACCGCGGATCAGATCAACAAACTCGACGCGATTAGGTGGACCGTCGGGTGAACGAAACCGAATCGTATAAGGTTTTCCGGATTGGAGACGGCTCGAGACTTCGGCTTGCGAAAGATTTCGGCAACGCGCCCATGTGCCGTAATATCCAGTTTGAATCTTTAGGGCAGTTTGCTCTTCCGTCATCTGGGCCAACTCTTCGCGTGTGCAAAAACATGGATACGCATGGCCTGTCCGCAGCAACTCGCGCGCGTATGTGTGATAGAGCAGCTCTCGCTTTGATTGTTCGTAAGGTCCCCACTTTGAATTCGCGTCGTTCTCGTCCGACTCGATATGGAAGTACTTGAAGGCGCGTGCAAACTGTTCGCGCGAACCCGCGACTTCGCGCGCCTGGTCGGTGTCTTCGATTCTAATAAAATACGAACCACCGGAATGATGTGCGAGGTTCTTGCCGAGAGTGGCGACGTAAACGCCGCCTGTGTGCAGGAAGCCTGTTGGGCTTGGTGCAAAACGAGTCACGATCGCACCATCGGGAAGATTGCGCGGAGGATACAAAGACTCCCAATGTGATGGTTCTGGAAGTTCTGCGTCAAATAACTTGTTAATGAAGTCGGCTGTAAGCATTGATTCCATAGAGTGGCGAATGCTAGCACTCCTATCTCAATCGATCCAAACAAAGCGAGAAGTTTCACGTTCTTTTCGCACATGATCAATTGGGAAGAACTGATTGTGCATTACGACATAAATACCGGGATAAAGTATGCGAACAGCAAAGAGACTCTCGGTAGGTTTTGCAAACCATCGCTACTTTCAAAACCCAGTGGCGTCATCGCGCCCGTAAGCACAATAGGAACTTTCAGCTCAGGTATCGCTTGCTTCAGATAGAGACCAGTCTGGACCATTGTATCCGTGCCGTGAGTAATTACGATTGCCGAGTGCTCGCTTAACATCTGCTCGACGAGTGCAAGTATCGAACTACGGTCATAATCAGTCATTTCCAAACTGTCTTTATTCATGAGCGGCATTACGCGTACTTCGCAGTCGGGAAGCCGTAGTCGACCAAGATATCGATCGATTTGGTTATCCAGGTTGGCAACGGCGCTGGTTTGCTCCGAGTAAACTTTCTCAATCGTGCCACCCGTAGTGATGACGGTCACTTTCAGCATCTTCGAATTTGTCCTTGCATTCGGGAGTTTATTTCGGCGTCAACCCTCGCTCGACACTACGGGATACCCGCGTGCCAACCAACCTTCCAATCCACCAGCGAGCGGTCGTACGTCTGTGATTCCTTGCCTCTTTAATGCGAGCGCCACACGGGCGCTCGTAGCTTCGTTTGGTCAAGAGCAGTAGAGCACCAAAGTTTTACCCTGTGGTAGCTCGCCTCCACGTTCTTCAAGGTTCTCAGCAGGAAGTCGCATCGCGCCGGGCAGAGTCCGCGGCTCGGCTTCGTCCTCCATGGCGTGGCGCAGGTCAACGATCACGAGGTCCGCGCCTGAATCAAGCTCCGCTTTCAACTGCTCGGGAGTGATACGTGCGACGCGTAGAGAGCGAAGGAATCTGCGTCGCTGCGCGTACTTCCACCCAATGTATCCCGCAAGGCCGCCAACAAAAAGGATGGTCAGTAATCCGCCGAAGCGGGACGCGTACGCGATAACATCTTCCAACTGATCGCTGAACAAGTAGCCGAGCAATTCGAACGCCCCAATCCAGAGCAGGATGCCCAGTCCGTCAAAGAGCAGAAAGCGCGAACGCGCCAGCCCGTAGACGCCTGCCATCGGAGTAGCCAGAACGCTTATGCCAGGAACGATCTTGCCGACGATCAACGTCTTTGCGCCATATCGTTGGAAGGTGTTCTCGGTGCGTCGAACGCAGTAGTCAGGCTCAAGTGAAATTCGGCAAAGAAACTGAAGGACGCGAGTGCCGCGGAGTCGTCCAATCTCGAACCACACAAGATCTGCGATCATGGCCGCGCTGAAGGCAACGAAGATGGTCGCGCCGAAGCTTAACTGACCAGTGTGTGCGAGAGCGCCCGCGGCGACGATGAAAGGAGTGGAGGGAAGTGGTACCCCGAGTTGCTGCAACAGCACTGAAGCGAAAAGAACGATGTAACCGTGCCTGACGAGGTACTGAAGCGTGTCATTCATGGCAGTAATGATCCACCGAACTGGCTCTCTATATATATAAGGACAGAAATAATTATGACATCGGCGCGGCACTCGTTCGCGGATAAGGGGGCAACCGAACGAACTCTTTATTATCCAAATCAGGCAACTTCATTCTACCGGCACTCCAATCGGCCTTGGCTTGCGCGATGCGCTCACGCGAAGACGACACGAAATTCCATTCGATGAATCGCTCGCCTATTGGTGCGCCTCCCAACAGCATTAGCACGCTCGACGTAGTTGCTTTGACGACAGCGTCTGCGTCGGCGGCCGCGCTAAATACCGCCATCTGGCCCGGTGTGATTGCGTGATCGTCTACTTCTACACCGCCGGAAACAAGAAAGATCGCGCGCTCTTCGTATTTCCGCGGCAACGCGATTTGTGCCCCCTGGTCCAGCGCAACATGCACATAGAATAGTGGCGAATACGTTTTCACAGAAGCGCGCAAACCGAACGCTTCACCTGCCAACAGACGTAAGGATAAGCCGCCGTCACGATGAACCGGGAGATCATTTCCTTCGTGATGCGCAAATGCGGGAGCCGCCTCTTCCTGACCGTTTGGCAGTGCGGCCCACGATTGAATTGCATGAATTGGACCGCCTTCCCGCCGCGCTCGTTCGAATCGCTCTGAGTGGGTGATTCCGCTGCCGGCAATCATCCAGTTCATCTCACCGGGTCGTATTGCCTGCTCCATACCGATTGAGTCGCGGTGCACGATTTCACCCGCGAACAAATAAGTCACAGTTGAGAGACCGATATGCGGATGAGGAAGCACATCCGCTTTGCGGGAGAGTCCGCGGGGCAGATCGACTGGTCCCATATGATCGAAGAAAATGAACGGCCCAATCATGCGACGTTTAGCAGCCGGTAGTACTCGCCCTACTTCAAAGCTGCCAAGACTCCGTGGTCGTTGATTGAGCAACAGTTCGATCACTATTGACCTCCGAACTAGCTTAGTTCCGCCGATACTAGACTATCACGATGTCTGACATGCTTCAGCTTGTCGGTCAGTAGTTGTCTCGCGCCTTTGAGCTTAAGCGTCATCGTGACCGACAAGCGAAAGAGACTCTTGCAAAAATCCATCTCATTCTCCCCGAGCTTCAGCACGAGGTTCACGGCGACTGCGAGTCGAAGAACCGTTTCAACACAGCACTCAGCGGCTAGCCCCGCGGTAAAAGCAAAAGGTCTGCAACATCAATTGAAATTAACTGGATGAGCAGAGAGCTAAAGTTGCAGCTATATATAAGGAATGTGCCGAAGAATGTGAAAGAATCAAAAAATCTGAGCATGGCAACTCCGACAAGGTGGCGAAATCGATCCGTCCGCTGCGTGCAGCAACGATCAAAAAGATCGAGTCGGTATTAACACCAGACCAAGCTGGTAAGTTCAATGTTTTGGTAAAACAGACAAAGAATGGCGGCGTCAATGACTGGGGCGTGGCCTGCTATTAGCGAGTCGACCAGACCAAATCCGCCTCACAACGCCATTCGATCGGGCTCGTCTCAAGACAAGAACGCCGGAAGCTGGCAAAATCTTGGAATGACCATTGAGCACCCTGATCTGAGCATCGATGAATATTTGCGTGAACGCCTCATGCCCGTGGAAGGCTCGATTCCGCAGATACCCGGAATCGAGATGTACGGGAATTCTGTTCCAGTCGAAACGGTCGGCGGAGATCTCTTTGAATATATAAACTTCGAGCAACGTTACGACATCCATGCACGCATCAAGCAGGCGCTAAAGTTATCGAAGGAATTTCTCGATCCGCTGCCGCCAGGCGTGGCACCGCGTAATTCAGTAGATGATCATGTGCAGTGGTTAAGATCCAGACCGGGCTATAAATCCGAGATGGAAGTCGAATATCGAGACGCACGAAGCTCAGAACAAGTGCGGGTCGCGGAAGCCCTCGACGAGCTCTACAGTACGGCAGGAGTCCTGCTGGTTGACGCACAAGGGCATGGACTTATTGCGGCAAAAATTGCCTCGACTGTTCACGACACCTTCCATGCTTTCATGCTCTCTGATCTTGATCACCACGGAACGACCACGCCAGAGCTGTTTGAAAACCTTAACCTGCGTTTGGCGCATTCGGTTACAGCTCGTAACGCACTGGGTGTGAGTGAAAAGAATGTTCGCGAGATTGCAACTATGCTTTATGGTGAAGTGCATCCTTATGGTTATTTCCGATTTGTAAATTTTGGACATCCACCGCCGCTGGTATTCTCTGCCGAATATCGAAAATTTGTGGAGCTCGATAAAGATCGAATGGTCCAGTTCCTGCCGTTAGGTTTGCAGATCCCCTCCGATCATCCTGACCGTAAGAGGTATTTCTCAATGCGACTGCGGAGTAGGCCAGCCAGCTCTTCCGATGTTGCCGAAATTACGCTAATGAGTTCAGGCGACATTCTGTTTCTTTATACGGACGGCGTATATGACGGGAGCGATGAGCAGGCCCGTGAAACTCTTGAAGCCGTGATGCTGGAAAACTATTCGAAATCAGCAAGAGACATTTGCAATGCGCTTCTGGAGCACGCCAAAAAAGTCGACGAAGATCGACTTCGGATTGGAGAAGGGGATCTGATTGATGACAAAACGGTCTTCATCATTAAACGCGAGTGAAGGAGATATCCGTCACTCTGCCAACCTTGTTTCCTCTCCCTAGCAACTTCTTAAGATCTTTTTTTGACAAGGTTTCGTAAAGGCTGTGTCGAGAACATAAAGAAACCGACAGTGGAGGGCACTTGCTGTCGAGCTGCGCAGCACTGTGGTAGTCTTTGAGCGACCACATACATTCGCTATTACTGCAGAAGCACTGGAACCGCATGCAGATCGGAAGTTCACGCGCAGCCCTAACGGCTTCATACCGTTGTTGTCAGCTTTGAAACCGAGGTCTGCGGCGATTGCCGTAGTAACAACAATGCTGAAATTGGGAAGGAGATATCATGAGCAGTCCAAACGTACAGTCTGAAAGACCTCTTGACGTTGCAGTTGATCCACGCCTTTCGCGTGGCGTGAAAGCATTTTTGAATGTGTTGAACTCCGCAGGGGGGCCACCGCTCGAAGCCTTACCACCATTAAAGGCACGCGAGGTTCTCGTTGGTGCGCAAGCATCAGTTCAAGTTGATCTCTCCGGCATCGAAGAGTCAGAGAAGACTATTTCAGCTGACGGTTATACGATCAAACTGAACATCGTTCGTCCCGAAGGCGTTAAAGGTACGCTGCCGGTCTTCATTTTTGTACATGGCGGTGGTTGGGTGCTAGGCGACTACCCGACACACAAGCGAATGGTGCGCGACCTCGTGGTTCTTACCGGATTTGCCGGAGTGTTCGTCAATTACACCCGAACCCCTGATGCGCAGTACCCCCAAGCCATTAACGAGATTTACGCCGCGACCAAATGGGTTGCTGAACATGGTGATGAGATCGACGTGGACGGTAAAAACCTGGCGGTTGTTGGCAATAGTGTAGGCGGCAACATGACGGCTGCCACCGCACTGAAAGCCAAGCACGAAGGCGGTCCGAACATCAAAATTCACATCATGATGTGGCCAGTCACAGACGCAAATTTCGAGAGGGAATCGTATAGGCAGTTCGGCGACAAACGTTTCCTGACTACGCCTCTAATAAAGTGGATGTGGGACCTTTACACTACTGACCCGCAACAGCGGAAAGAGATCTACGCATCGCCTTTGCAGGCTAGTGTCGAGCAGTTGAAAGGACTGCCTCCCGCACTATTACAGGTTGCAGAAAGTGACATCCTTCGAGACGAAGGTGAAGCTTACGGTCGCAAGCTTGACGAAGCTGGAGTGAAAGTCACGACTGTCCGTTACGACGGTATGATCCACGACTTTGGTCTGCTAAATGGCCTGGCGGAAGAGCCAGCGGTTCGCTCGCTATTTGAACATGCAGCCGCCGAGCTGAAGAAATATTTGCAATAGTAAAATAGGAGAGAACAAACGAGTGCAGAGTGGCCTAATTTTAGGTTTGAACCCGTTCTCACTCGCCGAGGAACCTGACTTCTGGTTCGAGCTTCGTTTCCGTCTTGATCGAGTTGGAGATTAGACAGCTCCTTTCTGCCTTCTGCAGAATGCGGCCAGCGCGGTCGGCGTCAGAGGCGTGCTTAATGAGAAGTTTGGGACGCAGTATGACCTCGGTCATGATGAAACCCTGTCCCTCTAACTTCTCTAACTTTCCTTTTGCATCCGCACTAAAGCTGACAACTTCCAGTTTTGAGTTTTCAGCAATGGCAAGGAATGTGGTCATGAAACAAGAGTTGACGGAGGCTACAAAAAGATGCTCCGGTGTCCAGACTCCTTCGTGCCCTTTGAACTCAGGTGGAGCATCGACTTCCATATTCGGTAGTACTGGCGCGCGCAAAGCTCCGTGGCGCTCACCGGTCCATTCAACTTCAGTTGTGTAAAAGTACTTGGTCTCCATGGTAGCTAACTTTCTCCAGGTTTGTTAGTACATCAACTGGCTCGAATCGCGCGGTGAAGTGGCGCAGAAACTTTGGCTGGCTGATGATTTGATAACCGCGGATCGATTCACGCCTGTCATAAACCTGCAAGATCGCCTCAACTACATAATCAATATGACTCTGCGTGTAGACGCGGTGCGGGATCGCCAGGCGTACCAGATCCATGGCTGCGGGCAGCTCTTCGCTAACCTCGAAAT
>DATIBX010000364.1:0-5057 GCA_035457105.1 Pyrinomonadaceae bacterium
GCGCCCGTGGCCCTGCATCTCGACGGCGATCACTTTCCGCGTTTTGGAAAGTTCGCCAATCCAATCATTCCAGTCGCCTGAAATTGCCATGAACGCGCCGTGGAGCAACACCACAGGCTCACCGCTGCCGTGGATCTCGTAATACATTTTTAGTCCGTTAACCGGCGCATAGCCCGTAGTTGGTTTTTGCTGCCCTGATACGACACCCGACAGGAGCATTGTCAGGAGCATCGCGAGAAAAAAAGCTATTGTCTTCATATTTTGATCCCAATTCATACCTGAGCCTCTCAATCCGATACATTTCCTATTGTCGTTTCCCAAAAGTCGCGAGCAGTTCTTCCAGGTTTTTCATTTGCGACATAGTTCCTTCCTTGAAGCCCATTTCGACCAACTTCTCCAATCGTTCGAGGGACTCGTTGTAAATGGAAATACTGACCTTTGTCCTTTCGTCCTGCTCGCTGAAAGTCAGGTCCCAATCTGAGCCCGGCAGCTCAGGATTCTCATTCTCGTCTGCAAAGGCATTAAAGAACTTGAAATTGGTTTTCGGACTTATCGAAGTATATTTCTGAAGTGCCCAACCCAGCTCTTGGCCATCTGGACTTACCATCGCATAAAACCTTCGTCCGCCAACCCTAAAGTCCATAACCTTTGTTCGTGACCTCAAGGGTTTTGGAGCCCACCACTGGTCAAGAAGTTCCGGTTTTGTATATGCATCCCAAACCAATGAAAGCTCGAACGCAAATTCTTTGGTTATGGAGACCGTCTTCGTCAGTTTGTCGACAGTAAAATCCATTTCCATGTTATTTTCCCTCTTTCTGTTTTTTGATCTTCGCCAGTACATCGTCGAGCTGGCTATACCGGGTTTCCCAGATCTTTCTGTATTGCTCTAACCATTTGTCGATCTCTTTCATTTTTTCTATCTCAAGCCGGTAATAGATCTCCCGGCCCTGGTATTCCTGTGTCACAAGCTCGCATTCTGTCAGTATCCGCAGATGTTTGGATACTGCCTGCCGAGACGTGTCAAAATGCTCGGCAAGTGCGTTCGGCGTCATAGCCTGCATGGCAATCAGGGCTATGATTGCTCGTCTTGTCGGGTCGGCGATGGCTTGAAAAATGTCTCTTCTCATGTCTCGTGTTTTGGTTTTATGAAACCATTCAGTTGCAAATATAAGCGCAACCATTCGGTTTCGCAAGTCCTTTTTTACATTTTTTCAGGAGTCGAAAATAAGGGCGGGTTTTTGAGGTTGTCCTTGGAGTGCGACGGCCCGGCGTCGCTTTTCAAAGCCTTCGCCGGCCTGCTACTCGTTACAGATAGCTGAGCATCAAATCAGTGCTTAAATAGTTCTGATCAGAAAGCTCATATAACAAAGCGCCGCCGGGCCGGCGCACTCCAAGGACTGGCCTTATCCGGAGGTTTCCTTCTGTCGGCGGCGCTGCTCGCTGGCCTTCATCATGTCGCTTATGTCCGCAACAGGACGTATCTCAACCGGGCCAAGTCCGTATTTAAAGCCTGGAAGCTGTGAGATAAGCTGAACGGCATGATTGAGGTCTCGCGCCTCAACGATCTGAATGCCACCGACCTGTTCCTTGGTTTCCGTGTAGGGGCCGTCGGTGGTCACGACCTTGCCGTTTTCCCAGTACAGGGTCAACGCGGTCTCCGGAGGCTGGAGCGGTATTTCGGCAACAAGATGTCCGTTGGCCCGCAGATGGTCGTTGTACTCGAAGCACTCGTCGAGCGTTGCGTACAGCTCGTCCTCGGCCATCCCTTCGAATTTTCCTGGCTCGATGTATCCCAAACAGAGGTATTTCATTGTTCTAGCCCTCCTGGTGTAGCCAGCCTGTCGCAGATTTACTGTCACTGCGTCAAGTAACGAAGCGCAACACATCCTGATTTAAAAATCTTTGACTCAACAAGTTTTAGTTGCAGTCTCTCAGGCAGGCTAACACCTTCCATCAACCGTCTACCTTCTCCCGCAACGATTGGTCCAACAACGAAACGATATTCATCCACCAGACCAAGCTCAATAAGTTGTGAGGGAATATCTACACCACCGACTAAAATATTTTTGCCTTGTTCTTGTTTCAATTTAACTATTTCGTCGTGAAGGTTCCCGCGAACAATCCTCGTATTCTTGTCTTCAGCGCTGTCTAATGTTCGTGAAAAAACAATTCTGTTGATGGAGTCAAATGCTAGAGCAAATTCGTTCGATGCTTTATCCATAGACTGGTTTCTTGCGACTTCAGGCCAAAAAGGAACCATCAATTGATAGGTTTTACGTCCATATACGAGTAGGTCAGCCTCTCGCAGGATGTGCGTCCAATATTCATGTGTCTCTTCGTCAGCAAAACTTTTGGTGTGGTCGACGCAGCCATCCAGGGTAGTGTTGATTCCGAAGATTAGATTTCTCATTTGAGAGTCCTGCTTTCGAGAGTTGAGGGTGGGCCGAGCGCCGGACCGTTCGTCCTAAAGTCGGCGCGCACCGAACGTTTTGCCTCATCTAGCTCGAGGGTTTTAGTTCGTGTTGTTTAGTGTGACTTCGTGGATCCGTAGTACAGTAATCTTTCTCATGATCTCGTTCCTTCAAGTCTTTTCTGATCTTGTTTAATTCACCACAGAGCCACAGAAACTCGGAGATTAATTGATAATCTCTCCTTTGCTAATGGCCAACTTTTCTCGCCATTTGCTCGGATGTTTGTCTCACCCAATCTGTGACTTCGCCGACGACTTTCAATGGTGCCTGACTTCGGCAACGAGATCAGATTCCCAATTTCCGCTCAAGCATCAGCTCGCTTTTTCATTCTGGTTCTCAAACCCAAATCGTATTGCTGCTTCAAGCACATCGGCGTTTATATCTTTTAAAGTTTTGAACCTGATGCAATATCCGGTCACGCTTGCCTTGCCGAGTGCTTTTCCATATGTCTGGGCCAAGTATTTCTTATCTTCGATACCAAGGATATAGACAGAGATCCCGGTTTTGTTTGCGCTCAAACCAATTTGATAAAACTCTCTGGTTGTTCCATCTGCATATTTTATAGTGCGAGATCCATATCCAATATTAGGATTAGAAACAGTCCTGCCATCACTGTCTTTACCATCCAGGAACCATAATTTAAATGCCGGCATTACTTGCAGAATGATGCTGTGCAACGTTTCCATATCGTTGCGTTTCGGTTCAGGTTGGCTGCTTAAATACTTTTGGATTTGTGCTTTTACGCTCATACAAAATGGAATTTTATCTCAATGGCAGGAGTGTTTTGGTTAGTGTGACTTCGTGGATCCGTCTCACTTTTCCTGGATAAACGGAACGATCCACGAAGTCACACGAACCAAACACGAAACTCCTCACCAACGAAGTGGCAGCAGGCGAGTCCCAAAGCTAAACCAAAGCCGCGGTCCGGATAGCGAAGTCGCGACGCCGTGTTCATCGTGCAGTGTTCTGTCTCCGTCGCTGCTCGCTTGCCTTCATCACTTCATTCATATCCGCCGCTGGCCGAATCTCGAAAATGTTGCCATACGTCAGAGCCGGATGCTGGCCCATGAGTTGTAGGGCATGATTCATGTCCCTCGCCTCAAGGACGAGAATGCCGCCGAGTTGTTCTTTGGTTTCGGCAAAGGGGCCGTCGGTCGTCGCCACCTTGCCGTTCTTCCAATACAGGGTCAGGGCGGTCTCCGGTCCCTGAAGCGCTTCTCCACCAGCCCAGTGCCCGCTGGCGTGAAGATGGTCGTCATATTCCAAGCATGTATCGAACATAGCGTTTCGCTCGTTCTCAGTCATGCCATCGAATTTGCCTTTGTCGTAGTAGCCAAAACAGAGGTATTTCACCGTTCTTCTCCTCTTGCTTTCGTGGTGGGCCAGCGCCGTAGCTTCGCGCTGACTCGTTCATCCAATAGTTCAAGACGGTGCATATTCCGGAGTCGCGCCGGCCAGACTATTCCGTTGCTGCATCCGGAGCCGGGAAGAATAGAAGTTCGCGCACCTCGCCCGCCGCATCGCATGTAATGGCACCTTTGCGCGCCCAAGCAAGTGCCTCGTCCATATTTGCTGCCTCGAGTATCCAGAAACCGCCCATGTGCTCCTTGGTCTCAGTGTATGGCCCATCGGTGACCAACACTGTACCGTCAGTTTGCTTCCGCACTGTCTTTGCGGCGCTCGCCGAGGAAATTCCGCAAGCGAACTTCCTCACCCCGGCAGCAATCATTTCGCGGTTGAGCGCGTGGATCTCCTCCATCATCGCTTCGGTTACGGTGGACGGGTCGAAGTTGTCGGGCAGGTAGTTAGCAACAATATACTGTGGCATTTCTTTTTCTCCTCGTTTTCTGTGTTTTGTTTTCCGTGACTCGTTTCCTGTTCACCCAGGAATCGTTAACTTATCGTTCTTTATCCTATAGTCGTTGGGAAGACGAAAAATCGACAGCCATCCAAAATTTTTTTCAGCTTGCCGAAATTCGTGTATCCAGGGGTGTGGAACTCTCGGAAACGACACCGACCCTAGCAAACCAATGTCCCTCGGATCAATTTGACAAATGGCAGGCGCAACTCTCGAGTCAAAGGGTTTGATAAGAAATGGGCGGCTTTCTTAGGGGGATTGTTTGGGAAGGGTTTTGAGCCGACGCGACCCATGTAAGGATAAGGAGACGGGTTGTGTTCTTACACTCATAGGTGTTGAGTGGGGACCCGGAAGGATTAGTGCACGGGGTCACCAACACCGTTCAGATCTTTGAATCAAATCGAGGGCGTAGCAGGATTAAGGACCGAAGAATCCTTCTTCTTCTTATCCGTCACTAACCCCACTTGATCTACGCCTCGTTTTCTAAGCTCGTTAATCACGTTCACGACGTTTCCATAGCTAACTGCGACACCACTCTTGATGTATACAATTCGATCCTGCGTGTTCTTGGTCTTTTCGAGCATGTTATCGACTTCATCAGCTAGCTGCTCCATCTGTACACGCTTCTTCCCGAGGTAATACTCACCATCATTCGGAATTGAGATTACAACTGACGACTCGTTGGTAATCTTCCGATCAACATCTGGATTGTTCATGTTCTTTGGCAG
>DATIBX010000365.1:0-3125 GCA_035457105.1 Pyrinomonadaceae bacterium
TTAGTTATTCCCGATTCACTCGTTTGCCCTGCGAGAGGGCCCCACCCGCAGGTCGGAATCATTCCAGATTTGGAGTTATTGCTACGCAGAACAAGCGGGGGCAAGCCGCATTCGTGCTTTGCACAACGAACACCTGGAATAAATTCCCCGAACCCAGGGATTGTGAGATAGAGAGACTTCAATGGAGGGATAAATGATGCTCACGAAACCACAGAACGTTGCGAGCTGGATACTTCAGATCTTAGTTGCGGTGATCCTCTTTCAGACGCTGTTCTTCAAGTTCACCGGAGCCGAGGAGTCGAAATACATCTTTGCGACTCTCGGCGCGGAGCCCTGGGGAAGAATCGGCTCAGGCATCATCGAACTGGTTGCGGTGATATTGCTGCTGGTCCCTTCGACGGTGACGATAGGAGCAGTCCTCGCATTGGGCACGATAACCGGCGCGATCTTGAGCCATCTGACTCGGCTTGGAATAGTGGTTAAGGACGACGGCGGCCTACTGTTCATTCTGGCGGTCATCGTCTTCATTTTGAGCGCGGGGATTCTGTTTATCCGGCGGAGCGAGATCCCGGTAATTGGCAGCAGATTCTTTGGCAACGCTGCATAGAGAATGGGGCTTGGCCTGACGCAAAAGTGTAATGCTGATTTTATCCTGCGGGTCTTTACGCATGCTCAAAGACCATCTCTTCGTCGAAGTTGAGTGCATGTATAGGTCGTTTCTCAAATAACCAACCAAACATCCATTCTCTGAGACGTTCTGGACGCTTTTGTCGATCTTTCTTTTCTGTCGCGAGAGTCTCGGATGAAATCGTGAGATCCAGTTTTCGCTCCTGAAGAGGCGCATTCTCGTTTATGAAATGAAGATGGTAAGTAAGTTGATTTGCTTGATGCTCCACTACATCATCGACCAGCAATAGCCACTTCTCATGGCCCAGGTGAAAGACTTCGCCATTTAATCCTAAAAGATCAATGCGGTCTTGCGTAGCGAAATAGGTTTCTAATTGCGAACAATGTGGGATGACTGACGTGATCGTCATAGCCCCGTGTTCCTTAATTCCATCACGATCTACAAACCGTGCGGCTCGAATACATCTAAGAGTCATCAAGAATTCGAAAGCCCTTCGCATTGCCCCAACCGGTACCCGCTCGTTCTTTTTCCTTAAAGCCTTGAGAACGTCTCCGCTATAGACGGCTCGCTCACCATTTCTCCACATCTCCGTCAGCACTTCCCAAACCTGTATCACCAAAAATCTGTCCGCCTGCACCTTGGAAGTTATGACATACGCCAACTCAATTCTCAGCCCAAAGAAATTGTTCTCGCGAAGCTCGGTAGGTTTATGTTCAACGGTAATTGCTTTTTGAATGTTCTTCACCCGTTCATCGAACTCATCAATCAGTACTACCTTCGAAATCTTAAGCAGCTCTTGGGTAGTCAAAAGGGAATTTAACTTTCGCGTGACGCAGTCCAAGGCGTCGTCATAGTCTTTTTCAACCCAGGCAGCTGACGCCACTAAGTCCCATTTATCAAAACCGTCTTCGCGCAGGAACAGCGCAAATAAGTCAAAGGGTCCCTTTTGATGCGCAAGAATGAGTTCTAATTTGGTGAGTTTTTCTAGAAGCTTTCTCATAGCTTGTTTACCAGCATCTTAGCAGAATTTATTACTTTCTGGGCATCAGCATTGATGCGGAGCCAACAAGTTTATAACGCGCTTGAGGGTCCCAAGAGCCAACATCAGACCATGCGGCGAAGCTAGCTGGATCCTTCTTAATCTTTTTTTCGTAGCCGGAGAGTGCCAGTAGTACGTCCAACGCATGAGTCTTTAGGCTTAGGAAATTCCTAAACTCAGCAGTGGTAGATGGGAACCCCGGCCGTCGCAGCGTAATACATATTCGTCGTTTTAAGGCTACTTCAACCGCATAACCACAAAGATAAATCGCACCATCGAATCTGCCCGCAGCATGTAAGGCGTCAGCGTCGTCTATTCTAGCCTGTATTATTTTCAGTAAATCTTTTCTGGTCAGCACAGGCTGATACCTTATCAATCCCGCGGAGCAACGGCAATCCCAACTCATTCTCTTTTTGGCGACGGCTCGGAATTTACGGAATTTACAAAGTACATGTCGATTTCCCCTTTGTTCTTCGCCAATACCTTGCCGCGAGGCTCGCAGACAAAGAAGTCTTTCACCTCTTCATAGGTCGCCGCTGAAATATTGATTCGTCCGGCAACGCCCGAAGACTCGAGACGGCTGGCGGTGTTCACGGTATCCCCCCAAACATCGTAAGCAAATTTTTCACGTCCTATCACACCGGCCACAAGCGGCCCGGTGTGAACGCCGATTCGCAGTTGCCAGCACGGCTGGTTCAGCGCGGTCTTCTTTGCCGTGAGCTCCATCATGAAACGCTGAATTTCCAGCGCCGCAAGCACACTGTCAACGGCGTGGGTACGATTCGCAGCGGGCACCCCGCCGACCGCCATATATGAGTCGCCTATCGTTTTGATCTTCTCCAGCTTGTGCTTCCTGGCGATTGCGTCAAAACGGCTGAAGCAAGCATCCAGCTCGGCTACTAATTCGTCCGGAGTCATCCGCTCGGCAATCTGAGTGAAGCCAACAAAGTCCGTGAACAATACGGACGCGCTTTCATAATGGCGCGGACTGACCGAGTCGCGCATCTTTAGTTCTTCAGCCACCCTCGCAGGGAGGATGTTTAGCAGTAGCGAGTCGGATTTCGCTCGCTCCTGGTTGAGGTTCTTCGTCAACACCACGACGAGGATGCCTGTGAGAAACTGCACAAACATGAAATTGCTGCGCACATCCAGCATTCGTTCAAAAGGACTCGAGTACTGGCTAATCCAACCTGGGTGGTACTGCTCCACTAAGAACAACGAGGCCGTTGTCACACCGATCACCACGAAAGCAACTACCGTCCGCCGCACCTTTACCGACAGGATGATCGCTATAACCATTGCGGGAATGAAGTAATAATGCGCCCCACCGGCAGACCCGGCATTGAAAAGAGAGTTTATGAACAGAAAAGCAAGAATCAACAAGACAAACGGCCAGTACAGGATCTGGTAAGCATTCTTAAACCGCGAGAGGTAATAGAAAACCGCGAACAGAATCCC
>DATIBX010000366.1:0-2830 GCA_035457105.1 Pyrinomonadaceae bacterium
CCGCGTCCCGCTCGCAGAAAGCTTTTGCACTCACGACCTTCTCAATATGAGTTGATCGCTTGTCATGCCGGCAAGACAGAACCCGTGCACGAAAAAATTGTGGCTAAAGGTTTTGAGCAGTACGCCATCCCCATCCGTGGTCAGGCTGACATTCTAATAACCGGCATTCCTGACATTTCACCATATAACGTTTATTCGATTCTGAATCCTCTGCTGGTCCAGGTAATGGCCCTTGGCTATCACTTCAATTTTTATCGCAACAAGCCACTACTGAAAAAGGGCGGTGTAATGATTGTGCACCACCCGTGTTACGACGATTTCGATCACAATTTCCATCCCAGTTACATCGAATTCTTTAACCGGTTACTACCCGAGACTCGAGACGCATTCATTCTGCGGGAAAAATATGAACAGGAGTTTGCAAACAATCCCAGCTACATTGAGATGTATCGCCGTGGTAATGCCTATCACGGAGCACATCCCTTCTTCATGTGGTACTGGGGCGAAAATGGTCGCCAACATGTCGGCAAGGTCATTGCCGCTGGCGCTGAAAATGCGCACGTGCCGGCAATGCTTGGTTGGGAAAGAGCTGACAACCTAACCGAAGCTATCGCGATGGCCCGTAGCTACATGGGTAACTCCGCCGAGATCACAATGCTGCACCAGCCTATGATCGGCATTGCCGATATGGAATAAAACGCACTACTCGGTACCAGTTATGAAATTATCACCGACAGAAATCTACCAGGATCGAAAAATCTTCCTGATTGGAAGCACCGGCTTTCTCGGCAAAGTAACGCTGAGCATGTTGCTTTATCGCTTCCCTAACATTGGCAAGGTTTACATAACTGTACGTGCGCGCTCGCAAGAGGAATCTGAAACCCGGTTCTGGAACAACATCATTACTGCTCCACCATTTGATCCATTGAGAGAGCGGTACGGCAGCGCGTTCGAAGGATTCGTAAAGGATAAAGTCATAATTCGCGGTGGCGACATCGGGGAAACAAACTTTGGCTACACCGAAGAACAGGCCCAGGCGATTGCGGACGACGTCGACGTAGTAATCAACTCGGCCGGTAACGTCACGTTTAATCCAACCCTGGAAAGTGGGTTAAGAACCAATGTCGTCGGCACGCAGAACGTCATCGCTTTCACGCGACGCATGAAACGGCCTGCGCTGGTCCATGTCTCAACCTGTTTTGTTGCCGGTAATAGATCAGGTGCAGTCTGGGAGAGTGATACGGTACTCGGCTATTTCCCTCGCAAGCATGAACTGGTGGGAGTCGAGTTTTCTGTCGACAAAGAGATTGCCGATTGCGCCAAACTTGCTGAACGAGTGAGGGACGAAGCTCGCGATGCCATGATGGCCGCTCGTTTCCGTGAACTTGCCCGCAAGCGTTTGAATGAAGAAGGCAGGGATGTCGATGATCCCGACGCTCTCGGGCTCGCCGTTGCGCGGGAAAGAAAGGTTTGGACCAGAACACGTTTGACCGATCTCGGGGTAGAACGCGCGGGATACTGGGGCTGGCCCAATATATATACCTACACGAAGTCGCTTGGTGAGCAGTTAGTAGCCGCTGAGACCAACATGGTGCGCAGTATTGTCCGACCGAGTATCGTTGAATCGGCTCTGTCCTATCCGTTCCCAGGATGGAACGAAGGGTTTACGACTACTGCACCGATTATCTTTCTGATTCGCAAAGGCCAAACCGCAATTCCGGCAAATGACAAGCTGATCCTCGACATTACACCTGTCGATCAGGTCGCGTCGGTGATGCTTGCCGTTGCCGCTCAGGCCTGTATCGAAGAACCACGCCTGGTTTTTCAAGCTGCCACGGGAGATTCCAACCCCAACAATATGGAACGAATTATCGGTCTGGTCGGGCTTGATAAGAGACGCCACTTTAAAGAAAAAGAGACGGGCCTAAAAATTCTAAACCAGATCGCTTCGCGTATTGAGCCCAAGCCAGTCAGCACGACGTATTACGAACGAACGTCGGCACCCATGCTCAATTCTGCCGCTAAAAGGACTTCATCATTGTTGGATCGGGTTAGACCAAGATGGGGTGGAGGCCGAGTTGGCGAGGTAATTGATCGAGTTAAAGACAGTGTTGAGAGGGTCGAAGAGCTTACCAGGGAAACAAGCGACGCGTTTGACATGTTTCGCCCGTTCACGGTCGAAAATGCCTACATCTTTCGGTCTGACAACGTCAGGTCTCTGTTTGATCGGATCTCACCTGATGAACGAGCGCTACTCACCTGGAATCCCGAAAAGTTCGATTGGTATCACTACTGGCTGAACGTTCATCTTCCGGGCCTCGCAAAGTGGGTCTTTCCCACCCTCGAAGAGGACATGCGCGCCCAACCCAAACGTGTATATACCTATCGGGATCTGCTCGAGCTTTTCGAAACTTCTACCAAGCGACATGCAACACGCGTCGCTATGCGTATCGAACGAGACGGCAGAAAAGAACAATACACATACGCGGATTTGCGCGAGTTGGCTACCCGAGCAGCTGGATATCTGGCTAGTCAGGGTATTAAACACGGCGATCGCGTCATGCTTGTCAGTAACAACTGTCCAGAATGGGGCATGAGTTACTTTGGGGTGCTGAAAGCCGGAGCCACCTGTATACCTTGCGATCCAGAGAGTTCGACCGCTGAGATTCTAAATTTTGCAAAGGCTGGGAATGCTGCCGGCATAATTATTAGCGAGGCAGCTCGCAACGACCATCCAGGACTCGAGGAGCAACTACTAAAACAGGGCTCTACTCGCACATGGACCTACGATCAACTCTTTGAACTCCCTGACGAGCAAGTTGAAGATGAA
>DATIBX010000367.1:0-23627 GCA_035457105.1 Pyrinomonadaceae bacterium
CGATCAATTGTTGGGTGGCGACGGCAACAATATCGCCGACTTGCGAAACCTGATGACCGACACGTTCTATGCGCGACTGTTCAGGCAGAAATTCGGGTTCTTCGATAACGCCTCGTTCACTGCGTCATATAACGGACAACGAGAAGAAAGAATAAACCAGGGTGGTCAAGGGAATCCGATTGGTACAATCACGAACCAGCATGAGCGGACCAATGTTTTTGGTTTTAATTTCTATCTCGATAAGCAATCAGGTGAACGGAATACATTTTTAGTTGGTGCCGATGTATACCACGACAAGATCAAGACACCTGCATTTAGTTACGATCCAGTTACCAAATTAACTGTTAATACGCGGCCTCGTGTCCCGCATGGATCCACTTATCTATCTTACGGTTTCTTTGTCCAGGATTCGTTCACGGCAATCCCCGATCGACTCCGAATCAACGCCGCAATCCGCTACAGTGTCGCTTCTTATCGCTCTTTGGCAGCTAATTCCGCTCCAACCCCGAATGGTCAGCCCTTTTTTCCAGATGATAGTGCAAGGTTCGGTGCATTTTCTGGACGTATTGGAGCTGTCGTCAATGTTGTCGGAGGGTTTGATGTGGCCGGCAAATACACTCGAGGGTTTCGGGCGCCCAACACCACCGATTTGTCGCTCCTTGGACTGGTGGGAACAGGTTTTGAAGTAGACGCCTCGACCGCTGCCTCAAGAGGCGGATTCATAGGTACGACGGCTGGAGGCGATGCAGTTTCAACTGGAATGCCAGTCACCAGGCTTGGTCCAGAGTACAGCGAAAGTTTTGATCTGAGTTTTCGTTATACGAGCCGCCGCTTAAGCGTCGAGCTGACCGGCTTTACGAACAAACTAAGTGAAGTTTATTTCGATCAGGCCTTAGTCTTGGCGCCGGGAGCAACGGGAACCTTTCTGGGCAGCGAACGAATAATTAGTCAGAATACGAATGGGCTTGTATTCGTTGCGGCCGCTCCCACCACGCCCGTTCTGGTAAGAGCAAACTTTGATGACGCTCGTTTCAATGGGGTTGAAATTAGCGCTCGAGCTTCGTTCAACGAGAAGTTCAGTACCTCCGGTAACTTTACCTACATTCGGGCTCACAGTCTCTTTAATGGCGCTCCTCCAAATATTGAAGGAGGGCTTCCGCCGGCAACCGGGTTTTTGAGTCTGCGATATCAACCGCACGCGAAATTCTACCTCGAGGCATACTCCACCTTAGCCGGGCGCCAGAACAGGCTGTCATCTCTGGATCTTTCAGACCGCCGCACGGGTGCGGCTCGTTCCCGAACGAACATTCAGAATTTCTTTCGCCGTGGAGCTTGCGTTCGTGGGCTTACGAGTCCGGGATCAACAGACTGTGGCAGTGCCAACGGATTGCTGACGGCAACTGGTGAGAGTCTTATACAGGTGCAAAACCGGCTCTTGCCTCTTGGGACCACCATCAACGGTGTAACTGTTGTTAATAACGACACGCTGGTGCCGTTGTTTCCTTATTTGCCAGGCTATGGACTTGTTGGTATTAGAGGAGCGCTCAAGTTTGGCGAGACCTCGGAAGTATCTGTTGACTTCGAGAATATCTTCGACAAATCATATCGAGGAATCAGCTGGGGAGTCGACGGAGGTGGACGCGGAGTAACTATCAAGTATAGATACTGGTTCTGAGCTATCTGGACAGTTTGAAAAAAAAGTACCGGAACGTTGGACCAACTAATAGCAATTGAGAACCTGACTAAGACATTCGGCAAGCGGCGCGTCTTGTCTGACGTAAGTTTCGTCGTGAATGAGTCTGAGGTACTGGGATTGATTGGACCAAACGGCGCCGGCAAGACAACTCTGTTCGAGTGTTTGTCCGGATTGTTACCTGCCGTTTCGGGCCGAGTAACTTATCGGGAACGGCCGCTTGCGCCGTCCAATCGCAATAACGCACTCTTCTATTTTCCCGACGGCATTACGCCGTGGTCCGAGCAAACCGTTAGCCAAATGCTGCAGTTCTTTCGGCAGCTCTACGAGCGTACAAGCGCAAGATTAGAAGAGCTGACGGCCGTCCTCCGTTTAGGGGAATTGCTTAAAGCGCGCGTGGGAACGCTTTCCAAAGGCGAACGAAAACGAGTGATGCTTGGTCTCGGTTTGCTCACTCCGCAGCCCCTGTTGCTGCTGGACGAACCTTTTGATGGTTTGGATCTGCGCCAGACCAGAGATGTGATGTCACTCTTGCGAAGCGAGACAGCGTTGGGTAGAACGTTGATGCTTTCGATTCATCAATTGGTAGACGCCGAGAGAGTTTGTGATCGAGTGGTTCTATTAAACAACGGTAAGACCGTAGCCGAAGGCGATTTCGCTATGCTTCGCGCCCAGGCAAACTTGAAGGACGGCGGGTTGGAGGAGATCTTCCTTGCCCTTACGTAGTTTCTGGCTGTTGTTCAAGAAGGACTGTAGGGAACTGGCCGCGTCTCGCGCCTTCTGGTTGATGTTGATTTTTGTTGGATTGTTGGTCGGCCAGGGATTCACTACGGCTGTCCGGTTGTATTCGGAAATGAGCGGCGGTGGTAATGGACCAGCGGCCTTGTCTCAAGGTCTGACACCTCTTGATGGAATTTTGGTTCCCACCTGGGGCGCTTACGATCTCGCGGCCACCCTCTTGTTTCCGTTTGTCGCCATTCGTTTGATAGCGGCTGAGAAAGAAAGTGGGGCGCTCAAGCTTTTACTACAGCTTCCCGGTTCGCTCCTCACTAAATTGAGCGCAAAGGGTCTCGCGCTCATATTTGCATGGATGGTCTCGTGGATACCTGGAATTGCCGCGATCGTTCTCTGGAAAAGTTATGGCGGTCACGTGTATGGTCCGGAAACTCTCAACTTGTTGTTCGGCCATCTGCTTCGCGGACTATTAGCGTCTGGCTTTGCGGTAGCCGCCGCAGCAATTGCCGAGACTGCGGCAAGTGCGGCCATTGTTACGCTTGGATTTACAGTCGGCACCTGGGCGCTCGACTTTGTAGCTGCGGGCAGGGGTGGCTTACTCCAGCAACTCGCCACTTATACTCCAACTGCAGCTTTGCGGACATTCGAACACGGATTATTGCGACTCAACATCGTGGCGGTGATTTTAATCGTCAGTGTCGCCGGTTTTGTGCTAGCGGCAATCTGGTTACACCCCGGTCGGACCAGACGCCAACAGGCAGTTTGGACGAGTCTATTGTTAGCAGTGATGGTGACTCTTTCCATCGGAGCGACCAAATTACGCGCGAGTTGGGACAAGAGTGAAAACCATCGGAACTCATTTTCAAGCGTCGACGAACAACTTTTGAAAACGATCAAGTCACCCCTGACAATCACCGTTTATCTCTCACCGGAAGATCCACGTCTGACGGACTATGAGCAGAATGTTTTGCAAAAGCTACGGCGCCTCCGGCCGGATTTGCACGTCGAGTACGCAGCGGGAAGTCGAACAGGTCTCTTCGAGAATGCGTCCGATCATTATGGTGAAATTTGGTACGAGATGAATGGTCAAAAAGCGATGGAGCGCTCGACCATCGAACAAGTAGTTTTGGACCAAATCTATTCTCTCGCAAACATCAGTCCCCCCGCGCGACCAGATGAGTCAGACTTTCCGGGTTATCCGTTGAATGCTCAACCAAAGCACGTCGCATTACTGTTCTATCTGGTCTGGCCGATTTTGGTTGTTTTGATCTGGTGGTTAATTCGTCATTAAGAGGAGCAAAGATGAAATCACGAGTATTGATTTTTTGGATTGTAGTCACGCTATGTTTCGGTTCAATCGTTATTGTAGAAGCACAACGCAGTGCTAAGCCCAAGACCGTCAAAATCGATTTGTCGAAAGAAAAACCCGGCGGCGAATCGACGAAATTCCTTTCGGTGGTCGGTAATTGGTCCATCGTAGATGACAACGGCACCAAAGTACTGGGTGTTGATGGTCGACAATGGTTGCGTGGCCAGCCGGCAGGAGGTTTAGCACAAAATGCCCGTGCGATTTATGGCTCACGGAATGAGGAGTTCATCGATAACGTTAAGGCTTTTGCGTATTTCCCATATTCTGTGGCCAAGGATATCGACGACTTCCATGACGGCACGATCAGTATGCGATTCAAACTGATAGCGGGTCAGCTGGATTCATGCGCAGGAATTCTTTTCAATCTCAAGCCCAATGGTGATTACCTGACTGTTCGGTTCAACGGTAAGGAGGACAACGTTGTTCTTTGGGCTTTCTTGAAGGGCAAACGAAGCTTTGTAAAGAAAGGAACTGAAAATGTCCCATTGGAGCGAAACACCTGGCATGCGTTGGAAATCTCAGTCCAGGGTACCAATCTCAAGGCGTCGCTCAACGGTAAACATCTGCTCGACTACACGCTGGCTGAGGCTGTATCCGGGAAGGTTGGGGTCTGGTCCAAAACTGACAGCGTCAGTTACTTCGATCAGTACGCAGTCACAAGATAACGATTTACTTAAGGTGAAAAGATTAAAGGCTCCATCCGTGTGATGGAGCCTCTTTTAATCTTCTTTGGAAACTGTACTTAGATGGGAGGGACGTCCTCAAACGGAAGATCTGGTTGAAAACCTTTATCGCGTCCCGCGACATACATGCGCATTGCAAACCACAAAATTCCGAGCGCGAGTCCGATCCACATAAGCGCCCAGAAGATGGCGGGGATTCCTGTGAACCGATACATGTTGACGGCATCCGTCATCGGCGAAACTCCACTGAAAGGCACCGACAGGAAAAATACGGTCTTAAGGTCGAAGAGAGCATTCAAGACGCACTGTACCGCGAGAAAACTCACGAAGAATGAAGCTACTTTCCGACTGGCAAATCGCGCTACCAGGAAAAGGCCGACAGTTAAGAACAAGCCTGCAAAGAGTGTGAAGGGAATACCGGACCATGCGCCAGAGACGAACAGCGGTTTGAAGAGCCCATAGATCATCGTGAGCGTGAAGACGAAAATTGCGGAACTGAGTAATACCAAACGAGCAGCGACTGACTTTCTAATTAGAATCAGCAAGAGAGCGCCGAACAACATCGTTCCGAGATAACCCGCACTCGAAATAAAGACCTGGGAGAAGAGACCGCCCTGGGTCGTATATGTTTCTCCGCTCGCATTCATCGCCACGCTCAAACTCTCGACCGAATTGCCTGTCAAGAGTGCTGCGATGGCGTGTCCACCTTCGTGGATAAAGGTGACGAAAATTCGGAACGGATAAGTAAGAACCTCAGCGTAAGGAATAAACCAAAGTACCACCGAGATGGCAGTCGCAATGAGTAACGTCATTGCCTGAGGACGTGCGTCGCGTGAAAGACTAACTTTCATCTTTAACTCTCCCGATAACTGATGACGGCCTTAGGTCATCGCTATTTTAGACTTCAAGCGCAAAAACTCAAAGGTCGCCATGATTAACGCACAAGTTGGTCTTGAGGTTCCAGTCTTCCATTCTGACCGGCGTTTTCCCATTTTAAGGGGAATTTCTGGCGTAATCCCCTGATTTACCACCTGACTTTAATTCCAGGCGGACATCGCTGATCGTCATACTCTTTTCGATGGCTTTACACATGTCATAGATGGTCAATGCCGCCACCGAAACAGCAGTCAGGGCTTCCATTTCCACTCCGGTTTGCGCGTTGGTAGATACCTCAGCTTCCAATGCGACCCCTCGCTCGTCCAGGACGGCCCGTACATCAATGTGTGTCAAAGGAAGGGGATGACATAGAGGGATTAGATCTGAAGTTCGTTTTGCCGCCATGATACCAGCTAATCGGGCGGCCTCGAGAGGGTCTCCTTTGGGTGTTCTGTGCTCGCGTAAAGCTTCGATTGTTTGCGGGGTCATAAGCACGTGCGCGGAAGCTACCGCCCGCCGCGCAGTGATCCCCTTCTCACTCGTATCGACCATTCGCAGCCGACCTTCACTGTCGACATGAGAAAGCTGCTCCATGGGTGAAGTAGATAACAGCTGGGCCTTCGGAGGCAAGGAGGCGGAGCATTTTTCAGTCTTCTCTGTGCAACCTTTGTGCCCTCTGTGACTTCGTGGTGAAGGTCTACTTAGTACGCTGGCCCACCACAAAGACACAAAGAGCACAAAGGTTGCACGGAGTCCGAGCTCGCGAATAGTGAGCGTCGCCCAAGTGCGGAATCAGCCGGAAAAAAATAACACTCCCCGATGACAGCCACGCTGCATTCGGTTTATGCTCTTGCCCAACAAGGGAACTTCAGGGCTCCAGTACTACGTATCCTCGGTTATCTTCGCAATTCTTAATCTTTTCGGATTTACAGTCGGTGTCGAGAAATCCGACCGGTCACGAGTGAACGTAAAATAACCGACCTTTTAAAGCTGGCCCAAGACGGAGGTTCCTGTGTTCGAGACAGATAAAGAAGTATTGGACTGGTATGAGCGTCAGCCCCGTGCGTTATCTAAAGAATATGTCAACAGCATCAGATGGAATGAGATCGAAGATTACCCGTTAAATCCTGCGTTTGTTCCCGTGCTCATCTACATGCGTGATATCGAGTACTTCACTGATATGTACTATCAGGAGTTGCGTCGTACTCCGACTGGTCGCGATCCAATCATTAGAAAATTCATGGATCGCTGGAGCATCGAAGAACTCCATCATGGCAACCTGTTAAATCGATTTCTCGAAGAGGCTGGTTTTCCGACAGGCAAAAACTGGCAGGCCGAGGCGACCAGGAAAATTCCAAAGGGCTATATTGTTGGAAGCTTCATCGTGGATCATGCGGTTAGACCATTTGGCAGACATTTTCACGGCGCGCATATGGTTTGGGGCGCCATCAACGAAATTACTGCCATGCAGGCATACCGTCGTCTGTCAGACCTCGCCGGTCATCCAGTATTGAAGCAGCTGTTGATTGGGATCGTGCAAGAAGAATCTATTCACTCGAGCTTTTACTGGAATGTCGCTCGAGTAAAACTGGCTGAGACCAAATTGTCGAGGGCCCTGGCAAGATTTGTAATAGGAAAGTTTTGGACCCCGGTTGGACAGGGTGCCAAACCGGAAGATGAGACCAGTTATGTGATGGCAACTTTATTTCCGGGTAAGGATGGCCTGGAATTGTTTGATAGGAAAATCGGAGGTCGAATTGAACGGCTTCCAGGTTTCTTAGGTTTTAAAGGACTGACGGAGAGGATTGCGCCTATTCTTCAGCAGGGATAACACTCACGGCAGTAGGAAGATCAACGTAGAGAGGCAAAGACGCAGAGAGTTTTAGGATCAAGGCATGCGGACGATCTTGACCAGGGATTCGGCGTCGACAGTTTTTGAGTTGGCAGGAATTATGATCAATGCAGTGGTCATTGCAAATCCCACGAAATCAGATGAGCCACCCCACTTTAATGGAAACGCGACCAACTGACCATCGTCATTGCTGGTGAGTTGAGCCGGAAGGTAACTGTCACGGTCCATCGATCCTTTAACCGCTTTCGCGAGAACAGCAGTCTCTGTTCTCAACTTCACTTCGCTCGCTCCTTGCATTCGCAACAACGCAGCTCTTACGAATAAATTGAAGGTTACCGACACCGACACCGGATTGCCTGGCAGTCCGAAAAACATCGTTCCGTTAGGCAGACGGGCAAAGACAGTGGGCTTACCCGGTCTGAGTGCGACCTTCTCGAAGAAGATTTGCGCTCCCAACTGTTGCAAGGCAGTCTTTGTAAAATCGTAAACGCCCATCGAAACGCCGCCAGAAGTTATGATCATCTGTGAACTCTTGGCCGCTGAGTTTATTCGGTCAGTTAATTCGCCAACGACATCGCTCGCTAAGGGCAGTCGACTTGGCAGTGCTCCGGCTAATTCGGCATAGGCAGCGATCGAGTAATTGTTCGAGTCGCGTATCTGGTCCAGGCCCGGTTTTTCATCAACTGATACTAATTCAGTCCCGGTCGCCAGAATCGACACCTCGGGTCGTTTGCTAACTTCAACTTCTGAATAGCCGAATGAGGCGAGCACTGCCATCATAGCTGCATTGATCACGGTGCCAGACTTTAGGACGGTTTCACCTTGCGTGATTTCGCTGCCTCGCCTGACTATCGATTTGCCTTGTTCCACAGGCTGGAGCAACTCAACTACGGTACCGTCCTTCAGTTCGTGAGTTAACTCGACCTGTTGCACACTGTCGGCACCTTTGGGAACAGGTGCGCCGGTCATGATCCTGACTGCCTGGCCGGATGAAATTTCGCTATGCCAGCCCTTTCCCGCCACCGACTCACCAACAATCCTGAGCGATGCCGGGGCGGCGACGACATCTTCGGCGCGTACGGCATAGCCATCCATTTGGGCACGATCAAACGGCGGCATGTCGAGATCTGCAACGACATCCTGAGCGAGAACCCTATGCAGTGCTTGAGCGAGTTGGACCCGCTCGACGGGAAGTGTTGGAGTTTCGTCGATGACGATCTGAATTGCTTCGGCGACAGAAATCATATTTTCTCAGCTTTAAGCCCAAAAAACCGAAAGGCCGGTTTTGGACCGGCCTCTCAAGGTTGGCGGAGGCATTCAGCCTCGATTGGTCACCGTCCTCACCCCGGCAACCACATTCACCGTTGGTTGGCATTTTATTCAAAAAGGGCTCTGGGTCAAGTGAATAACTGTAAAACACAACAGCCAGAGAGCCAACCACTAAATGCAAAAAACCAGACAAGAAGTTAAAAGTAGAGGCTGCTCAGTCTGATCTACGACCAGACTTCGTAGAAGAATTTTTGACGCAAGATATTTCGCAGAATCTTGATTACTTTGTTCGTGCGTCATCTGCATCACATCCTCGCTTTATTTCACCGGAATCAGCGCGGGGGCTCCGGCTGTCTTTAACAGAAAGACCACAAATTTTGCCGGCTTGGTGCTGCTGGCATTGCGACCGACAGTGTGCACGTCCTCCGGGCCTTCATAAAAGGTCTCACCAGCTTTCAGAGTGACGGCCTTTCCACCTTCAACCTGCATGATCACTGTGCCCTCTAGCACGTATATGAATCCGTCGGCGTTATGTCGGTGAACGGGATCGGCACCTGCGGGCGGATATTCTACCGTGATCATTTGGACTTCTTTGCCGGGAATGTCCTTCAGATCTTTTATCATCAACGACGTAACCTTCGGCTCTGGAGCGGTAGCCTTCGATTCTTGTGCGATAAGCGTGCCTGTCATGAGACATAGAAACACCGGCACCATAATGTTCTTCATCATCAAACCCTTCCTTTCTCGTTATAGCCAACTGGCTTTGTATTAGCGAGACCAAGTACAAGGTCGTCCTGTGACAACGTTATGAGCGATTGGTACCCGAGCTGCCCGAACCATGCCCCCGCCATCGGAATACGAGACACCGTCTTCGGCAAATAGACCTTCGAGTGTTTCTAGATCGCCTTTTTGCGCGGCGGCAATAAAGGCATTGAGTAGGCGTGTCCGTTCTAAAGGACTGACTGGTTTCACCCGACCATCTGAGATGTGTTTTCGAGCGCGGGTAACCAGTTGCCGGCTGTTTCCTTCGGTCACCTGAAGGATGGCGGCAATTTCGTCGTACGGATAATCAAAAGCCTCACGCAAAACGTAGGCGGCACGCTCCGTCGGTGTGAGCTTTTCAAGGAGCAAGAGGATTGCAAGCTCGAGTGCTTCACTTCGTTCGGCTCCCAGCGTTGGATCAGCCGTTGTATCCACCGGCTCAGGTAACCATGGTCCAACATAGGTTTCGCGTCGGGATCGAGCAGATTGGGCCACGTTAATTGCCAATCGAGTTGTCGTAGTGACGAGGAATGCAGGAGCGTTTTGCACGACGCTCCGGTCGGTAGTCTGCCATCGCATCCAGGCGTCCTGGACAATATCTTCGGCTTCAACCGCACTGCCGAGCATTCGATAGGCGATACCAAATAAGCGAGGGCGCACGTTGACAAAAACAGACAGCCCATCATCCGCCGCGCTGGAATTCATTGGACCATGTTACTACATGAAATTGACTGACGACTAGCAAGCGATGACGAAAGTTAGTGGCGTAATCTGAAACTTCTCTGTGCAACCTCAGTGTCCTTTGTGTCTCAGTGGTGATGCTTTTCTTAGGACTTTGCCTCACCACAGAGGCACAGAGGACACCAAGGTTGCACAGAGTAAACCGTATGCAGAGTAGAGATCTGAATCGGTTCTGAATTCATGCAGGAGATTGGAACATGGCGGAGTCAGGACTCCTGCTTCTGACGTGCTCGAAAATCCGCGGCGAGAAGGTCGTTGATCTCTGGATAAGGGATAAGATTAGCCAGTCCGGCAAAACTTCCATTCGCTTGCAACGCCTTTGCAGCTTTGACGAAGCCGGTCCATCCCGCTAGAGCCAGCGCCCCACCAACACTAATGCGACGCACCCCAAACTCGGCGATATCAGCCACGTTCATTCCGATGTCGTTCACTACCAAGAGATTGAACGGCTTCGGATGGACGGCCTCGACCAATGCTTTGATCTCTTCAGGATTGCGTACACCCGGCGCGAATAGCACGTCTGCGCCTGCCTCGGCGTAAGCTTGAAGCCGGCGCAGCGATTCGCGGAAGGCATCCGGATGGCCCACGAGATAGCACTCGGCTCTTCCTGTAAGCAGTACGTCGCAACCGGAACTATCTATTGCTTGCCGCGCTGCTTGAAGTCGTTCGATTGCAACAGGCAGGTCGAACAGTGCATGAGCAGGATCTCCAGTAGAATCTTCAACTGACAAACCCGAAGCGCCGGTGGCAACACAGCGAGCCACGCTCGCTGCTAAGCCTGCTGGATCCTGGCCATATCCGGAAGAAAAGTCGGCATTAACAGGTAAATCAACAGCGGCGGAAATTTCAGCGATGTGCTTAAGAGTTTGATCGAGGGAAACAGCGGTGTCGGAATCTGGAAGTCCCTGCGAAAATGCAAATCCGGCGCTGGTGGTCGCCAGGGCTTTGAAACCCAAATGCTGGAGATACCGTGCTGATCCGACATCCCAGGGATTCGGAATGACGAAACAACCACTCTCATGGAGTGCCCGAAAGGCACTACGACGAGCAGTGAACGCCCTACCCAGATTCACACCTTCGGTCATACCAATTTCTCTCCTTTTGCTTTTTAGTGAAAGACCATCCAGGGCTGTAATTTGTGACAACTAAACACGGCTGTAACAGATTGCATGTATGTTCGGTCATACGTTCACACGAGCCCAAATTAACATGTCGTCGTCCATGTAAGGCGACGCTCATCAGGCAAAACTGCGGCGCCGAACCCTGTAAAGTTTTGTAAAGATGCGGGATGCGGCAGATCGCAAAATAAAGAAAGGGTATCGAAATGAAAATTGTAGTTATTGGCGGAAGCGGTCTGATCGGTTCAAAGGTAATAACCAGGCTGACTGCGGCCGGACACGAGGCTGTGTCAGCGTCACCGAATACTGGCGTTAACACTCTCACCGGTGAAGGGCTGGCTGATGTCCTGGTTGGAGCCGCAGTAGTTATTGATGTTTCCAACTCCCCATCGTTTGAAGATAACGCTGTAATGAATTTTTTCCAGACCTCTACTCGTAATCTGTTGGCTGCCGAAGCCGTTGCCGGTGTCAAACACCACGTCGCTCTATCAGTTGTGGGCACTGATCGCTTTGCCGAGAGCGGCTATTTCCGAGCGAAGATTGCTCAAGAGAAGTTGATCGAGGAATCTCCCATTCCATATTCAATCGTCCATGCGACTCAGTTCTTCGAGTTCGTAAAGAGCATTGCCGACTCAGGCACTGAAGGGGGTAAGGTTTTTGCAGCGCCTGTTCTAATTCAGCCGATGGCCGCGGATGATGTTGCAACCTTCATCGCCAGGATCGCTACCCAAGCGCCAGTCAACGGCTTCATTGAGATCGCTGGTCCAGAAGAGTTCCGAGTGCCCGAACTTATTCGGATGAGACTTGATTCACTCAACGATAAACGGGAGATTGTAGTTGATCCTCATGCTCGTTACTTTGGTGCAAAACTTTCAGAACGCACATTACTTCCCGGCGATAATCCACAACTAGGTGAAATTCACTTCGCGGATTGGTTGCGGAGTCCTGCGAGTCAACTCGCGCCTAAGACTTCACAAACAGCAGTGCCAACTCCGACTGCCACAAATTTGAAGGAAAATGAATTTCGGATAAGTGCGGTACCGGCTGGCTCCTCGTTGCGCCTGGGCGATGTGGCAGTGTTCAACGTCGGCGGGAATTTCTGCGCTACGGATGAGAAATGCACGCACCAGCAAGGTCACTTGAGCGACGGCAAACTGGAAGGCTCTACTGTGACGTGTCCGCTTCACGGCTCGCAATTCAACGTATGTACTGGCGAGGTTCTGCTTGGACCAGCGAAGGAGGCTCTCAAGACTTATCGCGTCATAGTTGATGGAGACATCGGACGAATCGAGGCTGCCTCAGAAACAGCTGAAAAGACTGCCACGCATAACGCCTAAGTAAATTAAACGACATAAGGAGGTGTTACTTGAGCAAGGTTAAAACGAAAGATGGAACGAAGATCTACTACAAAGACTGGGGTACAGGCCAACCAGTCGTCTTTAGTCACGGATGGCCGTTGACGGCAGATGCCTTTGAGGACCAGATGTTTTTCCTGGCCCAAAATGGTTACCGTTGCATCGCACATGACCGGCGCGGTCATGGTCGCTCTAGCCAAACGTGGGGTGGCAACGACATGGATACTTATGCCGACGATTTGGCGACGTTAGTCGAGGCGCTCGATCTGAAGAACGCGATTCATGTCGCGCATTCAACCGGGGGCGGTGAGCTCACGCGCTATATTGGTCGTCACGGCACGCAGCGGGTGGCCAAAGTGGTATTGATCAGCGCCATTCCACCTCTGTTATTGAAGACTGACGCGAATCCGAATGGACTTCCGATCGAAGCGCTCGATCAATTGAGAGCAGCGTTGCATTCCGACCGCGCGCAGTTCTTTAAGGAGTTTGGTGTAGGGTTCTATGGCTTCAACAGGCAAGGGGCTAAGGTGTCTCAAGGCTTGCTTGATTCTTTTTTGTCTCAGGCGATGCAAGGCAGTCTGCCGGCTATCTATGAATGCGTTAAAGCAATCTTCGAGACTGACTTTACTGAAGACCTCAAGAAGTTCGATGTGCCGACGTTAATCATGCACGGTGACGATGATCAGGTTGTCCCAATCGCCATTTCATCGCTTGTGTCTGCCAAGCTTGTGAAGGGAGCAATATTGAAGGTCTTTCCTGGCTTCCCACATGGCATGTGTTCGACTAATAAAGACGAGATCAACGCCGAGTTGCTTGAGTTCATCGGTAAACCCGAAACAATCGCGCAAACAGCCTGAGTTGAGAAACGGTAGTTGATAAACAAAATAGCTCAGAAACTCCAACTGGATTTCTGAGCTATTTACTAATATGAGTCGCATTTTTGACTCAGCGTGATCTGGTAAGGATCCGCTCCATCACGGGATCGCGTCCTTCACGGAACTCTGTCCACGTCGGCTCGATATTTTGACCGTGGGTGACGGCAGAATCCGCGTCGGCCCGAAACGGTAGTAACGCGTCGAGTATGAAACTCGGAACCCGGAAGTAGGCAAGCGGAACCTGCCGTGTTCGCCATAAAGGTTCGGTCTCATTCCCGTTGGCCCACCGACTAGTATCGCATTCGCCTCCTTGCCCGTCACTTGAAAGCTACTCAGTTCTTACCCTCACCGCTTAACTACTCTTCGGCAGTTGTCTGACGCCGTCCGTCGTTAAATGTTGTCGGGCTGCATAAGTAAAACATGATGAGGATCTGTTCAACGTGACTGGCACAACGGATTTGAAGCCGGATTCGTGGGTCGCGACTTGTGTACGGATCGTTTCTCGATCGCTATGGCGCTTGGATGCACGGATGTGGGTAGCTAAAGCGTCCGTTCGCTCTTTCAAGCGCCCTCAAGGGCATTGAGATTCTTTGGCTCAACCTGTCAGAATTAACAGGATCACAACCTTCGATCGGAAGTAGACTCAAAAGCAGAACCCCCTGCAATACCCGTAATGAGTCAGCCGAGAAAAGGAGCAACGGTGATGGAAATCAGACCGCAGGCAATGGCAATACCTAAAGAGACCGATCACCTCGAACATGGGAAGTACGGCCCAATATATCCGAAGACGCCTGCATGCTATGGCTTTTCGATTCTGGCCAAGATCATTCCCGGGCGCGAACCAGTTTTTCACGAATACGCGAAGAACATTGAGAATGCAGTAAAGGACATGCCTAATGTCCTGGCGCCACTGAAACTGCATTATCTGCGGTGGCTGCTATTTCCAATCAATGGCGAAACCTACTTCATGTATCAGGGCATCTTCGACACAGACTTCGACAAGTACACAGAAGACGCCGTCGCCCTTTTCGGTGCTGCAGGTGTACGAACAGTTTTCGAAAACCTCCAAGGATTCCCAATGGATTGGCAGACCAATCCGGAGGCGTTTGTCCGATTTGTTCGTGAACATCAAGTCCCCAGCTTCCTTGAATATGGTGAGTATCCCTTCTTCAGTGCCGATGAAATCAAGAAGGCTTTGAGGATCAAGAGTGCTCTTTCAGAGATGCTTGATCAGTTGCAGTGACTTTTGTGTCGGTTTTGATCAAGACGATCTTGAGAAGGAGACAAAATGAGTGAAACGAAGACCGCGCGCACCTACAACCAGAATCATGTGCCGCGCAAACATACACCGGGACAGCGTCGCGTGAGTATTTACATGTCGTGGAGTTATCCGGCTGAGGCTGGGCGAAACCCTTTGGAACTAGATAACCGGTTCTCTACCATGACTGAAGTCAGGCGCGTTGCGTGGCCCGCTTATGAGGAACCAAAATGGTCAGACCCACTTCAGTTTCAACAGGGCATCGCGGGATCTCTGGAGTTGTTCTTCTGGGCATTCGCGCCATTCCAGGAGTTTGTGGGCGAGATCACCGGTCATGCTGTGCCTGTGTTTCAGCGCATTGACCAGGCGGGATTTAAGCTCCCGCTCGATGACAGAGTACTGGCGGACACAGATACCCTTTTGGTTTTTGGGTTGGATCACAATGTCACCGGTCAGGATGCACTGCCCGAAGAGATTGATGCCCTCAAAAACTTTCTCAAGCGTGAAGGAACGTGCCTGGTGCTCGGTCCTCATCATGAGGTTGGTTTGTCGGACGATCCAACCGTGCGAAACATGGAATATCGACATCATGGTGACGCTCTGGTGCCTCGTCAACAGCGCTTCGGAAGGTACACGCGTGGATTGATGAAGGGACTGGAGACGCCGGTCGAGAATCGCTATGGTTTACGACCTCTGCGTGATCGCGAGACCAAGAAGCTCGCACCAGTATCGAAAGCAAGTGACCTTGATGAGAAGGGATTTCTTAACGGTGTCACGACCTTGAACTTCCACATGCACCTACCTCACTATGCCGTAACCGACGATAACGGCTCGGTCCACGTCCTCGCACGTCAACCAATCGATACGTCCAAGCCGCATCCGTTCATCGAAGAGGGTAATACCGAGTTCAATATGCTTCTTTGGATGCCGCCTCACGGAGATCGCGCCGGTGACATTCTTTTTGCCGATTCCACGATCTTCAGCACGTTGTTCGGTGCTGATGACAGTCTACGAACCTTTTGGAGAAATCTTGCTACGGCAAAGTGAAGGCAAGTACCAGCGCAATCGAAGAGGAGATTGAGAAATGGCGACGAACGATCCAATGGCGGCGGTTAATCAGTACATCGACGCCTTTAATAGGGGTGACGGAGGCGTAATGGCGGCAACATTCGCTAGCCCGGGCTCGATTCTGGATGGCATGGCCCCGCACGTTTGGCAGGGGCCAACTGCCTCTCAGGATTGGTATCGAGATGTGTTGATTGAAGGGGAGCAACATGGCGCGTCAGATTATTTCGTCACGCTCGGTGAGCCACTCCATAACAACACGACTGGCGACAACGCGTATGTGGTTGTGCCAGCTACGATGACTTTTAAAGTGCAGGGCCAAGAGGTCAAGCAGACTGGTGCCGTCTTTACTTTGGCGTTGCGTAAGCTCGCTGAAGGCTGGCGCATTGCTGCCTGGGCTTGGGCGAAAGGAAATCGTGCGTGAGGTAGACGGTAACAAATTGCCATGTCCGATCAACCAACTGAGCTCGAACTCGACGATATTCAAAGCGGAGTATTACGACCGCGTCCCACTCCGTACGTAGCCACTTATATTGGCTTTCGCATCGATGATCGCAAGGCGGGCCGAGAGTTGATGTACCGTGCGTCGCAGGTTGTGACTTCTGCGGCCAATCCCACCAGTCCGCTCGCCGACACCTGGGTCAGCGTTGCGTTGACCTTC
This sequence comes from Pyrinomonadaceae bacterium, assembly GCA_035457105.1. Taxonomy (GTDB): domain Bacteria; phylum Acidobacteriota; class Blastocatellia; order Pyrinomonadales; family Pyrinomonadaceae; genus PSRF01. The sequence goes on from DATIBX010000367.1 coordinate 16,313, forward strand.
AAAGGTCTTGAAGCTCTTGGTGTTCCGCCAGAATCGCTCGCGAGTTTCTCATGGGAGTTTCGTCAAGGGATGGCGGCTCGTTACAAGGATCTAGGTGACACTGCCGAGAGCCATCCTGATAAATGGGAGCAGCCTCTCGGGAGTTCGGATCTCCACGTGGTGCTGGTAGCTGTCTCACCTGATCAGCAACGCCTGGAAGCAGCACTCGATGGCCCGCGCAAGGCTTATCGCAATATGTCAGGAATTGAGGCAGTCTGGCGGCAGGATTGTCACGCGTTGCCCGACGAGAAGGAACCGTTTGGATTTCGTGACGGAATTAGCCACCCGGCGATTGAAGGTAGTGGGATAGCGGGAACAAATCCCCGGGAGAAACCGCTTAAGGCCGGCGAGTTTGTGTTGGGATACACAGACGAAATGGGTGGCGTTCAGAAGACTGATCCTGAAATTCTGGGTCGCAATGGGACCTACGTAGTGTTTCGCAAATTGCATCAACGAGTCGCCGCGTTTCGCCAGTACCTAAGAGGAAATTCGAATGATCTCGCAGACGAAGAACTCCTGGCAGCCAAGATGATGGGCCGCTGGCGCAGCGGCGCGCCGCTCGCTCTCTGTCCATTTCATGACGATCCCGAACTAGGTGCCGACTCGCGTCGAAACAACGATTTCTTGTTTGAGCAGGACGATCCCTCGGGATTGAAGACTCCTGGCGGGTCGCATATTCGGCGGTGCAATCCGCGTGACGCGTCAGTTGCCGGCGTTGCGCGGATTCACCGAATGATTCGCCGCGGTACTGCCTATGGACCATTACTTCCGGAGGGCATACTCGAGGACGACGGCGCCGACCGCGGACTTATGTTTGCATTTGTGGGTGCACACCTTGGGCGACAGTTTGAGTTCGTCCAGTCGCAGTGGGTTAACGATGGAGTTTTCTTTGGAGCGGGAGACGACAAGGATCCGGTCATTGGTTCAAATGAAAATGGCGGAAACTTTACGTTGCCTCGGAAGCCCGTTCGGAAGCGCCTTCAAGGGATTCCCCAATTTGTCATTACGCGGGGTGGTGAGTATTGCTTCATGCCGGGGCTGCGAGCATTGAAATGGTTAAGCGAGCTTGAAACATAGGCAGAGCAGTGATCAGAAAACTGAGCTATCGGATCTTCGTCGGGCGAATTGGCATTCTTATTCTAATGTTGATCGTCATCAGCCAGATTAACGGTCAGGTGCGCGGTGTCTATCCGGTCGGCATGAGTGCAACTAACTCCGGCGTTACACCACGTTCAGGATTCAGTTACTCCAACCTTTTAGCGATCTACTCGCGCAAAGAGTTTAGGGGTACGCGCGGAGAAATCCTGGCGACGGGTGGACAGACTGTCACTATGGATCTGAACTCGATTGTCTGGGTCAGCGTGGATGAGATTTTGGGTGGCGCGAGGTTTTCAATGTCAGCGACGTTGCCAGTTGCAAACAACTCCCTGACGTCTGAGATGCAAGGTCCAATCAGTGGCGGGCAAGGTTTCGCCGACTCGTATTATCAGCCGTTCATTTTGGGTTGGGAGAAAGACCGCGCCGCGTTTCGCGCCGTCTATGGATTCTTGGCGCCGACCGGCAGATTTAATGTCAACGGGAGTGACAACGTTGGTTCCGGTTACTGGACCCACGCTTTGTCCTCAGGCCAAACGATCTACTTAACGCAGAACAAGAGAACGACACTCTCTGCTTTTCAGATGTACGAGATTCACACCAAACAGCAAGGAACGCGGATCCATCCTGGTCAGACCATGAATCTCGACTATTCCCTGACCCGGGTAATTCCGTTGCGGACTGAACTTGGCTTGCAAATCGGGCTGGCTGGGTACAACCAGTGGCAGACTACCGACAAGACAGGACCCACTATCACTCCCGAACAATCTGCCGCGCACTATCGTGTAAATGCACTTGGTTTCGCAGCCAATTTGAACATGCCAGCGCGCGTAAGTGTTGGTATCAAGTACTTCAAGGAGTTCGGAAACCGCTCGACTTTTCAGGGCTACTCGTTTCAACTTTCTGGTGCGATCAGCTTCTAGGACAAACGTGGAGAAATTAACTTCCGCTTGAGGATGTGCGAATGCGAGATATGCTGATGCGCATTTTGGTTAATGTTACGGACCGGGTAGGCGGGCCGATGACCTTTCGGATTATTCTGCAACCAATAATGGCCGCGCTACTCGCCATCCGTGCAGGAGTGAAAGATGCGCGGGCTGGTCGGCCTGCTTATTTCTGGACAATTCTTACCGATCCAAACCAGCGTGCCGATCTGGTGCGCGAGGGGTGGAAATCTGTCGCGCGAGTGTTTTTTCTCGCCATGATCATGGACGTTATTTATCAGGTGATTGTCCTACAGTGGGTTTACCCGTTCGAGGTAATTTTGGTTGCGATTCTTTTGGCTGTAGTTCCATATCTGTTGATTCGAGGTCCGGTTAACCGACTTGCGAAGCGCTTACTAAGGAAGCGTGAAGCTACAAATTGATTGTTAAAGGCACAAGAAGTGGACCAAGAGTGACCAGTCCTCAAAATTCCAGGAACTGGGAATGCGAAAATTTTGTAGCGGTTCGCTCCGCGGTCCCCATTTTTTGGGTGTTGCCATAATGAATTGGAACAACACTCAACCCTTCACTATTAAATCCAGACTTTGAAAATGATTGACGTTTTAGTAATTGGAGGTGGTCCGGCTGGCGTAGTTGCCGCGCTTCGCGCTGCCGATTCAGGCGCTAAGACCACGCTGGTTACTCGTGATGAGTTCGGAGGCATGGCCGCCAATGATGGACCAGTTCCGGTGCGAACACTTGCTCATGCTGCCCGGTTGATCCGCGACGCCCACCAGCTTGGCCGATACGGAATCGTTGTGGGCGAACCATCAGTTGACTATCCCCGCCTACTGGCCCGCGTGCGAGAAGTAGTCGGAGAGGTGCAGACGAACTCGACTTTTCGCGCCCAGATTAACGCGCTTGCTGTGAATGTTCATGAAAACGCCGGTAGCGCTCGATTCATTGATCCACACACAGTTGAAACCGCGAGTGGGTTGCGACTGAGCGCCGCGAAGATCATAATTTGCACCGGTGGCATCAGCCGTCAACTCACAGTTCCTGGATCCCAGTTGACTGCCACCCACAGTGATGCGTGGAACTTAACTTCCATACCTGAGTCGATTCTGGTCCTCGGCGGAGGTGCGACTGGCGTGCAAGTGGCTTCCGTGTTCAATGCCTTCGGTTCAAAAATTCAACTCTTTCACGCTGGCCGGCGTATGCTGCCGACTGAGGACGAGGATGTATCGTCGGCCGTCGCCAGCGCCTTTCGCGATTCAGGGGTGGTCGTGAGAGAGGACTTTGGAATCGTCGAGTCATTCGAAACGATACCGGCGGGAGTGCGGATGTGGTTTTCCAAAGACGGCCAGCGAGATAGCGTGGAAGCAAGCTTGGTGGTAAGCGCGATCGGCTGGAAAGCAAATACAGCAGATCTGGACCTCGTGAAAGCCGGAGTAGAGACTGACGAAAGGGGCTTTATTCAGGTGGACGAGTTTCTCAGAACCTCGTCACAAGATATCTTTGCGGCTGGCGACGTTACCGGTAGGCTGATGCTGGTGCCACAAGCCATTCAGCAAGGATTTGTCGCAGCAACCAATGCGGTTCGCGGTCAAACTATGACGACTGCCGATCAAGTTGCTCCGATTGGTAGTTTCACCAATCCGGAATATGCTCAAGTGGGCTTGACCGAAGCGAAGGCCCGCGAAAGCTACAATATTGCTACAGCGATGGTTCGTTTTGACTCGACTACACGGACGATCATCGATGGTCAGACTTACGGCTTCTGCAAGCTGATTGTGGACCGACAAACACGCCTCATCCTGGGATGTCATGTCGTGGGAGAACGTGCAGTCGATATCACTCAGGTTGCTGCCGTAGCGATTGCGGCGGGAATGCGCGTCGATGACCTGGCCCGGGTCCCGCTTTCATTTCCCACTTATGCTGGAGCGCTTGGTCGAGTTGCTGCCAAGGTCACTCGTCAGCTCAATTTGACGCTCGACTGGCAAGGCGGCCGCGTGGACGTTGTCTAATGCACTTAACTAAATAGTCTCGGAACCTGCTGTTGTTTCACGGAAGAACCTTACAAGTGCTTTGTGAGTCGCTCTACTAATTCCAAGCCGCTGAAAATGAAGAGGACTGGAAGTCCGCGCAAGCTTCGCCCACACCGCCTGTCTTTCCTTAGATGATGAGTGGCAATAGGCTTCAAAGCAATTCCTGCTACACACAATGTTTATGTTGGCAGCAGTGAGTTGTTGGTTCTGTCGCTATGAAGCGAGTAGGTTCTAGTAAGGATTGGTTCTAAGTGGAGATGAGGATTTTTGCTTGAGTCTCTCTGTTAAGGTATCTGTCTTCCGTAACATGCAGCGAGCTACAGGCGCACCTACTGATGCAACGTACGGAAACGAGATGCAAAACTAACGTTCTTTCTGATTGTCTCTGACCGTAACTCTTTGAAATAAATGGCGGAGCCGACGGGACTCGAACCCGCGACCTCCGACGTGACAGGCCGGCGTTCTAACCAACTGAACTACGACTCCGCAAAAACTTCTTAAGATCTGAGAGCTTTTTGGTAGGCACGGAGGGATTCGAACCCCCAACCTCTTCCTTGTAAGGGAAGCCGTCTACCATTGACGTACGTGCCTACACTTGAACAGCCCTGTCGCTGTCCAATTATCAAAAGACGGGCATCAGACCGTCAAAAACTGCGTTCGGCACGTCTGTTATCAAACTCGTTCATCGCCGAACCGGTCGGGACAAGCGAGTCGTCATGCTATGAGAACCTCTCAAGTGTGTCAAGTTTGGGTCGCGTTTCCGGTTTTGCTGGTTAACATAATTACAGTTATATTCTCTCCACACGAGCCCAACCGGAATTATTCAATATGTCGATACTGACTAAACGCCGATGTCTTAATGGCCGAGTCATCCTTTTGATAGTGCTCGCCATAGCTACGCTCGACCTTCGGGCTTTTAGTTACTCCGGCGACCAACTAATCGCGCAACAACAGACCCAGCGCCCACGCCGCGTTTCTGGTGGTAGCGAGCCGCCTCCTATGCCAAATTCAAAAGAAGAGGTTGATGAAGGTGATGTGGTGCGCGTCGAAACCCAACTGGTTTCGGTTCCGGCCGTGGTCACTGACAGCAACGGACATCCTTTAACGGGTCTGCGCCCCGAAAATTTTAAGCTTGTCGAGGATGGTCAGGTCCAAAACATTACAAATTTTGGAACCGTGGATACCCCATTTGAGATAGCGTTACTGCTCGACACCTCGGGCTCAACTCGCGAGGATGTCGCACTTATCAAACAGGCCGCTAATAGTTTTATCGAGGCACTCAGAGTTGGCGATCGCGTTGGAGTCGTATCTTTCAATACTGACCGGGCAGGGTCCGATTCGATTGCCAAAGTAGAGACGCTCACTCCGCTGACTTCTGACCACAAGCAATTACGCAGTTCTATTGATAATTTGGGAGCAAGCAATGGAACTCCTTATTACGACGCTCTCGAGCGTGTTGCCGACGAGATTTTTCGCGAGCCACCTCGGGATGAGGTTCGAGGGCGACGTGCGGTAGTAGCTCTGACCGACGGCGTCGATTCAGCCAGCACGTCAGACTTCAATTCTGCCAAAGTGAAACTATCGCGAGCTGGGATCGCCTGCTATTTCATCCAGGTAAACACCGAAGACTTTGTCGAGGACCGCTTGATGAAGGACTGCCAGGACGACGGCCGTCTGACGCTGTCGCAGCGACAACTTCAGCGATATCGAGAAGTGTTTGCTCCGACGTCCAAAGCCGAAGACTTTACAAACTTTTGTCAGATGGGACCATTCGAGAAAATGTCGATTAGTCGGGATCTCTACAACCTTGCTCGACGCGAGATGAACGACTTGTCGCATGCCTCGGGCGGTCGGAGTTTTGTCGCTACAAATCTGACGGATGCGCGAGTTGCCTTCTCGCGAGTCGCTGCCGACCTGGGCACGCTCTACAGTCTCGGTTATTACCCAACGAACAAGGCGCGCGACGGAAAGTTTCGTACGATACACCTCGAAGTTAAAGGCTTAAAAGATAAGGCCCAAATTCGAGCTCGCGACGGTTACTACGCTCCAAGATAGAATCCCGCTTTAAGGAGAAGTCTTTCCAAGTTTCTAATGTCCTCTTTTAATCGAATTGTACTCGTTGTTCTTGATGGTGCAGGAATTGGTGCGATGCCCGACGCTCCGGATTGGGGAGACGCTGGCTCGGATACGTTTGGTCACATCATGGAATTCCGTTCTGTGCGCTTGCCGAATTTGCAGCGTTATGGACTGGGGAATATTCGGCCTCTAAAAGATTTGCCGGCACTAGAGAAGCCAGTTGGTTCTTATGGACGTTGCGCCTTGCGATCCAATGGGAAAGACACTACCACCGGCCATTGGGAAATGGCGGGAATCATTCTCGAACGTGCCTTTCCAACCTATCCCAACGGATTTCCCAAGTCGATTATCGATCGGTTTGTCAAAGAGACGAGGGTGCCAGGAATATTGGGAAATATTCCTGCATCGGGAACTGACATAATCAAGCAACTGGGCCAGGAACACGTTGAAAGTCAGAAGCCTATTGTTTACACGTCGGCTGACTCAGTTTTTCAGATTGCAGCGCACGAGGAAGTGATACCGCTCGAACGCCTATATGAGATCTGCGAAACCGCCCGCGAAATATTAGTTGGGGAACACAAGGTTGGTCGCGTTATCGCTCGGCCATTTCTCGGGAAGCCCGGTGCTTTCTATCGCACGGAGAATAGACATGATTATGCCGTTCCTCCACCGCGCCAGAATTTGCTGCCGGCTCTTGCTGACGAGGGATTAGATGTAGTTTGCATCGGTAAGATTGCGTCAATTTACGACTCGCTCGGAGTGACAAAAGATTTGACGGCAAAAAATAACGAACAGTCGATCGAGCAAACCATCAAGGCTCTGGAAGAGAAGTCACATGGGCTGATCTTTTCCAACCTGGTAGATTTTGACATGTTGTATGGTCACCGGCGCGATACCGAAGGTTACGCGAAAGCGCTCGAGCATTTCGATTCACGATTACCGGAGATCGAAGCAACGATGAAAGCGGATGATGTGATGATGATTACGGCTGATCACGGGAATGATCCGACGTTCCGCGGATCTGATCATACGCGTGAGTATGCTCCGCTGCTGGTTTATGGGAAAGGTGCGCGTGGAGGAGTGAATCTGGGTACGCGCGATTCGCTGGCAGATATCGGACAAACAATTGCCGCA
>DATIBX010000368.1:0-6843 GCA_035457105.1 Pyrinomonadaceae bacterium
ATTAAAAGTGAGGACCTGCGCTACGACATTATTCCGGACGATGTGCGTTGGGCGCGTCGGGTTAACGAACAACTCAAGACTGATTATCACGAGATAATCTTGCAGCCATCAGTCGTCGACCTTCTTCCAAAACTGGTGCACCACATGGAAGAGCCACCTATCGATATGGCGATTTCCAGCTACCTGATATCACATGCCGCTCGCGAGACGTTGACAGTGATGTTATCGGGAATGGGAGGTGATGAAGTGTTTGCGGGTTATCCACGTCAACTGGCGATGAAGATTGCTTCGGCGTTCGATCCGGTCCCCAGCCTATTGCGAACCCCATTGATGCGGACGGTCGCGGATGTGCTTCCGGGGGGACTGCCTGGCAGATTCACCGCTCCATTGAGGAATGCGAAGAAATTTGCTCGCAGTGCAGCACTCAATTTTGAAGATCGCTACCTGGGATTCGGCACCTATTTTAGTAATCAGACTAAACATCGGATGTATTCGAACGAGTGGCGGGAATTGACTGCTAACCAGGATCCCTATGCAACTCATCGTTCTTACTTTCAACAAGCAGCGAACGCGGCACCGCTGAACAAACTCTTGTATGTTGACCTCAAGACGTTCCTTCCCTGTCTAAATTTAATCACGACCGACAAGACCTCGATGGCGGCCAATCTTGAAGTGCGAGTGCCATTTTTAAATCGAGAAATGATAGAAATGGCCGCGCGTATGCCACCACGCCTGAAAATACGTGGCTTGAAGCGAAAATATATTTTAAAGCGTGCGCTTGAGGGTGTTCTTCCGGCCGATGTGATTTGGCGAAAGAAAGCTGGCTTTGGAGCCCCGATCCGATCATGGTTGCGAGGCCCGCTCCGGCCCATGGTGAACGACCTGCTTTCGGAAGACCGAATTAGAAGTCGTGGTATTTTCAGGCCCCGCGAGGTCAAAAGAATAGTCGATACTAACTTTTCGGGTAAAGAAGACAACAACTTACAGGTTTTTCAACTTTTGGGACTCGAGTTATGGCACCAAGCCTTTATTGACCGATAGTTGTAAGTTGTTAAAAAGTCCAAAACATTGACAATCAGCAATGTGAGCGGCTACTCTGAGTACGGCGCGCCCGCCCTGGCGCGCCTCCCTTCTAAGCCCTCACGGCCTTCGGAGTGAGCCCCTAAATCCCCCGGTTATGATTTCATCGAAGGAATTCGAATTAGTTAATTTAAAAAGAGTTCACGGCGATGACTCGTCTGAGCCCTATCGATCTGTCTTGTTGGCAGAGGATGATCCGGCGCTGAGGAGGTATCTGGAAATTGTTCTTCAGCGAGCCGGCTACGAAGTGCTGAGTGCGACCGACGGCTTGGAAGCGATGAAGTTGCTCATTGCGCGTTCGTTTGATGTGGTTGTGACCGATGCCATGATGCCGAATCTAAACGGCTACGAGCTTTGTCGTTTTATACGCAGCAGCAAGCACCTCTCGCGGTTACCAATCGTTTTATTGAGTGGGTTAGATCCGAAGAACGCTGCTTCTGAGACCGAGCAGGTAAATGCATTCCTGGCGAAACCGATCTCACCAGATAGTTTAGTCGACTGTGTCGCTCAACTAATTAGTGGCGAGTAGGACTGCTGAACGCAAAATACAACTTCCCAAAGATCATTAGATCGGTGTTATCGCCGACAGCCTCAGGCTTAAGCAGTAACTCCCCGCCCACTCAATAGATCGCTGAGAGGCGTGAAATTTATTCCCTGCGCTAAAGCTACGGCCTCGTAAGTGCAGTGGCCTGCATAAGTATTCACACCTTCTTTTAATCCGGGGTCACTATTTATCGCATCGTGAAATCCCTTGTTTGCCAACTTCACTGCGTAAGGCAGAGTTGCGTTTGTAAGAGCAAAGGTTGAAGTGCGTGGCACGGCTCCTGGCATATTTGCCACGCAATAATGGAGGACGCCTTCAACGTAGTAAGTAGGATTTGAATGCGTGGTGGGATGCGTGGTCTCGATACATCCTCCCTGGTCCACTGCGACGTCTACTATGACAGCTCCGTTGGGAACGTCTTTCAGCATATTCTTCGTAATGAGCTTTGGTGCAGCGGCACCCGGGACAAGTACAGCGCCTACGATGAGATCGGCTTGCGAAATTGCATCGTGAATCATGTAGGCACTTGATGCCAGGGTGGAGATCTTCGAAAGGAAGATGTCGTCCAATTCACGCAACCGATCGAGATTGTTATCGATCATGGTGACGTGAGCCCCCATTCCGACCGCTATCTTCGCCGCGTTCGTTCCCACTACGCCGCCACCAATGATTACGACGCGAGCGGCGGGAACTCCCGGTACGCCACCCAGCAAAATTCCACGGCCACCGCTCATTTTTTCGAGGTAGTGTGCCCCGACTTGAATAGCCATTCTACCCGCCACTTCAGACATCGGAGTCAGCAGCGGAAGAGTCCCTCGCCGATCAGTGATCGTTTCATAGGCGATACCGGTAACTTTACGTTCTATCAACTGCTTTGTCAGTTCTCGATCTGGCGCGAGGTGAAGATAGGTAAACAGCAACTGGCCCGCGCGCATTCTGGGGTACTCGGGCTCAATTGGTTCTTTCACCTTCACAATCATGTCGGCCTTGGCCCAAACTTCGTCAGCAGACTCAACAATACGGGCGCCGGCTCGTTGATAGAGCGGATCTTCAAAACCGGAGCCACCGCCTGCATTTGTCTCGACAACTATTTCGTGGCCCGCGTCTTTGAGCGCTCGGACACCAGCCGGTGTTAAGCCAACTCTATATTCGTTGTCCTTAATCTCTTTGGGTAGACCGACGATCACTGTTTATCCTCCGCTAGAATTAGTTGAAATGAATGACTTTGATTTCGTTATTGGCCCGTCTCGACGGGATCGATCTGTGCGCGCTGTAATTTTCCGCTGAAGTCTACGTAGATCGACTTCCACTCAGAAAATATGTCGAGCACTTGAGTACCGGCTTCACGATGTCCATTCCCGGTGGCCTTGGTGCCACCAAACGGCAGATGCACCTCGGCGCCAATCGTAGAAGCGTTGACGTAGAAGATCCCGGTGTACATATCGTTCATTGCGTGAAATGCCCGGTTCACGTTCTGCGTATAGATTGCGGCGGACAAACCGTAGCGCACGCCGTTGGCTATCTTTATCGCATCTTCCAGTGAACTCGTGGGGATGACGGTTGTTACTGGACCAAAGATCTCTTCCTGAGAAATTCTCATATCCGGAGTAGCGTCAGTGAAAACAGTTGGTTCGATAAAAAATCCGTTCCCGTAATCACCTCTCGTTAACCGTTTTCCACCACACGCCAGCTTCGCACCGTCTTCATCGCGGCCAATCCGGATGTAGCCCATGATCTTTTCCACCGCTTCAGCATTGATGACCGGGCCTACATCAGTTTTGGGATCGGCTCCGTTACCAACGCGCAGAGCTTTTGCGTGGTCCACCAGCTTGCCAACAAACTGCCGGTACACTTTTTTGTGCACGATCAGTCGCGATGAGGCTGTGCAGCGTTGTCCAGACGTACCGAAGGCGCCCCAGATGGCGCCTTCCACTGCCAGATCGATGTCTGCATCGTCCATGACGATAATGGCATTCTTGCCACCCATTTCAAGGGAACAGATTGCATTCCTCTCAGCGCACGACGACGCGACAATGCGCCCAGTTGCAGTTGAGCCTGTAAACGAGATGAGTCGCAGTGCCGGATGATTGGTCATCGCAGCTCCCACTGTTTCGCCAAAGCCGCTCACCATGTTGACAACACCCGGCGGAATTCCGGCTTCTTCGCAGGCTTTGACAAGGTTATAAGTCGATAGCGGCGTGTCCTCGGCGGGTTTGATGACCACTGTATTGCCGCAAATCAGTGCGGGTATTAATTTCCACGACGGAATGGCCATCGGGAAATTCCAGGGTGTGATCAATCCGCAGAGACCGACCGGCTGTCGAATGCACATCGCGAATTTGTCGCGCATCTCAGCCGGCGCCGTAAACCCGTGTAAGCGTCGACCCTCGCCGGCAGTGTAATAAGTGCAGTCGATTGCTTCTTGAACGTCACCTCCAGCTTCTTTTAAAACCTTGCCCATTTCTCGGGTCATGTCTGAGGTGAATTTTTCTTTGTCGCGAATCAGTATTTCGCCGAGACGGAATAACAACTCGGCACGTTTCGGGGCCGGAGTATTTCTCCATCCGTCGAATGCATTTTGGGCGGCATTAACGGCTGCATAAATGTCGTCGTTGGTGGATAGAGGAAAGCGGCCGACAATGTCTCGCGTGTCTGCGGGGTTGATGTTTTCAAACATCTCTCCTGACTCGCTGGCGACCCACTTGCCGTTGATGTAGTTGTGATAAGTTTTTACTGACGGACGCGAAACGTTTTTAGTCGATTGTTTATTGCTGGTTTTTGCAACAGCTTTTTTTGCCTGAGCCATATCTATTTCCGATTTCTATACACAGATCTTTTCTATTCGAAGAATCAGGTGCCGGCGCGTGCATGTTCCCAAACACCTGGCACGGCGGTTCGGCACCTGTTTACGTTTACTGCAACTATTGATAGGTGAACTGAACTATTCGTGGTACTTGCCGATCTCCATTTCGATCGCGTTGCGTACTTGTTACGTTCAAAACTATTGGATCACCGGGTTTAAGTGTGTTTAGGACGCGCTGGAAATCAGCCAGCGTATTCACTGGGACCCGGTTTATTCGATTGATGACGTCGCCCATTACCAGTGCTGGGGCGTTGTTCGGAGGCAAGCGGATCTCGGCGACCAGCCCATCCGCATCGATGTCTTTCACCAACAATCCCTGGACACCCGTCAACTTTCTTTCCGCGATCAACTGCGGCGTCAATTCAGCGAGAGTGATTCCGAGGTGCAACGCATTACCCTTAGGATCAGGACTCTTAGTAGGCGACTTAGTTGGCTCAACCCACTCCTTCCCATTGTCGTCAGTAATGGGTCGCTCGCTGAGTACAATACTGAGCGTCTTCTTTTCCAGCTTCCCGTTGATGTCGCGCAAGAGAACCAGTGTAGTCTGCTGACCAACCGGAGTGCTGGCAACTCGTTGAATCAAGTCAGGAGCGCTGGCAACCGGCGTACCTTCAAACTCCACTATGACGTCGCTGGCTTGAATTCCCGCTTTGGCTGCGGGCGTCGCCTGGCCACTCTCTGTCGGAGTTACTGAAGTGACAATTGCGCCTTTGTTTTCCGGCAGTCCATAGACTTTTGCGAACTCGTCATGCACGGATTCAAGGGAAATGCCAAGGTAACCACGTTTAACTTTTCCCTGGCTGACGATCTGCTTGTAGACGAAGCTAGTTTCATTTGCCGGAAGTGCAAAGCCGATACCGTTGTAGTCGCCGGTTGAAGTCGCAATCTGCGAGTTCATGCCGATAACTTCGCCACGCATGTTGACGAGTGGTCCACCGCTGTTACCGCGATTGATTGCGGCATCGGTTTGCAGGAATCTTTGAAAGACATTGAAGAAGGGGCTCTCGCGTTCCTTTTTCGAGATGATGCCGGCTGTGACAGTTTGGTCCAGACCAAACGGCGATCCCATCGCGAGTACCCAATCGCCGACCTGGGCCGCATTTGAGTCTCCAAGTGTGACGGTAGGCAGGTCGTGTGGAGCGTCGATCTTAATGACGGCTACATCGGTGGCCGAATCCACACCCACGACGGTACCGCGATACTTTTCACCGGACTGCAGTCCCACGATGATGCGACTGGCATCTTCGACCACGTGATTGTTTGTCAGGATGTAACCTTTGGCATTCACGATGAAACCACTACCAACTCCCCTGGCCGGTCTTCGCTGCTGGCGGCGAAACATATCCAGCAACGGATTGGCGGTTTGGTCTTCGCTGTCTTCATCTCCGCTTTTGTCTGTCATCTCGATAGACTTTTGGACCGTCTCGATGTTGACGACGGCGGGTTCAACACGACGAGCAATTTCGGCGAATGAAGCGGAGAGCGCCTCGGGTGCTCGGGCAATTTGCATCCCGTCCTGGGCGACGGTTGGTCGACCGGAAAGTATTGCGCCAATGCCAATACCCGCCACCAAGCAGGCGACAGCGAGAGCTGCAATCCATATCCGCAGCTTTCGCAGAATAGTTCGTTCCTGGTCTGTCGTGTTGGATTTAGAGAGGTCAAACATAGCTCACCACCTTCGAAGTAACCGAAACCGCTGTGCTCTCGGGGACACGTTTACTGCCACGGGCAGCAATCAGAGCACAAGGAAAGGTCTAGAGTATAGCTAAAGGGTAGTCTACGGGCAAAAAGCTTTGGATATGCGTGAGATCGGGCCGAAATTCGCCAGCAATCTTCCTTGGAGTGCGACGGCCCGGCGTCGCTTTGTTACATCGGAGACTTCCCGTGAATACGGAAAATGAGGACACTCTTGGTGTGAAGGCAGGAAGGTTACGGCCGCAACAAAACTTTCATCACACCACGCTCAGCGGCACGCGACATTGCCATCACTCCCTTGGCAAGAGGGAACTCCTCGCTGATCAAATGCGCGACGTCAATTGATCCGCGCTTGAGCAAATCAATCGCAGGTTTGAAACGTCCACAGCGCGAGCCTACAATTGTTATCTCATCAACGACGATTCTTGCCGCATCGATCTTAGTGATGTCATGAAAGGTTGACTTTAAAACAAGTGTTCCTCGAGGTCGTAAAAGATCCAGCGCCAACGCAAATCCTGTCGGTGATCCGGAAGCCTCGATAACCGCGTCAAACTGTCTCTTTCGCTTTGCAGCACGCAGCGGACTGACTGTCTCGATCCCGCGTTCTGCTACAACTTGCATCTTGTTTCTATGTTTCCCGATAAGAGTGGTCGAGGTGTTT
>DATIBX010000369.1:0-23910 GCA_035457105.1 Pyrinomonadaceae bacterium
AAGGGAGATTTTTGAAAGAGAAATTGCAGACTACGAGACTAAAAACCCGAAATTGCCTCCCACCTGTGATGTGCAAAACCGCAGCCTGCAATAAGCGTTTAAACCTTCACTCGATGGGGGATTCGAGGACCTATTGAGGCAGACTGTTTTGGTTCGCGGCTGCTGGTTCTAACAGCCGATCAAATTCAATCTTTAGAGACTCGAGCTCCTTTCTAAGAGTGTCATAACGTTCTTCGGCATCGTGACCAATCTTTTGATCAACTGTGGCGGTCATGCTGGCAAGATAGGTGATGTTTGCCTGCAGCCCGGGCTTACCGTAACGCACCGGTTCAGTCAGCAGTTTGCTTGCAATTGAATCTAATGCGGCGCGCATTCTCTCGTCCGACTGCTGGGTCGCCTTTAGTTTGTTTTGCGCACTTCGCACTCGGTAGACAAGCTGGTTCACGCCAGAAATAAGTGTTCGCATCCGTATGTTGTGTTCGAACTGTTTTTGTAGGTCGGCGCTGGTTATTCCCTCTTCAGCTACACGCGGATCTATCAATACGTTAAAACTCTCTGTCGCAACGGTGGTCCCTACCTTAAGACGAGCCTGGTACATTCCTGGTGGCATGATAGGTCCCTGCTGGTGTCGAACGTCCCAAACAAACCGATTTATGCCGGCGACTTTTGTCACAATTGGTGGCGGAGCAACGCGCCGCAATGGGCCAGCGTCGGGATCTTCGGGTTGCGATTCTGGACCAGCACTACCTACTCCCGGCATATCTTGATTAGTCGTCGACCGTCCAGGCCGAGTAGGCGCTTCGCTGCTGTAAGAATTAACTACCTGACTCCTGAAGTCGAGAATTTCAACCGTGACCGGCTGGTTAGCAGTCTCAGGAAGGAAATAATCGATCATTGGGCCAAGATTCGCGGCAGAGGTTCTGGTGCGGTATCCCTCGCGCGGTTTGAAAAGCCTGATTTCACTGGTCTTCGACGACTCCGCTAACTGGTGCAAAGGAGTAACATTGTCGAGAATCCAGATTGCGCGACCTTGCGTGGAAACAATCAGGTCTTTATGAAAGATTTTAATGTCAGAGACCGGGACATTGGGAAGATTTAACTGAAATGGTTGCCAGTGAGAACCGTTATCGAAGGAAATAAACATTCCAAATTCGGTTCCGGCGTAAAGAAGACCTTCACGATCCGGATCTTCCCGGACAACCCGCGTTGGCCAATCTGCCGGTATGCCATTTTTCCCATCAGTCAAACGTTTCCAACTCTTACCGTAATCGTCGGTGCGATAAAGGTAGGGCTGGAAATCTCCTAACAGCCAACGATAAACCGCATAGTAAGCCGAGCCTTTCCGGTGAGGCGATGGCTCGATGTATTGCACTCTTCCGCCGCGTGGCAGATCGGACGGCGTGACATTGGACCATGTCTTTCCGTTGTTTTGGGTGACGTAGAATGGTCCATCATTGGCTCCGGTCCAGATGACACCTTTTTCAGTCGGTGACTCAGCAATCGCGTAGAGGGTGCTGTAAAACTCTTCGCCCGTAACGTCGCGAGTGATGGGTTCGCCACTCGCACCCTGACAACAACTATCATGGGCGGTCAGGTCGGGTGAAATCTTTTCCCACGTCACCCCTCTATCGCGCGTGCGATGCACATATTGGGACCCGTAATACAAGACATCCGGATCATGTGGAGAAACTGCCATCGGCGAGACTCGTTGCATTCTATAGATCAAGTCACTCGCCGGATTCCCATAAAGTGACTGCGCACCAATCCAATAGTTTTTTTCTTGCCCGGTCCGCAGGTTCATCACACTGTATTGGCCTTTGCACGAACCGTAGACAATCTCGGGGTTTTGCGGGTGTGGCATGATTGGCCCAGTCTCGCAGCCTGGACCGATCCGCCAATCCGTGGAGGAAAGCGGTTCGGCCTGGCTCGAAATAATCAAAGTCGTATTGTCTTGCTGAGCGCCGTACAGCTTGTAAGGAAATTGACTGTCCGTCCAGATACCGTAGATTTCTGCGGTCGGCTGGTTCATTTGGGTCGACCACGTTTTGCCACCATCCGTCGAGACGTTTGCGCCTCCGTCATTTGATTGGATCATGATCTGACTGTTGTTCGGATTGATCCAAATATCGTGATTGTCCCCGTGGGGCGTTCTAAACGAAGTAAAAGTTTTGCCGCCATCGACAGATTTGAAGAAACTCTCAGCGCCGGCATAAATGACATCGGCATTAGAAGGATCAGCGCCGAGAGTTGTGTAGTAGAAGGGACGCTGAATGAGTGAGCCTTGAGAATTAATGAGGGCCCAACTTTGTCCCGCATCATCTGAGCGATATAACCCACCGCCCGGTTTTGCTTCAATCAGCGCGTAGATACGGTTTGCATTGGCAGCGGTAATGGCCAGATTCGCTTTGCCAATCAGATCGGCAGGCAGGCCATTCGACAGACGGCTAAAGTGTTCGCCCCCGTCGGTGCTTTTGTAGAATCCGCCTTCTTTTGAACCACTGATGATGGTCCATGGTTTACGTTCCAGCCTCGAGAGCCAGGCGTAAACAACATCAGGATGTCCCGGCTGCAGTTCAACATCCATCGCGCCGAGGATATCTGAGACAAACAGTACCTTGCGCCATGTTTGCCCTCCATCAGTTGTCTTAAAAATTCCGCGCTCTTCGTTCGGTTTAAAAACATTGCCATTTGCGGCGACCCAAACTATGTCAGGGTTAGTAGGGTGGATTCTGACGGCGCCTATTTGCCCGGCATCGTATAACCCGATGAACTTCCAGGTCGCTCCGCCATCGGTCGATTTGTACATGCCACGACCAGTCGAGACGTTGCTCCGAACACCGTCAGAACCAGTACCGAGATAGATCACATTTGGATCTGAATCTGCGACAGCAATGGAACCCGTTGAGCCGAGCGGAACTTTGCCGTCAGTGATGGGAGTCCAGGTGGCGCCACCGTCAATTGTCTTGAATAGACCGCCACTCGCGACCCCCATATAAAACTTTTTTGGCTGAGACGGGACGCCGGTCACGGTTGTTACCCGGCCTCCCCTTGATGGACCAATCAGCCGGAATCGAAGTCCCTTAAAAAGACCCGGATCGATCTGCTCATTATTATTGGCGGTTGTTTGACCGCAGACGTTCAGTACTGAGGAGACCACCATGAGCATCGAAAACACGATAAAGTTCCAGCGACGCATTTATCTCCCTTCGATTTTGGTAAGCTAACTAAAGTTGATTAGTTCTGATGAAGTGTCGAAAACAGCAGCGGGGTTCAGAATAAGGTGTGGGCGCGGTGTGCGCAACAGTCTTACAGTCGCAGGTTTGCTTAAGCTGGGCTCGCGGAAGCAAACCAGCCACGAATGCTTTTTGCTACGCCCCTCAAAAAAGTGATGATTCGATTGAACACGAAGTAGGTGAAGATCAATCCGAGCCCAATTATCACAAACACGAGAACCGGTGCGAAAAACGCGAGAATGATGGACCCGATAGCCAACACGTCCTCGAGAACGCTGGCAACCGAATTTGAGACGGGTTCGGGACTAGTGTTTAGTACTGCTCGCGTCGCTGCTTTAGTCCCATGCGAGCTCAGCGCGAGTCCCCCGCCGAGCAAAAAAGCGACGACCTGGATACTGCGGTCAAAGTCTCCGAAAGAGGCCGCGGCGAGTACCGCGCCGGCAGGAACCCTAATAAAGGTGTGGATGACATCCCAGGTGCTATCGACCACAGGAACTTTGTCGGCTACAAACTCGATGACGTAAAGTCCGGTCGCGATGCCGATAATCCACCAGCTAGTCAATACCTGGAGTTCGCCAGGAAGTGGCAGATGGGCAAAACGGCTCAGTAGTCCCAGAGTTGCAACGCACGCGTAGAGGTTGATCCCTGATACCCATGCGGACCCCATCGCCACAGCTATCGTCGTTATCAAACTCATAGCCCGATTATACGCGGTTCCGCAGCCGTTAGTTCATAATGAGTGCGACGCGCATCTGCAGGAAATGATCGAATGGACCTTGTAAGTCACTCACCGGATATTGATCGCACGACGGTTGCCCGGTTGTTGCGAAACGCTTACGGCATCGAAGGAGCACTCCATCCCCTGCCGAGCGAACGCGATCAGAACTTTCTTGTAACCACTGAAAATGCGGATAAGTTTGTGCTCAAGATCGCGAATCGAAACGAAACGCGAAGCTTTCTTGCGGCGCAGAATGAAGCGCTGATTTACCTGGCGTCCCAATTCTCGTTTTCCCCTCGTTTGATCCCGACGCGCGCTGGCACGGGTGTCACCGACATCGAGTCGGGCAAGCATAATTTGCAGGTGCGGCTGGTGTCATATATCGAAGGCGAACCTTTGGCAAAAGTGGAGTGCCAGGATGCAGAGTTGTTGACGGATTTGGGGAGAAAACTAGGTACGTTCGACCGGGTCATGGAGGATTTTGAGCGTCAGGCTTTTCAGCGCGATTTTCACTGGGATCTCTCTAATGGCTTGCGAGTCGTATCGGATTATGCCGGTTTGATCACCGACACGGAGCTGCGTCGCCTTGTCGAAGCGTTTGCAAAAAGATTTGCTGCAGATTTTGCACCAGTTGAGAAAGTCCTGCGTCGCAGCGTCATTCACGGCGACGCGAATGACTACAATGTTATTGTGCGTGGTAACCGAGTTGTTGGCTTGATCGACTTTGGTGACATGGTCCATAGCTACACGGTTGGAGATCTGGCCATCGCCATAGCTTACATGGTAACTCAGGACGACCCCTTATCAAGAGCAACGGCGATCGTCACCGGTTATCTTAAAGAGAACAACTTAAATGAAGTGGAGCTGATGGTCTTGTGGGATCTGACGCTGCTGCGGTTGTGTACGAGCGTTTGTCTGTCAGCCTACCAACAATCGCTGAAGCCCGATAACCACTACTTGAGTATTAGTCAGCAATCAATTCGAAAAAGTTTGCGAGGCTTGATGGAAATTAGGTCCGATGTTGCGGCGAAACAGTTTCAGCTCTCGTCATTGAGGAGTGGGAGGATGAATTGATAAGCAAGTCAGAAACGCTCTTCAACAGGAAACGGTTGCTCGGGAGTAATCTCAGTATTGCTTATAGAAACCCGGTCAAGATTGTCCGCGGTGAAATGCAGTATCTGTTTGATGAAAGTGGTCGACGCTTTCTCGACGCTTATAACAACGTTGCTCACGTTGGCCATTGCAATCCCCGGGTAGTCGAAGCGGGCCGGCGACAAATGGCCTTGCTAAACACCAACACGCGTTACCTCAGCGACAATGTCCTCGCGTTTGCTGAGAGATTGATTACGACGCTTCCCGAGAAGTTAAATACCTGTTTCTTCTTAAATTCCGGGAGCGAAGCAAACGAGCTTGCCTTGCGACTGGCGCGGGCTCATACAGGCGCCCTTGATCTGATCGTTTTAGACCACGCCTATCATGGAAATACGACGACGATGATTGACATCAGTCCCTACAAGCACGATGGTCCAGGTGGAAACGGACCACCGCCGTGGGTTCATAAAGTTCTGCTGCCGGACTTGTATCGCGGACCTTATCGCGGCGGTGGACCAGAGATTGGCAGCATATACGCACAACATGTTGTTGCAGTCATTGAATCGCTAAGTTCGAGTAACAAAAAGCTTTGCGGTTTTATCGCAGAGTCACTTCCCAGCGTCGGCGGTCAGCTACTTTTGCCGGAAAGTTACCTTGACCAGGTCTATTTAGCAGTTCGGGCCGCCGGCGGTGTATGTATCGCTGACGAAGTGCAAACAGGTTATGGCCGCATTGGCAGTCACTTCTGGGGTTTCGAGCGATATAGCGTAGTGCCCGATATTGTTGTGTTGGGTAAGCCAATCGGCAATGGTCATCCATTGGGCGCTGTCATCACTACAAAAGAGATCGCGCAATCATTCAATAATGGAATGGAGTTCTTTAGTACCTTCGGTGGGAACAACGTTTCGTCTGCCATCGGAAGCGCCGTGTTGGAAGTTGTCCTAGACCAGCGTTTGCAGGCGCACGCTGCCAGCACAGGTGAGCAGTTATTGAACGGTCTGCGAAAGTTAATGGAGCATCACTCTTGTATTGGAGATGTACGCGGAACCGGATTTTTCATTGGAGTTGAGTTAGTGAAGAATCGCGAGACGCTCGAGCCAGCGACGAAGCTTGCCGATAGAGTTGTCAACGAAATGCGCGAGCGAGCAATTTTACTTGGCACCGATGGACCATTCCATAACGTGATTAAGATCAGGCCTCCGATGCCTTTTTCGACGGAGGATGCGGCAGAGTTGGTTATGAATCTAGACCAGGCACTCCATGACCTTAGTAATTTCTAAGAGGTTTTGCGCAAACAGTGTCTGAATCCAAGTAGTGTCCTAGGTTGGCGTAGCCCGGTAGAGTCCAATTTTGTAAAACTAATCGCCACGCAGATGCCGAGAACACAAAGGGTGCATGGAGAAATTCGCTCGAAATACTTATTCGTTACTTACTAGCGGAATTCGGTGAGAAACAAGAACCTGTAGTCTCACTACCAGCGTAGTTTCTTGCTATTAAAATAAGAAGTTGCTCGTTTGTTACACAGCGCTGCACAGCCGCAACCAAAACGGAGCAGTAAAACGGAATCCAACGCCGAAGGTGTTCGCGAATTCCAGCCCAGGGTTGAGCTCTGGCAACCCTGGGAACAAAGACGTTCGGATGTCTCATTAAACCCTGAAGGGGTTCGCTAACGCACCAACCCTTTCAGGGTATCCCTCGTCATAGGTCACTTGATCCCAGGGTTGCCAAAGCTCAACCCTGGGCTAGAATTGGCCAACACCTTCGGTGTAAGAATCTCTTTGCCAGGCTGGCTAATAATCCTTGCTATTAAAACAAGAAGTTGTTCGTTTGTTACATTGAGCCTCTAACTCCGAGCGGAGAGTCTGACCGAACTGAAGACTGCCCACGGACAACGGGCGAGTGACCATCCGACATCCTATCGACGTAAATTTGGATTTCCTGTGCGGTCTCCCCCGCCTCCAGTCCAAAAAAACTTGCAACATCGAGAGACCAGGCTTTCACGGTCTCGACCATAAACAATCTCGCACTAACCAGTTGCGGCACGGACTTACACCGGCTGCGCTAGCTGCAAGTGTGTTCACTGCCGGGTTCTGACTTAAATCCAGCCCAGTCGCAGTGTATTTCACACTGCACTTCCGGAGTGACACCATGAATCCAACAAAGAGATCTTTTAAGAGTTTCTCACCACTGACACTCGCCAACTCAATTGTCCTGGCAGGTGCTTTTTTTTGCTCCACACTTACAGTCGTGGCGCAGAACGCAACTACACCGTCGGACGGATGGGTTGTTCTTCCCGTAGACGAGTATCGCGCTCTCCGACGTGCGGCGTTTCCACTCGATCGTGAGCCTGTACCGCCGCCAGTTGAGGCGACGCTGAGTCGTATCGATTATCAACTGAAGGTTGAAGGCGATTTGGCGTCAGGTGAGGCCCGATTGACAGTCGATGTCATCAAGGACGGTTGGGTGCGTCTAGCCTTGCCCGAAGGTCTAATGGTTCGCGAAGCCCAACTTGATGGTCATCAAGTTACGCTTGTTAATAGTCCTCAAGGCAAGTCCGGCACTGCCGACCTATTACTCTCTCGCATCGGACGTTCTGTAGTAGTCCTGAAGATAGTTGCTCCGGTCTCAACCGTGGCCGGTACTGACATTCTCAAGCTTCCTGTCAGTAACTCAGCGATCTCTCACGCCGTGGTTGAACTGACACGTCAAGGTATCGATGTCCATATCAATGGTGGGCTGCTACTGGACCATCAGGAGTTTCCTGACGGTAGTCGCTGGACAGCGAACGGCCGGGGAACCGAACCTCTAACTTTTGCGTGGCGACGCCGCGTCGACGACCAACGGGCCAATCAACCGCTCAGGTTCCGCGGAACAGTCACGCAACTAGTCGGATTAGGAGAGGACTCAACGCAAATCAGCGCTGAAATAAAGGTAGACGTTTTGCAAGGGCTGGCCTCAGAAATTCACCTCCTGCTGCCGGAGCAGTTCAACGTCAACCAGGTTTCAGGCGCTATGGTTGCAGATTGGGATGTTAAGTCGCGCGAATTGAAAGTTTTGATGATCGAGCCCATTCAAGATACGGGGCGGTTTACCATAACGGGCGAATTGAGACTACCGCGCGCCGGAAAACTTGAGGTACCACTACTGCGTCTTCCGGAAGCGGAGCGCGAAGGAGGTGGCATTGCGGTCGAGGTACTGGGCGCCGGCGAAATAAAGAACCGGGTTGCCAGTGGACTCGAAGATGCCGAAGCGTCGGAACTGGGCCAACTGATATCAACGAGACAATCGCCATCACTCCTGGCTTTCAGGTTTCAGCCTGGCGAGGGGCGAGCGCCTCGCTCATTGACTCTCGAAGTCGCCCGCTATACGCCGCAAGCAGTGTTGACTGCAAATGTTGAAGAAGCTGAATACAACGCGCTCATGGCCCAGGACGGAAAACTTCTGGTCCAAACTCGATTTGCGGTCCGTAACAATCAAAGAAATTTCCTCAAGGTAAATCTTCCAGCAAACGCAGTGCTGTGGAGTGCTGCTGTGGCTGGTCGTCCGGTTCGACCCGGTAGTGCCGGCGATGGCTCGCTGCTTTTGCCATTGGAGAAGAATCGAACTGGTGACGAGACTCCGACTTTTATCGTCGAGATTTCATATCTCGACCGGCGACCAGCCTGGACTGACAAAGGACGCTTTAGTTTGTCACTGCTGGCCATTGACTTGCCGATTTCAAAATCGCATCTGCTGGTCCACTATTCACCACGCTTCAAACTAACAACGACACCAGGCGTAAATACCAATTTTCGCCTGGCGCCTTATGAGCCGTCCCTGGCTTCTGGTTTGTCAGGGAGCTCAGCAGCCGCAACCACCATCGCAGCGACTGGTCTGAGCTCCTTCGATGGAGTTTCAGAAGATACGCAGAAGCTGGTGCAGGGGTTGAAAGAGGACAAGCGGTCATCGGGACCAACTCGAAACCTTCCCCTTCGAGTCGCTTTTCCACATTTTGGTCCGGCCGTTTTTCTCGTTTCAGAATTAACGAGCGAAAACCAAACGCCGGTCGCAGAATTCGATTTCCAGCTTGATCGGAAGCGAGGTCAAAAATAATGAGAACCGTAGCCTTGATACTTCTAATCTCAGTGAGTGTGGTTGGTCAGCAGAGAAATTCGCGGATCGATGCCGCCATTCCGGCGCCAGGATCGGCCGGCACTGTCACGTTGTCCTTGGCCGAGTACAACCGGCTGTCAGAGCTTGCTTTGAAGAAGCCGAAGACAGCGGCGGCCGCACCGCTTCCATATGTTCTGACACGTGCGGCTTTCAATTTGCGGGTCGAAGAACAATCAATCGCCGGTCTGATCAATATTGATGGCTCGGTCTTTGAAAACGGCGCAACAAAGGTTCCGCTGGTAAGTAACTGGACCATCCTTGACGCGAAACAGGCGACGAACCCTTTACCATTCATGCAGGAAGGTTCAAGTCACGCAGCCATATTGAATGGACCTGGGACATTTTTAGTCTCGTTGAATGTAGCCTCACCGCTTACGATTGAGGCGGGACGAGCATCCTTTTCGATCATGTCGCCCGCGGCGAGCAGTTCAGTCTTATCGCTGGATTTGCCCGGGAATCACGCGAACGTGCGCGTTGAGCCAGGGTTGATTACAAGTCGAAAGACCGAAAATGGTCATACGTTAATCGAGGCAACATTGCAACCAGGCCAGCCAACGCGCATATGGTGGACCACGCGAGAAATTAGGGCGCCGGTTGCTCAACGCGAAGTTCGTTTTCTTTCTGATATCAAGAGCGTGGTTTCGGTCGGCGATTCGCAACTGCGTGTCGCGGCCTTGTGCGATGTGACTGTAATCCAGGGTGAGGCTGCCGAATTCAAGATGCCTTTGCCAGCTGGTTTCGAGGTTATGGAAGCCAACGGTGTGAATCTCGAAGCGAGTAATTCCGACAATGGCGTACTTACTCTGAAAGTTCTGGACCCGGCAAAACGCAACCATCAGTTTCTAGTGGTGATTGAAAGGACCAACAAAGACAACAAAGCGGTTGCTCCGATACTCGCCTTTGCGGGTGCGCAACGAGAGACTGGAGAACTTCTGGTTGAGGGTATTGGTACCATGGAGTTAACGGCAAAGGAAGATGGCGGACTACGACGAATGGATGTGCGTGAGATCGGCCCGGTCGCTCGGTCGCTTGCCAGGTTCCCACTGCAGGCAGCTTTCCGTTATAACCGCCGCGCCGGAGACGCGCCAAAGTTACAACTTGAGTGGACTCAATTTCCCGATAGCCAGGTGTTGTCGGCTGTCGTCGAGCGGGCAACAGTGACTACACTCGCTACTGTCGAAGGAAAATCACTGACGGAAGTAACGTTGCGTGTGCGAAACCATGCGCAAAGGTTTGTGCGAGTCGATTTGCCGCCGGGAGCGCAACTCGTCTCTGCGGAAGTCGAAAGTGAACCGGTGAAACCTGTGACCGGTGCGGACGGCAGTCGCGTTCCGTTGCTGCGTACCGGGCTCAACTCTTCCGGTCCATACACGGTGTCGTTCGTCTATCTGAATACGGGCGCACGTTTTGCCAGGAAAGGCGCCTACGAAATGGTGCTCCCAAAATTGGACGTACCTGTTAACCTCCTTACCTGGGAAGTTTCCTTGCCGGATACGTTCCAGTTAAAACAGTTCGGCGGAAACGCATTGAGTGCTGAGGTATTTCCAGCAGCCGCGCAGGATGTCGTTACTAGCAATGTCGATGACTTTGCAACCAGCGATGCGAGCAATTGGATCACCGCCGGCGTTGATTTCGATAAGATGTCGGCCGGACAAATCGGAGGATTGGTGACAGATCCTGCAGGAGCGGTTGTTCCAAACGCCAGGATCACACTGCTCAACAAACAAACGGGTAGCACCTTCAGTACAACTTCCGACGCAGATGGTCGTTGGTTAATCAGTGGCGTGCAACCTGGAGCGGCAACGATTTCAATTAATTCCCCGGGGTTCAAACAACAGAACCAGGAATTAGTTATCTCTGGTTCTCAGCCCACGCGAATTGGCTCGACACTCGAAGTGGGAGGAGTTAGCGCAACCGTCACCATTACATCAAATAACAACACACTGGAAGGGGTTAACCAGCTGGAAGAGCAAGCTCGAAAGCGACAAGAGTTGTTCTTGAATACTCCATCCCAAAACGTTCTCAACCTGCAACGACGGGTTGCGGGAATTCTGCCAGTACGAGTCGACGTGCCGAAGAGTGGCAAGTCATATCGATTTGTTCGACCACTGGTTATGGATGAAGAGACCAGGATCTCTTTTCAATATTCATCACGGTAGGATCGTTATGTGGGCGGCCATTTCCGGCCGCCCGCCTATTTTGGAGGCCACCCGGTGATTACGTCTTTTTTGACTAAGAGACAAGTTTTGTGTCAGGCCATCAGTTTGCAAGTCCCACCTAACAGTAGTGTGATTTTCTTCCAGTCAGTTCTACTACGAGCACTCGCTCTTCTGCCGCCCCTGTTTCTTTTGACTTGTTTCTTTCTGGTCGCCGGCGGAATAGAGGCGCAAGAGCGGACGGTCGACAAAGAGTTTCTGAATGCGGTCGAACAGCGTGATATAGCTCGGATCAACGCGACACTAGCTCGTGGTGCGAATATCAATGCAAAAGAATCGATTAACGGGCATTTTGCACTGCAATATGCGATCAACTGGCCCGACGAGAATCTGGTCAAGCTACTGCTGGAGAAAGGGGCCGATGTAAACCTGACCGACAGCTTGGGTGATACGGCACTGATTGAGGCAGCCAGAGGAGGTGGACCAGAGTACGTCAAGATTGTTTCGCTACTGCTGAGCCATGGCGCTGACGTGCATGTAGCAAACGACGCCGCAATTTTTGCGGCGGCAAAACGCGCTGAACCCGAAGTGCTCCGGATGCTAGTTGATAAGGGAGCGTTGGTTAACGCGAAGGACAATAATCAAAAAGGCGATACGGTGTTGATGGCGGCGGCTAGTGGTGTATCCGCTAAAAAGTTGCAGATGTTACTGGCCGCCGGCGCCGATTTAAAAGTAAGCAACGATGACGGTGAGACTGCATTAATGAAGGCGGTGCAGCTTCAGCACTCGGTTAGTCCAGCAGACCGTTTGCCGATGATCGAACTCCTCTTGAAAAGCGGTGCAAACGTTAATGCCGTCGACAAACGGGGAAACAGCCCGTTACTTCTTTCGGTGGTCCAGTTCATGAGTGAAGCTGGTGGGATCATCGCGCATCCTGAAATAGTCAGGTTTTTGCTCGATCATGGAGCGAATGCGCAAAGCATTGATGCGCATCGGAAAACTGCTTTGATGATTGCTGCGGTCACCTGGAAAGGTTCCTTGGAGATTCCGCAGTTGTTGATTGATAAAGGAGCACAAGTTGACGCCCAGGATGATAAGGGTGTCTCAGCCCTTATGCTCGCCGCAGATAAGGACAAGCTGGATCTGGTCCAGCTTCTCCTGACAAAAAATGCGAGACTGGAACTGAGGGATCTCGAAGGTGCTACCGCGCTCGACTACGCCGTCGAAGAAGGCCATGACAAAGTCGCCAAATTATTGTTGAGCAAAGGCGCTCCATCACGGGCCAGCTATCAGAACGAAAAGAGTTTGCTTGATGACGTCAGGAATTTCGCGTTATTGCGTGCGGCGTACACGAATAGCATTGCAGAAGTTCGAGGCGTTACCGCAGGCGGGGCAGACCTGAACTTTCGTAACAGGCGAGGAGATTCGGCGCTCATGCTCGCCATAGAAAACAGTTACGGAAATAATGAGGTTGCGGAATTTCTCGTGGAGCGTGGCAGCGATGTCAACGCCACCAACGGCGACGGCGACACTCCGCTGATGATTGCTGCTTCAGGTAATAATGCTGGCGCAGTGAAAATCCTCTTGGACCATAAAGCGGACGTTCGGCTGGTCAACAAAAAGCGCCAAACAGCCTTGCATATTGCTTCGGCGTCGCTTCATTCGAAGATCGTCGCCGCAATACTGGCCGGCGGTGCTCAAGACGTAAATCAAAAGGATGGTGACGGAAGAACCCCATTATTGCTAGCCGCTGACAACGACAGTTTTGTACCTGGTGAGGTGATGGACTCGCTGCTTAGCAAAGGAGCGTCGATTGATACGGTTGACAGCGAGGGGAACACGGCATTGATCCTTGCGGCGAAGCAGGGAAACATGTCGGGCGTGGAGTACCTGTTAAAGAAAGGCGCAAAAGTGGATCAAAGGAACGCAAACGGCGAGACTGCTTTGGTGTTGGCGAAAAGGATTCACGAGAATAAGCAGATCGGCAACGCTGAATTGGTCCAATCGAGAGTAGTTGAGATGTTGCTGAAAGCAGGTGCTCGGTGAGAATGTGTCTCACTCAAATTTCAGCACCTGATGGCACGTTGCGGCCTTCCGATCCGCTGGTTGAGGATCAGTACCTGGACAGTGAAGACTTGGGTATTTCGAGCCGGCCGCTGATGACAGTAGTCAAACGGGACGGTTCATAACTTCAGTAGCGTCCATGGACCGCACATAACGTTCAAACTCTTCGTAGTCTCGTCCATTGAAGACCATTCCGGGAATATCGTTAAGCACGACATAACGGGGAATTGCCGTTCTGACGTTAGCGCTAATCTCAACATCAGCGTTGCACCGATTGGGACAAATCCAGTAGTCGAATCGAGCGGTAGGAGCATTTTCACCGACCGCTGTTGCGAAGGGTTCCCAACGACGTTTGCAAATGTCGCATTGGAGGACTGGGAGCCAGCCATTCAAGCTAACATGGGCGCGTTTTAGTTCATTTTCAAGTTGGTCTCTATTCATGCCGGGCCACCTGTTGGAATAGGTTTGAGTGTGACTGTTCTATGCCACCACCGCGCAGGAAAGTCAAGATTTACCGCGCAGGAAGAGCGAGTTATGCATTTTTGTGCTCTATCTAAATAGAACGACCCCAACCTCAAGTTGAGGGACTGACGCTCTGTGCAGACTTTGTGCTCTCGGTGACTCTGTGGTGGCGTTTTCCAGGACTTTGCTCACCACAGAGTCACCGAGTGCACAAAGGTTGCACAGAGTGAAGCAAGGCGCGCTTTTACACTCCTGCGGCCGATAGTGGTTAGTACTGGCTCGCACCTTCATTGCTCGGATAGAATCTGGCCCGACTTCTCATCAACTCCGTCGTCAGGCTGGCTCCGATCTAGTCAAGCATGGAGAGCGGCGTAGCAGTCCCCGAATGAACTTGGAAAGCGGAACAAGACTCGGTCGGTATGAGATCCTTTCACTCTTGGGTGCCGGAGGAATGGGCGAAGTCTACCTGGCCCATGATTCGCAACTTAACCGAAAGATTGCCTTGAAGATTCTGCCGTCTAATTTTACGACGGACCGCGATCGCTTGCGACGCTTCAGACAGGAGGCGACCGCAGCAGCGTCTCTAAATCATCCAAGCATTGCGCACATCTACGAACTCGCCGAAGTAACGAATATTCACCTGATCGCGATGGAGTACGTTGAAGGCGAAACGCTCACTAAAAAGTTTCGTGAGTCGCAAACTGATCTGCCGAAGCTGTTGAGATATCTGCAGCACGTTGCTGAAGGATTAGCTAAAGCGCACGATGCGGGCGTAGTTCATCGCGATCTTAAGCCCGACAACATCATGATTACCGGAGATGGGCACGTTAAGATTCTCGATTTTGGTCTCGCAAAGTTGGTGGAACGGTCTGATGAATCGACGCCTGGGTTAAGCAGCAGCGAAGAAGCCGTTACGATCCTGCAACACTCTGCTCCAGGTTTGGTTCTCGGTACTACAGGCTACATGTCACCTGAACAGGCCCAGGGAAAAACCGCTGAAATTGACGCTCGGTCCGATATCTTTTCCTTTGGTTGCATTCTTTTCGAAGCCATCACTGGAAGAAGACCCTTCGAGGGTCGCGACACAATCGATTCTCTCAATAAGATCATTCGCGAGCCGGCCCCGCCAATTTCCACTCTCAATCCAAACGCTCCTGCCGATCTACAGCGCATCGTGCGCCGTTGCCTGGCGAAAGATGCCGATGACCGGTATCAATCAATCAAAGACGTAGCCATCGAACTTAAAGAGCTGCGGAGCGAACTAAAAGATGGTGCAGACTATAACCGTAAGCTTACGCCGACGAGTCTGGAACAACAGACTCTGTATAACGAAGAAGGTACTCGCATCCAGAACGTTGCCAGCACGACCGATGCTCGATCAATTCAAGCCTCGACTGGTGTATCTAGTGCAGAGTTTATCGTTGGAGAGATTAGGCGCCACAAGATAGCCACCTCGATCGTAGTTGTTATGTTGTTGCTTGCCGTAGGGGTAGCGACTGCAGCTTTTGTCTCCTATCGTAATGCAGTTGACACCGAAGCCGCGATCGATTCGATTGCAGTAATTCCTTTCGCCAACGAGATGAACGATCCGAATACTGAATGGATCTCTGATGGTCTAACAGAGAGCATTATTAATAGTTTGACCCAGTTGCCCCGGCTCAAAGTAATCGCGCGAAGTTCTGTTTTTCGGTACAAAGGACAGCAAGGAGATCCCATTGCAGTTGGTAAGGAATTGGGAGTTCGGGCGATCTTGACCGGACGATTACAGCCTCGAGGAAACTCGATGCTGATCAGTGCTGAACTAGTGGACGTACGCGACAACAAACAACTTTGGGGTGACATTATTGAGCACGAGATACCCGACATGTTGTCGGCTCAAAGGGAACTCGCACAGGAAATTACAAGCAAGTTAAGACCTACACTCTCCGGGGACGAGCAGCAACGGGTTACAAAACAACTGACAGTTAACCCTGAAGCGTACCAGTCTTACTTGAAGGGCCGATTCTATTGGAATAAGCGAACGCCGCCGGATTTTAAAAAAGCGATCGATTATTTCAAGGATGCCATAAACAAAGATCCTAACTACGCAATGGCCTATTCAGGTCTGGCGGACTCGTACGCGCTGCTCACCGTGTACACGAACGAGTCACCAAGCGTGACCATGCCGCTGGCAAAAGAGGCAGCTCTGAAAGCTTTGGCATTGGATGACAGACTGGCTGAGGGTCATGCCTCGCTCGGCCAGGTTGTTCTCTACTCAGACTACGATTTCAAGACTGCTGAAAAAGAATATCGGCGGGCTATTGAACTCAATCCCAACTATCCATCAGCCCATCAGTGGTACGGCGAGATGTTGTCTTCGTTGAAGCGTCCCGACGAGGCTTTGAACGAAATTCGACGAGCGCTCGAATTGGATCCACTCTCAGTGATTATCAATCGTATTTACGCTGATATTCTGAGTGATGCCCGCCGATACGATGAAGCGATTGTTCAATACCGCAAGACGCTCGAGCTAGATCCTAATTTTCCCACAGCGCACCTGTTCTTATCTCGCGCTTACCAGGCTAAAGGTATGTACGACGAGGCGATTGAGGAGTATGTGAAATCAAATGCTCTGGGCATTAAAGCACCAATGAGTGCCTCTGAGGTCAAAAAGCTGTATTCGAGGGCTGGCTGGCCTGGTGTGCTGCAAGAAGGTTTACGAGAGGTCCTTGAAATGTCGAAGACCGAGCCGTTTTCGCCATTCGTCGTTGCTGGTTTTTATGCGAAGTTGGGCCAAAAGGATGAAGCGATAGAGTGGCTCGAGAAAGCCTACGAACAACGCGATTTTCGCTTAATGATGATTAGCGTCTCGTTTGATTTCGACGCATTGCGTTCTGATCCCCGCTTTATCGAACTGGTAAAGCGCGTTGGCCTGCCGCAATAACTGTGGAGTGCGGCGGCCTGGCGCCGCTTTGTCAAAACAAATATCAGTTTTCTAAGCGATCTCGCATAACAAGGCGGCGCCGGACCGCCGCACTCCAAAGGAGCAAAATGAAATTCTGCAGACTCTTCTTAGTGGCATTGATCGTCACGCTGACTACGCTGGCGAGCCACGCACAGAACGGCAGACACGTTCCCACCATCGATGAGCTGTTGACACTGCAAACGATCGGGGCCGTTCAGATCTCGCCGGACGGGAAATGGATCGCTTACACCGTAGGTTACGGAGACTTCAAGCAAGACGGTTTTGTTAATCAGATTTGGTTGGCTGAAGTCAATACTGGTCGCACTTTTCAAGTTACTCGCGGCGACAAGTCGTCAACTTCACCACGATGGTCTCCTGATAGTAGTTGGCTTACTTTTCTCAGTAATCGAGTCGACGATAAGAACCAGATTTTTGCGATCAATCCAGCCGGTGGTGAGTCCATTCAACTGACAAAATCTGAGACCGCCATCAACGGCTTCGCATGGTCGGAAGATGGCAAATCGATCGCATACCTGGCGACTGAACCTGCTCCGCAAGTGGCTAAAGACCGTAAAGAGTATCTCGGTGACTTTGAAGTCATTCGTAAGGAATACAACTTTAGCCACCTCTGGACCTTTAATGTTTCAGAAGCTTTGAATGGACCAATTGTAGGGAAGCAACGAACGAAGAAGAAAGATTTTAGTGTTGATTCATTTGCATGGTCGCCGGACGGTTCTCGTATTGCCTTCGGCGCCACCATTAACCCGGACCTTATTCAAGGCGAGACTGACGATATCTACCTTTTGAATTTGAGCGACGATTCGGTGCGGAAGATTGTGTCACAGCCTGGTCCAGATACTGGTCCACGATGGTCTCCGGATGGAAAACAGTTGGTCTTTTCTACTTCGATGGGAAGATTGCCGACTTTTGCAACTAACACGCGGCTTGCACTGGTGTCGGTTGACGGTGGGACGCCGAAATCGATTACTGACGACTTTGACGAGAATGCCGGGTTGTTGGATTGGAAAGCGACGGGCATATATTTCACCGCACTGCAAAAGACTGCTGCACAACTCTTTCGACTGGATCCGGTGACGGGGAAGATGGCGCGCCTTTCGCAGCCTGATGGTTTACTAGCGGGAGGTTTTTCATTGAATAAAGATGCGAGGCAGATCGCCTTTACAGCCGGCTCACCAACAACTTTGAGCGAGCTCTTTGTTACGTCCGCGGACAAATGGGAGCCACGTGGACTAACGAAGATGACCGCACAGATATCAGACTTTTCCTTAGGAACCCGGGAACTCGTCTCGTGGAAGTCGACGGATGGCGCTGAGATCGAGGGTGTTTTGATTAAGCCGGCAGACTTTGATCCGGCCAAAAAATATCCGCTGCTATGTATTATTCACGGTGGTCCAACCGGTATCGATCGGCCCATACTCCTATCACCTGAGTCTCGAACTTATCCTGCCGATCTCTGGGTGGCTCGAGGCGCGCTTGTATTAAAAGTGAACTATCGTGGCAGCGCGGGATACGGGGAGAAGTTTCGGAAGCTCAATATTCGTAATCTCGGTGTTGGTGACGCCTGGGATGTAATCTCGGGTATCGATAATTTAATCGCGAAAGGTTGGGTTGATCGCGATAAGGTGGCGTGTATGGGCTGGAGTCAGGGTGGTTATATCTCGGCGTTTCTCACCGCCTCGTCGGATCGGTTCGTCGCCATTTCTGTCGGGGCGGGAATTTCAGACTGGGCCACCTACTATTACAACACTGACATTACGCCGTTCACGATCAACTATCTCGGTGACAACCCTGTTAATGATCCGGCGATCTACCAGAAGACTTCGCCGGTTGCTTATATTAAGAGTGCACGCACGCCAACCCTTATCCAGCATGGCGAGTTGGATCGGCGCGTCCCGATTGCTAACGCGTATCAGTTACGGCAGGCTCTCGAAGATAAGGGGGTCAAGGTCGAGATGATTGTATACAAGGGGTTTGGTCACGGAATTACGAAGCCCAAAGCCCAGCGTGCGGTGATGCAGCATAACCTTGGTTGGTTCAACCACTATATCTTCAACGATCCACTCCCGGATTTTGCGAGTCCGGTAATACCGAAGCAGCCGAAAGAATAGTCCGTGGCCCGTTGTCAGGTGTCCGTTGTTTTGTGGCCCGTAGTTTCTGGGTCCAAGGGACAGCGGCAAAGGACAACTGACTACGGACGCACTACGGACACGGACAAATATATGCGCTTTACGTTACTCCTAACACTTCTCCTTGTTGCCGGGCCGATCGCTGCGCAGACTCCTTCAGATCAGGATGATGTCATTCGTGTTGAGACAGACGTCACCAACTTACCATTCACCGCAACAGATAACAGTCGCAGATTCATTACAACTCTTGCCGCTGAAGATATCCGCGTACTTGAAGATGGCGTTCCGCAAAAGCTCTTTACTTTTCAACGTGAAACCGATCGGCCTCTCGCTCTTGCATTCTTAATTGACGTCAGCCTGTCGCAGGAAAAGACATTGCCTGACGAGAAAGCCGCGGTCCGCAATTTTATGGAGAATGTGGTCCAATCGAATAAGGACCAGGTTGCGATCATTCCATTTACCGGACAGCCTTATCTTGAACTCGAGATGACGAGAGACATGCTGAATGCTTATCGCGTGCTCCAACGGGTGGAAGTGGCGGCGCCGGCATATTACGGATCCGGCCGTCCGCTTGGTGGGATTTCAACTGGACCAGGTTTGGCGGCGCCGCCAGAGGAAGGTCGAACTTCAATTAATGACGCTGTAGCTCTCACGGCCGATGATGTGTTAGCTCGTGTGCCGGGACAAAGGCGCCGGGCGATGATCCTCCTGACTGACGGCCTCGATACATCGAGCCGGCTGACGAAGAAAGATGCGATTGAGCGTGCGCTGCAAGCGGAAGCAGTCATTTATGTAATCGGTATTGGCGACTACAGCATGACCGGGGAGGGTGTCGACAAAGGTATGTTGAAGGATCTCGCCGAACGCACCGGCGGGCGAGCATTCTTCCCAAAAAAGGAAGCGGATCTGCAGTCGTCATTTGCGGAGATCGAAAAGGAGTTGCGCACCCAATACCTGCTGGCGTATTCATCGACGAACAAAAAGCGGGATGGTATGTATCGAAAGATCACGGTCGAACTATTGAATCCTGAGTTGAAGAAACAAAAGGTCCAACTCCGCTACCGCCCCGGTTACTTCGCCCGGCGTGGAGAATAAGAGGCAGAAATCACACACCTCAGACTTCTGTGTTCTTGGTTGGTATTACAATTAAGTCCACCATAGAACCACAATGACCACCGAGACGGCACAGAGAAATCCAACTATTGCTCCAATCTAGATCATTCGCCCTCTCTTGTTTCTTGTGATGGAGCAAAGTCATAAGGAAACCCTCACCACCCACCACGGAGCCACCGAGAACAAAAAGGTTGCACCGAGAAATCCATTCGAAATACTTATTCGTTACTAATCTTTAGCATTCTGAGAGAACCAATAGATCTCTAGTTAGTTACGCTGTGTGAAAACTCAACCTTCTCATTCTCCCCAAGCTTCAGCTTGGGGCTAAGAGACGCTCGTCATACGGAGCCAACCGTTTCAACGGTTTATCTTGAACTCGCAAGATCTTGCCTTGATTACCCAAAAAGTTCTTGACATAACAACGCGAGCTACTCTATACAAGAAGGCTCGCGCATTTGAGAGTTAGAAATTTTGTGCGCAAGGATACCAAAATGATGAGCAGGACTTACATGAAACATACCGTCAAGCCGCAAACGCGAGCTACGTGGTGTGGTGTGAGTCTGAGCTTATCACCCATCAATCAGTTTGACGGCGAACTCGGACAAGAACGGTCCATAGATAGCCGTTACATCAGGCAATAATCAGCGGGAGCGGACTCCCGCTCCCAATCTCAACGAAAAATTCGCGAAGATTAGTAGGAGCGGGCAGCTTCCCTGGGAGGCACAAAGCCCGCTCTCTTTGTTTTTTGACAATCGAAATACCTTTTGCGAGATGAAGGCAGTGAGCCTTCAGCAGATTGCCCTCCTCGGTGCTTTGCTAGAGTCTGCGAGGTGAGCGATCCGGGTAGAAGTGTGCCTCGAAGTGTGTTCGCGGTACCCGCCCTGCTGCCTTCATCTGTTTTTTTAACATAAAGTGGTTGGGAGTTTGTAGTTTGGTTTTTGATCTTTGGAATTTAGAGATCTGAAGACAGACTTCGACTCACGTCGGAAGTTGCAACACGAAGTCCGGTGTGCCAAAGGCGCGGAAGAAGGTAGCCAGGGGTGAAGCGTAGCGTAACCCCTGGACCAATAAGTCAAACAAGTCGGAGCCCTGAAAGGGCGGCACGGTTGATCACCAAGGTGCTTCTGTCGCTCTTTCAGAGCTCGGCAAAATTCTCTCCCAAATTCCAGGGGGTACGCTTCGCTTCACCCCTGGCTACCTTCTTCCGTGCCTTTGGCGCACCGGACTTCGTGTTGCACTTACAAATCGAATTCACAATGACCAAAGATCGACCGATTGGGGCTGTAGTTCCACAGTCAGAGAACTGTTCTGTGACAGAAGGGGCTGCGGTTCAAAGTCTCGTCAGTTCACGAAGACACATCTCGTCAGTTCACGAAGACATAAGGAGACAAACATGAAAAGAGTAAGTTACGAACAAGGAGGTAGCAACGTTATGAACTAAACAATTCCGCTGCCCGGCAGCTTAGAAAGGAATAAGAAATGGGTCACGAAAGAACTACGCGGTATCGTATCAACCGCCGCGAGTTCCTGGACGATGATCCTGAAACGAGCGATTTTGTACTTGGCGTCGTTCAGGACACGAGCGAAATTTCCACCGGCGACGTACAAGACACAAGCGGGACAGCACTACTCAGTCTTGGCGATTGCGCGGACCGCGTCTCGTTCTACTTTGAGATGGGGAATGCCGATGAGCTAATCAGTAGTCTGAGAAAGATTGCGTTAATTGCCGAAGTCGTTAATCAAGTTCGCGAAGCGGTTGCGGCAGAGATCGACTTGCGCAATAGCCGCATCCAAATTCAGGATCATTCAGATGGGGCTGTAGCTTAGTTGTTACAAAGTACAAGCCCAAAAAACTCTAGAAAGGAGGCGACTCATGCCTTACGAAAAGCTACAACTAGGTGATGCTCAGAGTGAAATACTCTCGTGGGCCAACCACCAATTCTCGATCGAGGAACAAGCGATGTTGCGCAACGTGTCCCGACTCCCATGTTTGTTCAAGCACGTCGCCCTGATGCCTGACGCTCACCTGGGTAAAGGCAGCATGGTGGGTTCAGTCGTTGCTACCAAAGAAGCGGTCATTCCGGCCACGGTGGGCGTCGACATTGGCTGCGGAATGATGGCAGTCAAAACGCCATTCAAGAGCGGAATTCTCGACGGTAAGTTGAAAGAACTTCGCTTACAGATCGAGGAAACAATTCCCACCGGCTTCAGCGCTTACCAGGAGTCAGTAGATGAATCGTCCTACTGGGATGGCTGGAACGACTTCGAAGACCTGCATGAAGGCGTCCGCGACCGCAAGGCAAAGGCGATGAAGCAACTGGGAACTCTCGGTGGTGGTAATCACTTCATTGAAGTCTGTCTGGATACGGAGATGCACGTGTGGTTGATGCTGCACTCCGGTTCTCGGAACATAGGGAAAGAACTGGCGGAGCGTCACATTTCTACAGCCAAGGGCTTGTGGCGTTTGAATGAGTTGCCGGCTCCGGACCTTGCTTACTTCATTCATGGTACGCCGGAGTTTGAGGCTTACTGGAGCGATTTGAAGTGGGCCCAGGGCTACGCGATGAAGAACCGCGAGATAATGATGGCTCGCCTGTTGAGGGTATTCAACAAGATGTTCAATCATCGTGAGGCCTTTAGACCAGAACTGGAAGTCAACTGTCATCACAACTATGTCGCACTCGAGCAGCACTACGGCGAAGAAGTTTTCGTCACACGCAAGGGAGCGATCAACGCGGCAACAGGCACTTACGGGATTATTCCAGGCTCGATGGGCGCAAAATCGTTCATCGTAAAGGGCCGCGGCTTGGCTGAGAGCTTTAGTTCTTGTTCACATGGAGCAGGACGCAAGCTTTCCCGTGGCGCTGCTAAGCGAGCGTTTACGAAGGAAGATCTCGAGCGTCAGACCGCTGGTGTTGAATGTCGTAAAGATATAGGCGTACTTGATGAAATACCGGGCGCCTACAAGTCGATTGAGAAGGTGATGAAAAACCAGGAAGACCTGGTAGAGATTGTCGCCGAACTCAAGCAAGTAGTCTGCGTGAAGGGATAGCCTGGGAGTGCGCCGACCGGGCGGCGCTTTTTCGGGCGATTAAATTCAAACTCCTCACTTAGATCCCTCATTTAACAAAGCAAAAAGGTCCTATACGTCCTATAGGTCCTATTACTCCCAATAAACCAAATACCAACCCGCCAGAAAGGAGGTGCCGAATGGCACTTGATGGACGAGTATTACTACTCAATCAAACCTATGAACCGCTCGGCACCGTCAGTGTTGCACGAGCTGTAATCATGACGTTCAAGAACACGGTGACGGTCGAAGAGTATGACGGTGATCGAGTGTTGCGATCAGCGCATGCTGAGTTTCCGATACCGTCGGTGATTCGGCGTCGCACTTACATCAACATTCGCCGTCGTCGCGAAGCGTCGGGCATGAAGCGCATGCGAATCTACATGCGCGACAAGTACCGATGCCAGTATTGCGGAACGCGAAAGAGTGTTAACGACTTAACACTCGATCACATTCTGCCGCGTTCGCGAGGGGGCGATAACTCACCGGTGAATATTGTTACGGCTTGCGTGTCCTGCAACAACCGTAAGAGTGACCGCACACCGGATGAGGCACGCATGCCCTTGCTCACCACGCAAACGGCACTACGTGTAAAACTCGAGCGGGTTGTGCTTTGCCATTATGCGGAAGCGCGGGCCGAGTGGCGCAAATATCTTTTCATGGACATGCACGATGATCGTGATATTCGAGAGAAAGTCGTACGCGAACAGAAGAAAGGGTGATGCTCTCTCGTCTCAGCGTCTCTCTGCGGTCCTCAAC
>DATIBX010000370.1:0-4948 GCA_035457105.1 Pyrinomonadaceae bacterium
ACATTTGTGTGTACCCATCCGGTCGCTTCGCTCGCGGTGCTGTATTGATTGCATGTTACTTTTTGTGCAAACCCAGCGTAGCCGCCACACCATCTTATCGATGATCCAATTATTGTGGCTTGAAGTACAACACGAGACCACCACCGAGAGCGGCCAGAATGAAACCAAGAAACAGCAGTGGACTTGGCGCAGTCTTCGGCGGATGTTGCCACATCGAGTAGAGAACATTCACCAGTGGCGCGCCGGCGAATACCAACGGCATCACGTAAGTCGGAACGCCGCCGTTGCGGAAGGCGAAGATAATACAGACGGCTCCAATGGCACCTAACGCGCCGGCCACTGTAGCCGCAACCGAGCCCTTCATAGTGAAGCCATTTAATTCACCCGAAGTCGAAAGAGTGGCAACCGGGACCAAGACTCCAATCAGAAAGTATGCGACTCCAACACAAAGCAGGGCACGCATGGGACTACCCAGTTGAACCTGTCCTCCGTGCAAAGCGGGACCATAAAGACCCCATGAGAGCGCGGCTCCCAAAGCAAATAGTATCCAGAGCATTAAGCCTCCAAGGTTGATGGATTAAATTCAAAACTCATAATGTGGTGCGAATCCTGAATGTCCGACATGCTTTAGCTTGCCGTTCGTGATACACCCTCAAGTTTTAAACAGGAACTCAAACGACACCCGACAAGCTGAAGCATATCGGACACCGAGTCACACGACAGAATCTGAAACTCACCGAAGACTTTTGCCGTACTCTCTAGCGATTCTATTGTGCGGGTTCTTACCTATTAGACGCTCGCATTCTAACAGCCAGTTTCTGAATTTGAATAGTTAAAAGTTGTTAAGTTTGTCGATTGACTTAACGGTCTCAGGCTATTATTTCGGGCTCTTAGACATCACAAGGGACCATCTGTTAAGGTCTCGCAAACAGAAAGTTTTCGTCCAAAATCTTGAATCTGGAGAACCATCCCTTGAAGTTCAAAGCTCGCTTCCTCTTCCTTCTGTTGCTATCCCTGTCGTTTGGGATCGCCGTGAACGCCCAGACCTATCGCGGAACCGTCAGAGGAACCGTTTACGATCCGAATCGCGCAGTCATTCGCGGGGCCCAGATCGCGCTGTTAAATACTGAGACAAACGAGCAACGAGAGGTTAGTTCCGGCGACGATGGTGAATATTCAGTTTCTTCACTCAAGCCAGGTTCATATCGGATTGGCATCACGGTCCAGGGATTTAACAAGAGCGAAAAATCTCTCCAACTTGCCGTAAACCAGGAAGCGCGTGTCGACTTCGACATGGAATTAAGCGGCGGAGACTTCGGCGTTACCGCGGAGCCAACGCAACTAAAAGAAGACTCGGCCTCGTTGGGATCCGTCATCGATAATTCACAGGTCAAGGGATTGCCGCTCGATGGCCGAAATTTCTACGAGTTGACACTCTTGGTTCCTGGCGCAGTTCCAGCAGCACCAGGATCAGCAGGCTCAGTTCGTGGCGACTTCTCTTTTAGCGTAAATGGTGCGCGCGAGGATGCAAACAATTTTCTCCTCGATGGTGTGTACAACGTAGATCCCAAGCTCAACACATTTGGAGTTCGTCCCTCAGTTGATGCGATTCGCGAGTTCGAAATGTTGACGAGTACCTACGATGCGTCCTTCGGACGAAATCCCGGAGCTCAAGTCAATGTCATCTTGAATTCTGGCTCTAACAGTTTTCACGGGTCCGCCTTTGAGTTCTTTCGTAATGCCGCCCTGGACGCACGAAACTTTTTTGCGCCAGCGACGGAATCAAAACCCAAGTACAATCGAAATCAATTTGGTGGATCGCTCGGTGGTCCAATAAGGCAAAATCGGACATTCTTTTTTGCTGACTACGAAGGAACTCGATCGCGCGAAGGGATTACCCGTCTCACTAACGTGCCAACAGCGCAGGAACGACAGGGAGACTTTACCCAAAGTTTGTTTGGAGTGCCTGTAGATCCATTCACCGGTCAGCCATTCTCGAACGGAGTGATTCCTGATTTTCGAATCAATGCGGTTGGTCGAGCCATCGCGGCTTTGTACCCGCTACCGAATCGCAACGTACCTCTGCAAAATTTTGTCTCGTCTCCTACTTTGAGTGATGACAACGAGAGTTTTGACGTACGAATTGATCACCGCTTTACGGACCGAGCAGATCTTGCAGTGCGTTACAGTTTTGGCGACCGAGACCTGTTTGAGCCATTTACTGGTCCCTCATTCGCCCAGGTGGCAGGTTTCGGCGACACGGTTCGAAGGCGCAGTCAGAATGTAATGGGGGCATTGACCCTGGTTCTGACACCGAAACTTGTGAATGAAACACGAGTCGCTTTCAGTCGGGTCGCCGCTTCAATCACACAGCAGGCCAGTCAACTGAACTCCAATGTTGGTTTACCAACTATCTCGCCTCTCGCACGAGATGCGGGACTGAGTCTCACCACGGTTACAGGCTTCTCTCCACTTGGCGACGAAGGAAATAATCCCCAAAACAGTGTCACAAACGTCTACCAGGTACTCAATAACTCAACCTATACGCATGGCGATCACCTCTTTAAGTTTGGAGCGGACTTACGCTTTTCACAACAAAACGCGTTCAGAGATGTGGAGGCACGTGGCCGGCTGCAGTTCTCGCCGTTTGCGCAGCTTTCGGGTAATGCGCTCGGCGATTTACTGCTCGGATTTCCTTTGCTTACCAGCGTCGCCCGCGTGGATAACGCGCAGCACATTCGTACCAATAGTTACAACTTTTTTATCAATGACAGTTATCGAGTCACGCCAACCCTGACGATCAATGGAGGCCTGCGCTACGAGTACAACTCGCCTCCGGTCGACGCTCAGGATCGCGCCAATCTCTATGACATCGCGACGGGAACCCTGGTCCAAGCTGGGACTAAGGGAATGCCGCGGAGTGGTTTTGATCCGGACCGAAATAATTTTGCGCCACGGGTGGGGTTTGCCTGGACTGTCGGAAAAGACCGTCTGACAGTGCTGCGCGGAGGATATGGCGTCTATTACGACCAATCGCCATTAGCGCCTGCCGAGGCTCTTTACTTCAACGCTCCATACTTCGACAACAATATCTTCTTTTCACTGCCGGGATTGCCACTAACACTCGACAACCCCTTCCCGTCGTTCTTTCCGTTTCCCTTGCCTGACTCGGCGCTGGCAATCCAACGTGATCTGCGCACGGGGTATATGCAGCATTGGAACTTGAATATTGAACGCCAGGTTGGAAGAAACGGTCTGTTTGAAGTTGCTTATGTCGGTTCAAAGGGAACCAAACTTTTGACAGCGCGGGATATCAATCAACCGCAACCTTCGGTGTTGCCGCCGGGACTGCCTTTCGTACCGCGGCCAAATCCGAGGTTCGACGACATTAATCTGCTTGAATCGCGCGCCAATTCAAACTACAACGCACTACAAGCACGTTATCAACAACGATTGACTAAAGGCTTCTCCGGATTGATCTCGTACACCTGGTCCAAATCGATCGACGATGCCTCGAACTTTTTCACCAGTGCTGGCGATCCAAACTTTCCGCAGAATAGTTATGACGTAAGTGCCGAGCGTGGTCGATCAAATTTTGATGTCAGTCAGCGACTGTCGGTTAGTTACTCGTACTTATTCCCGTTTGGTAAAGGACGCCGGTATTTTTCGAATCCCGGATTGCTATCAGCCGTACTGACTGGCTGGGAGACTTTTGGAATCGTAACCTTGCAAACGGGCCGACCGTTTACCGTAGCTCTTCTTTCAGAGATTGATAATAGCGGAACCGGAAGATCGATTCTTGGGTTTGGAGCGAATGACCGGCCAAATGTTGCGGGCAGTCCGACGCTAAGCAATCCGACACCCGAAAGATGGTTCAACACCTCCGCGTTTGTCTTCCCGGCGCCAGGCACGTTTGGAAATGCTGGACGCAACATTGTAGATGGGCCCGGTTATCAGAATGTGAATGTATCGCTGGTGAAGAACACAGCTTTGTCAGAGAGGTTTAATCTTCAGTTCCGGACGGAATTTTTCAACCTGTTCAATCATCCAAACTTTAACTTACCCGACAACTTTCTGGGCTCGCCAACATTTGGACGGATCTCTTCAGCACGGGATCCACGTCATATTCAGTTTGGGATGAAGCTTCTGTTCTAGGATGGGAAGAAAGAGAGCGATTTGAGAATTATGATTTGAGAATTGAGAATTATTGAGTTTTCGAGCCCTCTGATCGAAATAGCAATTCTCAATTATCAAAACATAATTCTCAAATAGGTCTTCGATTGAAAAATTTAGGCCTAATCGCCTGATTCTGAAGCGGGTTCCCGATCATCAAATTCCTTGTACTTCGCCGTAAGAATCAGGTCGGCCTCCTCTGGAGAGGGCATTCTCTCTAAAAGTGGTGAGCCGTCGACGTGTTCGTAGAGTGGCGGCGGTATCTCGGCAAAGTCCGCCATCGGTCCGTAAACCTCGTCCACGCCTTCCTTAAAAACATCTCCAATCAGCAAGTTGATGATGTTCACGCGCTGTTCCGGATGTTTACGCAAAAATCCGGCGAAGCTAAATCCCTCGTTATAAAAAGCGTAGACTAGTTTTCGCATCGATTCGATGCCGCGATCGAGTTTCGCCTGATACTGTCCCAGTCGCCGCGCCGAAAAATCATCATGACGAAACGCATCGTGAACCGCGTCTGCCGCGAGCTCAGCCATTTTCAAAGCAAGCAGAACGCCTGAGGAGTAAATTGGATCGAGAAATCCGTACGCGTCTCCAATCAGGATAAAACCGTTGCCGGCATTCTGCTTTGAACGGTACGAGTAATCCAGGATTGAATAGATCTTGTCGACTCGCGTTCCTTCAGCGACACGCCGTCTGCATGGTTCGCATTTGTCGATCTCTTCCTGAAATATTTTCGCTAGATCCTGACCACGATCTTTCACCAGGTATTCCGGAT
>DATIBX010000371.1:0-5621 GCA_035457105.1 Pyrinomonadaceae bacterium
GACCGGATGCCACACTCAATTCCCATTGCGATTCTGCGATCGCCTTGTTGAGTGTGGCATCCGGTCGCTTCGCGCGGTACTGTACTGGTGGCTTCTTACTTTTGTGAAAAGCATACGAGATGAGTGTGACTAGTTTCTTAAAGACTTCAGATGACTTGTGCCACAGTTTTCACATAGGATTTTTGCGCGAGCTTATGATCTCTTCACGAATCTAAACACCTTAGTAAGGCAGGCACTAGAACCTGCATGCTTGCATTGCGGTGTTCGATCCGATCAAGCCTTTAGTTAAGATGGGTTGTTGGAGGAGCGCGGTAATAATCTTTGGGCCAGAGTGGCTTGCGCCACGTCCTTTAACTCACGAGTTCTAACGACTGCTTCCCCGCGCAAGGGAAAATGCATGACGAAGATCCTGGACCTGTTAATTGGTTCTTGCCAACCAAAAGAGAAGTCTTTCGAGCCGATGTATTTTTCGTAGGCGACTTTACCAATGAAGCACACTACTGGTGGGTTTTCCGTCTTAATGATGCGGGAGATTCTTCTACGGCCGGGCAACTCCTCGCCCTTCTTAAGTGCTGTGATGTCACGTGTTGGTCTATTGATAATATTAACGAAGCCCAATCCATAAGTGTTATTAAATCTTTCTTTGTAGACTCGTCTTAAGGCCTCATCATTGCGGAGTTCGTCTCTAGTTTCCTCGAGGATCCCAGCATCCGAAAGCAGATACCAAAACATCTTGTTATTGGAAAACGGTACGCCTCGATTGAACGAGCCAAAATGAGGATTGATACCCACAAAGAGTATTCTTGGGTTCTTATATCTGTAGCGAATCATGTTTTAGGTTGTTGACGACAGTCTGAGTCACTTCTGAATAACGGACCCTGCAAAAAACTATTTGACAGAG
Source organism: Pyrinomonadaceae bacterium (assembly GCA_035457105.1). GTDB lineage: Bacteria > Acidobacteriota > Blastocatellia > Pyrinomonadales > Pyrinomonadaceae > PSRF01. The sequence goes on from DATIBX010000371.1 coordinate 902, forward strand.
CAATATGGTGATTCGGTAGTCGCATGCTTACTGCTTGCGGTCCATGCGATAGAGATACCAGAGCAGACCGCTATTTAGACTAAAGCCAATCAAGCTGACAAAAGCGGCCGGCCATATAACAGATTCATCCCCGCCAAGGTAGGCATTCATCGTCGCCATTAGTAACCACAACTGCAGCATCGCAATAATCAGTACAATGCAAAGAATGCCATAGACAATTGTCAGGCGCTGTTCGCGCGAGAAGCGTCGCCTCATATTGTCTTCACCTCGATGCCAGTTGCGTAGATCACGCCGTCGCGTACTTCCAAATTGATTCGAGGCAAAGGCCGTTGCGGCGGCCCGGCGATTGGCGCTCCGGTCGCAAGGTCGAACGAACCCTCATGGCAAGGGCAGAAGAACCGATTCTTGTCTGGTTGCGGAACAACAGCACAGGAGAGGTGGGTGCATTTTTGGCTAAAAGCTACAAATGTGTTTTCGTCGGTCCGTAGAAGCAGGCAAGTATCATGAGCTTCCGGATAGATAAATGCCTTAGCTCCTCCGATTGGAAGCTGATCGATGGTTGCGATCTGCTGAAGCGGCAGTTCGCCTCGTCGCCGGCGCCATAAATTTTTCAGGGCAATCCAAAACTGGCCGGCAGTAAATGCCAAACTAATCAAGACCATGAATTTGGTGAAGTCGCGTCGAGACAGGTAATGGGCTTGCGGCCAGTCAATGGGAAAATCTTGGCGCCACTTCGGTTGTTCATCCAGCGACCTACCGTCCGGCGGAATCGTCAATCCTTCGCGCTCGCGCCGCCCTATCATTGATTCAACTCCTGCTCATACATTCCATCCAGAACATTCAGGGAAATTGTTTTCCCGCTCCCTCGTTCGGCCATCGCTGCTGTTACATCTACGTATTCGGCCTTTCCAGATTTTGGCAACATCATGTTCACTTTCGTGGTAATGGTCTGTTCACCAAACCGAAATTGATTCGTCGCGACTGAGCGCGGCCGCAACAATTCGATCTCTTCGCGTGTGCCAAAGAATAGTGCCTGACTGGGACAGACCGTCGCGCACATTGGCTTCAGACCCTCTGATGTGCGGTCATAGCACATGTCGCACTTCATCATCAGCTTGAAGTCTGTCTTCATTTTCGGAATCCCAAACGGACAAGCGAGCACGCAGTTGTTGCAGCCAATACAACGCGGCTTGAGCGCAGTTTGTACGACACCATCAGCTGTCTTCTTAATGGCATCGGCAGGACAAACCTCGGCGCAAGTTGGCGAATCGCAGTGCAGGCAGACCACCGGGGCAGTCTGGACTGAGCGAGCCCGATCGATGAAGTCCAGGTGAATCATCGAATACCCCTTATGAGTTTCACACTCGCTGCAGGCTTGCACACACGCTTGACAACCAATGCAGCGGTTTGGATCCATAAAGAATTCGTTTTGTTCAGGAACCATTTGGGCCAGCCTTCCGCACTCGTACCGCACAGACCTTGTATTCGGGGATCTTCGAAATCGGATCTTGCGCCGAGATAGTTAGCTGGTTAGCGCTTTTTCGTCCCGGCCAATGATAGGGAACGAAAACAGTATCCGGGCGAATCGTGGTTACGACCATTGCCGGCAAGGTTATTTCGCCTCGTCGTGATTCAACGGTAGTCAAATCGCCATTAGTAATGCCGAGGGCTTCTGCCAGCTTTGGATGTATCTCGACGAGCGGCTCGGGGTATTGATCGACTAACGGTCCGATACGTCGCGTTTGGGTTCCTGAAAGAAACTGGCTGACTACACGGCCGGTCGTCAGCATCAAGGGGTATTCGGTATCTGTATCTTCGGCGGGTGGTGTGTAGGGAGCAACGTTAAAGCGCGCCTTCCCATCAGTAAAATAAAATGGGCCGCTGCCTTTCGCGATTGGATTCGAGGATCCCGGTTCAAACAATCGCGGAGTACCGGGATGGTCATCGTTGGGACAGGGCCAAAAAACTCCGTATTGCTTAGCAATCTTTTCGTAGGTTATTCCGGAGTAATCTGCGATGCCTCCCTTCGAGGCGACTCTCAACTCGTTGAAAATCTCACGCGGCTCGTTGAAAGTGAACCCCCGCTGACGTCCTAAAGCCTTTGCAATGTCCTGGATAATTCGCCAGTCCTGTTTTGCGTCCCCGGGCGGATCGACCGCTTTATTGATCTTTATTACGCGTCCCTCGATTTGTGTTACCACTCCTTCATCTTCTTCCTGCAGTGAGCCAGGGAGCACGATGTCGGCGTGAGCCGCAGTCTCATTAAGAAAGAAATCGATGGCCACATAGAACTCGAGTTTTTCCAGACAACGTTTAATAAAGTTGTTGTCAGGAAGTGAAACCTTTGGATTAAAACAGATGCTCAGTAGACCGCGTATCTCGCCGCGATCTATCAGCCGAAATATCTCGTAAGCATCGACACCAGCTTGCGGGAGTTCCTCCGGTGTTATTCCCCACACTCCAGCGACGTAAGCGCGGTGCTCAGGATTGCCGATGTCGCGCATTCCAGGAAGCTGGTCACATTTTTGTCCGTGCTCGCGACCGCCTTGTCCGTTAGCCTGGCCGGTGATTGTCGCGTAGCCACAACTTTCGCGACCAATCCGGCCTGAGGCGAGCACCATATTAATAGCGCCGAGACAATTCTGAACTCCATGGCTGTGGTGCTCGATGCCGCGCGCGTGTAACAGGAAACTTGATTTTGCCTTACCCCACAATTCAGCCGCTTCCTGAATTGAGCGTTGGGAAATGCCGGTGACTTCAGCAGTCTTCTTCGGATTCCATTCTTTAACATGTTCGGCAACTGCTTCAAAACCCACAGTGTGTTCAGTAATAAAGTTGTGGTCCAGCCAATCGTTTTCAATCATCAAGTGTAGGATGCCATTGAAGAGTGCGATGTCGCGCCCTGGCTTTACGGGTAGAAACAGATCACAAGTGCGGGCAATCGGCGTAATGCGTGGGTCAACGACAATGATCTTCGCGCCATGCTCTCGCGCTTGCCACACGTAGTTCGTGGTAATCGGCGCGCATTCGGCAATGTTGGCTCCACTGATCCAGACAACTTCGCTTTTGAGTATGTCTGACCAGGGGTTGGCTGCGCGATCGATACCGAAGGCTTTCTTATTAGCCGCGCCCGCACTGACCATGCATAGCCGCCCGTTGTAATCGATGTTGGCAGTTTGTAGACACATGCGCGCAAACTTACCAATCAGGTAGGCTTTCTCAGTCGTCAAGCTGGCGCCCGTAAGAACGCCGAACGCATCTTTGCCATGCGTGGATTGGATGCGCTGTATCTCACTAGCTACAAGGGCGATCGCCTGGTCGTAGCCGAGCTCGCGAAATCCACTTTCACTCGTGGGCTCGCGTTGATAGGCTCGAAGCAAACGATCAGGGTGAGAACCCTGTAAGTAACGCTTCACGCCCTTTGGACAAAGCATGCCACGATTAAAAGGAAACTCTTCCCATGGTTCGAACCCGATGACCTCATTGTTTTTTACCTTTAGTTGAATACCACACTGCTGGCCGCAGAAGCAGCAATGCGTCTTCACCAAATTGTCAGGTTCGATTCCCGTTGCCAGTCTCACTCCGCTCGAATAAGCCGGATGTGGGCCAAAGTGCTGAGTGAATTCTGAAGTGTTTTCCGGGGCTTGTGCCATGCAGATCTTGTCGCTCTTTAAGGATGAAAGTTCATCCGGTCCTCTTCGCCCAACGGCCCCTGATTGGGACCAGGATTGCCAAAAACCGGCGTCGGCATCATGTTAGTCCCAACGATAGGCACACCTGATTCCCGGCTCCAAAGTTCGCCTTGGGCCAGAGCCAGCATTGATCGCCGGCATGGAGGACAGATCCACTGGTAATGCTCGGCTGGATGATTGTTAATTTCGTAGCGATAGCCAAGTTGCTTTTCCACTTTGATCAAATCTTCTACGTGCATGCGTGACGTAAACGTCGCGCCGCAACGCCGGCAGTTTGCGGGATCTTCGCGTTGGCCCACGTCTTTATAGAAACTGACCCCCAATTGCGCCGGGCGCTGAAAGATGTGGAAGAACTTTCCGAATGGTAGCCATAACAATGTGAAGATCACCGTTATCGCGTGGATAATCGCCAGAAAGTCGTAGGCGTAACCCTTCATCCAGGTGTAGCTGGCGGTCAACATTAATCCAGTTACACTTATCGCAAACAAGAGGATCAGCGGCAGGAAGTCTTCCCCAAACTGCTGTAATGCAGCAGCGCCGTGATCTCTCATACGGCGTCGCATTGCCAGCATCACACCAGCCGTAACCAAGATCGATGCCCAGACCAATCCATGAAAGACTATAAAACCAAATATCGAATGAATGGGAAATGTAAAAGTGGGAAAGCCAAAAAGGTAAGCGCGATACCAGTCAATATTGTTCGGCATGGTTTCGAAATGAATCCAGCCAAAGACGAGCGGAAAAGTGATGGCGATTGCGATGATGCAGCCCCACATCAGCAGCATATGCGCGGCCCAGCGAAGTTTACCGCGTTGAAGGATGAAGATATTCAGACCGAAGTCACTCGGTACTCTTATCAACCATTCCCTAATATTTTTGGCCAAGTGACGCGGCTGCAAAAAAACCTGCCAACCTCGCTTCCAATAAAGCGCGGTTGGCGGCCGCTGCAACCACATCGAATATCGATAAGTGATGCCGAAGGTGGCAAAGAGTACCGCAAACGTGTAGCCCACGAGCGCAGCGTCGAA
>DATIBX010000372.1:0-7801 GCA_035457105.1 Pyrinomonadaceae bacterium
CCCGTTAGTACAATCACACTGGTGATGATGCTGTTCAACAGCGAATAGAGACTGATACCCAACAGATGTACCAGTCGCGATACAGGCGCCATAAAAGTGTACTCAAGCGTTCCTTCCCAGCGCTCGTAAGCGATCGACATCGCTATCTCGTTGTAGAGCCACGAGAGGTAGTTCCACAATAACGCGCCAACCACCAAAGTCAGGGTCAACTGATAATCACCAGCGGCGACTCCGATTAACGCCACAGTGGCTGACGTGACTAATGCATAGAAGTTGAAGACAACGACCCAACCGATGTAGCGCCGCGTCAGGTGATAGCCTCGAAAAAGAAAGGCCCACGTTTGTCTCATTACGATTTCCATCTCTAATCCTCCACTGTTACCAATTCTTCATCAACTAGCTCTTCACCAGTCAACTTAATGAAGGCATCGTCAAGAGTTTGAGCATTAGCTCGCCTGATCAATTCCGCTGCAGTTCCTTCAGCAACAAGCTTGCCGTGGGCCAGGAAGCCAATGCGCGAACAGAGTCGCTCGGCTTCGGCCATGTCGTGTGTGGTAAGCAGAATCGTCGTGCCCTCACGCTCACGCAAGTCTTCGAGAAATGCCTGTACATCTCGGCGACTTTTCGGATCAAGTCCCGTTGTCGGCTCATCCAGCAGCAACAGCGGTGGATTGAGAACGAGGGCTCGCGCAATACTGATCTTCTGCTGCATGCCGCGGCTCATTTCTTCGAGGGGAGTTGAGAATTTTGCGTTCTCCATACCTAACTTCTCGAGTATGTCGAGAGCGCGTTTTTCGGCATCGCTACTCTTTTGACCGTAGAGTAAGGCGGTGTACAGCAGGTTCTCACGAGCTGATAGTTTTTTATAAAACGCAGCATCGACACTTACACGTCCAATGATTCGTCGCACCTCTTCCTGCTCATCGGGCAGGTGGTGACCTAACATCTTGACTTCGCCACTATCAGCGATCAGCAGGGTCGACAGGATCCTGATCAGACTTGATTTACCTGAACCATTCGGCCCGAGCAGTCCATAGGTTTCTCCTTGCTCAACGTAGAACGAGACATCATCGAGAGCCCAAAGAGTGGTGCTCTTTCTGAATCCAGTTCGCTTTCGGAAACACTTCTTTAGGTTGCTGACTGCAATGGCCGGTTGTTGTTGCATGATCACCTCAAAAACGGATCGGCGGAACTGGTCCACCTGAAAAAAGATTAATTTGTAATGGGATCGAGGAAATTGAAGGCGCACTGCAACCGCTAACAAAGGAACTGTCAACGGCGACCAACAACCACGGCTGTTGTCTAAAACGATTCCGTGGAGCTAGTTCAGTGCGAACTTAATGCTTAGCGAGAAGGCGTAACATGGCGAGAAGACTACCGAATAGATTTTCGATTTGCAAGCATTAGGTCCAGAGCACAGCGTTCAGGTCAAAATACAATCAAGCTCAAGAGTTGGGACGGGAAGATACGAATTGAGGATTATCAATTAACAATGATGAATTCTTAATTTCCGGCCGCTGGCCTCTGGCCCTGGCTTCTGACCCGCGATTCATCTTCTTCCACCTGCGATCTTCACGGCTTCAGGTAGTTGGCGCAGCCGCAACATTGAAACGACGCCGAGCGCAGGTCCGATCGCCAGAATTGCGAAGGCGTAACGCCACGTCACCAAATTCACCATCCGCGGAATCAACTCAATCGAAACACTCGTCAACAGAAACCCAATACACATCTGTAGGGTCAAAGTGGTTCCGATATACTGCGGGTCACCAACCTCCGTAATGCACGACGAAAATTGGGCCGAGTCAGCAACAACACTAGCTCCCCAGATACCGGCAACGATCAACAGTATTGTCGGATCGCCACCATAGAGAAATCCTACGACCAAGCAACAGGAACCGCTTATGATCATGGCCCACGAGGTCACCATGGTCCGGCCAACTCGGTCCGCAATCAGTCCCGCCACAACACATCCCACCGCGCCTGAGCCGATCACCAGGAATGACCCTATCTCCGCCCACACTTCGCCTTTACGACTCACCGCCATACTCGCCCGCAGCATGACCGGAATCCACGTCCACATTGCATAGAGTTCCCACATGTGACCAAAATAACCAAAGTTCGCCAGTAAGACAGGCCGGTTACGAAAGATCTTGAGGACCTGGCGCCAGTCGAACCGTGCTCGAGGCAATCCATATGGACCGTCGCTGACAAATAGCAAAACAATAAGTCCACCACTAGCGGCAAGTACTGACACTGCCAGAACGTTGTAGCGCCAATTAGAACTTCCGATCGCATTGATGAGATAAGGCGATGCTTTTCCGAGAGTGAGCGCTCCCACTAGCACGCCGAGCGCCAGGCCGCGTGAGCGTCGAAACCAACTCGCCATGACTTTCATTCCCGGTGGATAGACTCCCGCCAGAAAAACTCCGGTAAGGAACCGCAACACGATGGCCAACGTCGCATCATGAGCAAACCAGGCGAGTGATGCATTGGTAAGTGCGCCAAGCAATGCAGTGACCGCAACGAGATGACGCGCTCGAATGATGTCAGCCAGATTCAACAGCGCGCTCAAGAGTGTGCCGGCAACAAAGCCCAGCTGCACCGCGACGGTCAACCAGGCCGCCGCCGATTCTCCCAATCTCCATTCAACACGGAGCGCCGGGACAACTGCCGAAACACTAAACCACAGAGACATTGCCAGCAGCTCGGCGAACGCTAGCAGCCCGAGAATCTGCCAACGTCTTGATTGGTCTATGGCAACGCTTGCGGGAACGGTTGAATCCATCGTGTGTCGTGCAGAATATCAGATAGTCGCGATTTCCAGCTCCAGGCGATCGGCGGTGCTAAAGCCAGTCGCGGCCTCGAAAAATGGATTTTCACCCTCGTGCCATGCGACGAATCGCGTTAAAGGGTTAGAATGAGCTCATAATCAGAATAAGGAGATATCCAATGCAGATTGGCATGATAGGGCTCGGCCGAATGGGAGCCAATATGGTAAAGCGTCTGCTCAAGGGTGGGCATCAATGCGTCGTTTATGACCGAAGTGATAAAGCGGTGGAAGACCTTGCAAATCAAGGTGCCGTCGGGGCTAAATCGCTGTCAGAATTCATAGAAAAGTTAACTCCTCCCCGGCCGGTATGGTTGATGATCCCTGCGGCCTTTGTTGACTCTTCGATCGATGAGCTACTCGCGCTAATCCAAAAAAACGACATCCTGATCGACGGCGGCAATTCTTACTACATTGATGATATTCGACGGGCGAATGAGCTCCGCGAGAAAGGAATTCATTACGTCGATGTCGGAACGAGTGGAGGTGTTTGGGGATTGGAGCGGGGATACTGCCAGATGATAGGTGGCGAGAAAGAAATCGTGTCTCACCTCGATCCGATATTCAAAACACTCGCCCCCGGCCCTGACGCAGTTTCCTTAACGCCAGGCAAGAGTGGCGGCAGTACCGCAGAACAAGGTTATTTACATTGTGGGCCATCAGGCGCCGGCCATTTCGTCAAGATGGTCCATAACGGTATCGAGTACGGCTTGATGGCAGCGTATGCTGAAGGTTTGGATGTTCTCCATCATGCAAATATCGGAAAACTGGACCATGTCAAGGATGCCGAAACAACTCCATTACGTAACCCCGATCACTACCAGTACGACTTCAACCTCGCTGACATTACTGAGTTGTGGCGTCGTGGAAGTGTGATCGCCTCCTGGCTGCTTGACTTAACTGCTGCTGCGTTGGCGGAACAGCGTCAACTTGAGAAGTTCTCCGGACGCGTTTCGGATTCCGGGGAAGGCCGTTGGACCGTGCAGGCGGCAGTCGAAGAAGGAGTTCCGGCGCCTGTCCTCAGTGCTGCACTCTACCAGCGCTTCTCGTCGCGGGGTGAAGGAGACTTTGGTAATAAAGTCCTCTCAGCGTTGCGGTTTCAATTCGGTGGGCACGTCGAACGACCTGCCGAGAACAAATAATCTATTTTCAAGGACAGGGCAGAACACGTGTCAACATTACTAGTAGAACCCGAGCCGCAGACGGTCGAACGGATAAATCTTCCAAAAGCCGAACCGTGCGTAATTGTCATCTTTGGAGCCACCGGCGATCTAACAAAACGAAAGTTGATGCCGGCGTTGTTTCGGCTGATGCGTGAGGCGAGCCTTACCACATTTCAGATCCTTGGCGTGGGACGATCGGCCATGAAGGACGCAGACTTTCGGCAAATGATGAAGGAAGGCGCCGCAGACAGAAAAAACGAATTTCCAGACGCTCAGTGGCAAGAGTTTGCGGAACGACTCTTCTACGTAAATGGCGAGCTGGATGACGATTCAACTTATCGTAACGTTGCGGCCCAAATCGAGGATTTGTCCGCGCGCTGCGGTAGTTCGAATCGATTATTCTACCTCGCGACTCCGCCCTCGCTGTTTGGCACAATTGTCGCAAAACTTGGTAAGGCCGGGCTGTCGACTGAAGACAAGGGCTGGACCAGAATTGTTATTGAGAAGCCGTTTGGGAGGGATGTCGAGACCGCCAAAAAACTAAACGCTGAAATTGGCGAAGTATTCGCCGAAGAACAGGTGTACCGGATCGATCACTATCTCGGGAAAGACACGGTCCAGAACATCCTGGTATTTCGTTTTGGGAATTCAATGTTTGAACCAATTTGGAATAGAAATTATGTCGACTATGTCGAGATAACCGCCGCTGAGAAACTGGGCATTGGTTCACGTGCCGGTTACTACGAAGAGGCCGGCGCGTTGCGCGACATGGTGGCGAATCACTTGCTGCAACTGTTGACGCTGACCGCGATGGAACCGCCTGTCGCCTTTGACGCCGATTCCGTCAGGGAGGAAAAAGTTCAGGTACTTCGTTCAATTCGTAGACTAAAGCCGGAAGAAGTGGCCCAACGAACCGTGCGGGCCCAATATGGTCCGGGCGCAATCGATGGCCAGCACGTAAAAGGTTACCGAAACGAAGATGGGGTCGCTAACAACTCTGTAACCGAAACCTATGCAGCCATCGAATTCTTTATCTCGAATTGGCGTTGGGGCGGCGTCCCATTTTACGTACGAACAGGAAAACACCTGACTCGAAACCTGACTGAAATAGCGATCCATTTGAAACGAACTCCGCAAGCGCTCTTTGCCAGAACCCCTGATGAACAGATCGAGCCAAACATTATCGCGTTGCGGATCCAACCCAACGAAGGGATTACGGTCTCATTTGGCGCAAAGCAACCCGGCTTTGAGATGGTTACGAATACAGTACACATGGACTTTTGTTATCAGTCGGGCACTGTTCGTTCGCCAGAAGCCTATGAAACTTTGCTTTTAGACGTGATGACCGGCGACGCTACCCTGTTTATTCGCCGTGACGAGGTTGAAGCCCAGTGGAGACTGATAACTCCTATCGAGGAAGCATGGGCGGAACAAAAACCATCTGAGCTACCGATCTACGCCGCGGGAAGTGATGGACCATCGCAAGCGGATGAATTACTCACGCGTAACGGACAGAAATGGCGGAAACTTAATGAAACAGCTGCGGGTTGTGACTAATCATTCGGGGGACTTGTGCCTCAGCAAGCTAAAATTGTGATTGAATCGGATCCGGAAAGCCTGGCTAAAGCTGCGGCCAGGCTTCTGATTGATAAAGGTAAAACTGCAGTAGCGGATCGAGGAGTTTTTGCGCTAGCGGTTTCTGGTGGATCAACTCCAAAACGTTTATTTGAACTCTTAGCGGATGAAAACGGTCCTTACTTTAACACCTTACCCTGGAAAGAGACGCAGATCTTCTGGGTTGATGAACGACACGCGCCACCTGATAGTAAAGAGAGCAATTATCGGATGACTCGCGAGGCAATGCTTTCGCACGCACCCATCCCCGAGTCGAACATCCATCGCATCATCTCGGAAAACCCGAGTGCCGAAGACGCTGCAGTTCAATACGAAGCCAAACTAAAAGAATTCTTTAACGGTCTACCGCAATTTGATCTCACCATACTTGGGCTCGGTGAAGATGGACATACAGCCTCTATCTTTCCGGGCTCGCCAGTTCTAAATGAAAGCAAGCGATTTGTGGCGGCGCCGTGGGTTGAGAAGCTAAACACTTTCAGAATAACTTTGACTCTGCCCGTTCTCAATAACTCGTCCTCCACCGTGTTCCTCGTAAGTGGGAAGGGGAAATCCGAGATCTTGCGTGCGGTGTTGGAAGGCAAATTCGATCCGGCAAGACTTCCCTCGCAAGCAATTCGGCCCACGAACGGAGAACTCGAATGGCTGGTTGATACAGAGGCGGCGAGCCTGCTCGGTAAGAATTAGTGAGTGGTGATGGAAATGTTTTGGGCGGCGAGATCGTTTAAATCGACCGCATAGTCGGAACTTGAAGTCACGCGGTGCTGTTCCAGCAACAAATCCTCAAAGTCATCAGCGGATAGTGATTTACTGAAAAGAAAGCCCTGGACCACATCACACTCGAGCTCGTTTAGATATTCCAATTGCTCACGTGTCTCGACACCCTCAGCAACCACTGTCAAATCGAGCGCATGTCCTAACGTAACAATCGCACGCACGATGGCTGTGTCATGAGGATCCTTGCAGACGTCGCTGATGAATGACTTGTCGATCTTCAGCGTATCGATGGGAAAACGTTTGAGGTAATTGAGGGAGGAATACCCAGTGCCAAAGTCGTCGATAGCCACCTTTATGCCCATCAATTTCAGTTCGTGAAGTTTCTCGATGGCTTGATCCGGATCCTTCATGATGGAACTCTCGGTTAACTCGAGCTCGAGCCATTTAGGATCAAGGTTTGTCTCTTTCAATATTTCAGCAACGGTCTGGATAAAAGTCGGCATCTGGAACTGGCGCGCAGAAAAGTTCACTGATAAACGTTGCGGTTTCAATCCTGCCACTTGCCACAACTTGTTTTGAAAGCATGCCGTTCGCAAAACCCAGTCGCCCAGCGGGATTATCAAACCGCTATCTTCAGCTAAACTGATGAACTCAGTTGGATACAGCAGTCCTAAAGCCGGATGTTGCCACCGCACCAGAGCTTCCATACCGACCAGCTGAAAGTCTGAAGTGTTTACCTGTGGTTGATAGTGAACGATGAATTCTCCGCGATCCAGACCAGGTCTGATACTGCTTTCGAGTACCAGTTGTCGCAAAGCCCTCGTTGTCCCGCCTGCGGTATAGAACTGATAATTATTTCCACCCTGGGCCTTCGCCCGGTCCAAAGCGGCGCCCGCGCTCTTGAGAAGCGTGGGAGTGTCCTGACCATCATAAGGATAGAGACTTATTCCGATACTGCTCGAGACAAACAGTTCTTGACCATCATCGAAAACAAAAGCCTGGTCCAACACGTCCTTGACTGCTCGTGCAGTGTTAGCCGCGTCGGTTGGTCTAATCTGCGTAAGTAAGATTGCGAACTCATCCGAGCCAAAGCGAGAAACTGTATCGCTTTCTCGCAAACATGAGGTCAAGCGTTTCGCGACTGATTGTAATACTCGATCTCCGGCGTTGTATCCCAGCGAGTCGTTGATCGTTTTGAAACGATCAAGGTTCAATAACAGAACCGCTTGCATATGCTCTGTGCGACGCGAAATTGCAATTGCTTGTTTTAAGCGGTCTTTGAAAAGGGCCTGGTTTGGTAAATCAGTGAGTGCATCGTGATACGCCAGATGATTCAGACGCTCACGCGCTTGTTTAGTCTGGCTTAGATCGACGATAAAACAAACAATCTCGTCTTCCTCAAGAGCAGCGCCGAAAAGAACGGAAACATGTGTTCCATCTTTACGAACGAGTTCGTGCTCAA
>DATIBX010000373.1:0-24032 GCA_035457105.1 Pyrinomonadaceae bacterium
AATTTGAAATCAAGTCTCGAGTTTTGGACTTGGTTTTAAAAGCGCCGCCGGGCCGGCGCACTCAGGGTTTTGAACGGATTCGCTCAAACCTTCGATATACTGGGTCGACTATCTTGAAACCATGCTGCTAACCATCACCAATACAGCGACTCCTGCCACTGACCTGGGTTATCTCCTTCATAAAAATCCGGCGCGGTTACAATCTTTTCCGCTCTCTTTCGGAGAGGCTCATGTTTTCTATCCAGAAGCCTCGGACGAGCGTTGTACCGCGGCATTGTTACTCGATGTCGATCCAGTTGGATTGGTGCGTAACCGGCGTGGCCCTTCAGGCGAAGGCGGAACCCTGGACCAATATGTCAACGATCGCCCATACGTTGCTTCCTCATTTCTCAGCGTTGCTATTGCCCGCGTGTTGGCAAGTGCGTTGTCAGGGAAATGCAAAGGCCGGCCTGAGTTAACTGAGGTGCCGTTACCACTTGAGGCGCGACTTTCGGTTCTTCCCTGCCGCGGTGGTGAAGCGTTTCTCAGACGTCTATTCGAACCGTTGGGTTACGCGGTTACCACTAAGCCACATGAACTCGATGGAAAATTTCCAGAGTGGGGCAGCAGTCCTTATTACACCGTGACGTTGAGCGCGGTCACCAGGTTGAAAGATCTGTTGACTCATATTTACGTTCTGGTCCCCGTTCTTGATAACGAGAAGCACTACTGGGTTGGCGACGACGAGGTTGAGAAACTATTGCGACACGGCACTGGTTGGCTCTCGTCTCACCCTGAAAAAGAACAAATTACAAATCGCTATCTAAAACACAGACGAGACCTCGCTCGCGAAGCGCTGGCGCGGCTAGTTGACGAAGAATCTCCAAACCCCGATCAGTTAGAACGAGTGCGAAACACTGAAGAGGAGCAGATCGAGCGGCCCCTGAATTTGAACGAACAACGAATTAACGAGGTGGTGGCGGCTTTGAAGAGTTGTGACGCAAAGCGAGTTATTGATCTCGGTTGTGGCGAAGGCAAACTACTTCGGACCCTGCTAGGAGATAGAACGTTTGATCAGATTGTCGGGGTAGATGTCTCGCACCGGGCTTTGGCGATAGCAACTGAGCGACTCCATCTCGATCGATTGCCCACGAGGCAACGAGAAAGAATCAACCTGATTCAAGGGTCGTTAATGTATCGCGATAAACGATTGTCAGGTTTTGACGCAGCTACTGTGATCGAGGTTATTGAACATTTAGATCAGGCCCGATTGGCTGCCTTCCAACGAGTCCTGTTTGAGTTCGCCAGACCAAAGGCGATAGTGATGACGACACCGAATGTTGAGTACAACGTAAAATTTGACACCTTGCCGGCTGGCAAGATGCGTCACAAGGATCATCGGTTTGAATGGACACGGGCTCAGTTTCAGAGTTGGGCGCAGGCTCAAGCGGATCAGTATGGCTACAACGTTCGGTTCTTGCCGGTCGGAGTTGAGGACGAATCAGTTGGGTCGCCTACTCAGATGGCCATATTTTTGTCTCTCCTTTAGAGACTATTAATAACTTAGATTACTTTCAGTCCTTTTAATTTGTTTTAGATATTCGGGTCAGGGGTGAGTTCTTGGGTCACGTCATCACAATTCCAGAATTAGCGCTGGTAGTTCTTGTTGGTCCATCAGGATCCGGCAAGTCGACGTTTGCGCGCACGCACTTTAAAGCAACCGAGGTACTGTCTTCGGATTTTTGCCGCGGGTTGGTCTCAGATGATGAGAATGATCAGGCAGCAACCAAGGATGCGTTTGAGGTCTTGCATTTCATCGCTGCCAAACGACTCAGGGCAGGCAAGCTCACTGTGGTGGATGCCACCAACGTTCAACCGGAAGCGCGTAAGCCACTGGTAGCACTTGCTCGCGAGTTTCACGTTTTGCCGGTTGCTATCATCTTCAACTTTCCAGAGCGACTTTGTCAGGATCGCAACCGGAATCGAGCAGATCGCGATTTCGGTCCGCACGTAATTCGACAGCAGAGTCAACAACTACGACGCTCCATTAGAAACCTCAAGCGTGAAGGTTTCCGCCACATCTTTGAATTTAATGGCCCGGAAGAGATCGCAGATATCGTTCTTGAGCGGCAGCCACTCTGGAACAATCGGAAGGACGAGCATGGTCCGTTCGACATAATCGGAGACATCCACGGGTGCAGCGAGGAATTAACCGCGCTCTTAACCAAACTTGGTTATCAAATATCAAGAGAGAATGGAAGCATCAGCGCGCAACATCCTGAGGGGCGCAAGGTGATTTTCCTGGGCGATCTCGTCGATCGAGGACCCGGTATCACACAAGTTCTGAAGCTGGTCATGAGCATGGTTGAGAACAAATCGGCCTTGTGTGTGCCCGGCAATCACGACATAAAGCTGATGCGCAAACTTCATGGCAAGGACGTGCGCATCACACACGGGTTAGCTGAATCTCTCGAGCAGCTTGAAAAAGAGTCAAGTGAGTTCAAAGAACAAGTAGCGGCATTCATCGACGCACTGGTAAGTCACTATGTCCTCGACGATGGGCGTCTAGTTGTGGCCCATGCCGGTCTTAAAGAAGACTTGCAGGGACGTGGATCGGGAAAAGTGCGTGATTTTGCTTTGTTCGGGGAGACTACCGGAGAGACCGACGAATTTGGCCTGCCGGTCCGTTATAACTGGGCGGCAGAATATCGTGGCAAGGCAATGGTGGTTTATGGCCACACGCCGGTTCCTGAACCGGAATGGCTTAATAGGACCATCTGCATTGATACCGGCTGCGTCTTCGGGGGCAAGCTGACGGCACTCCGATATCCGGAGCGAGAATTGATTTCAGTTGACGCCTTGCACACCTATTACGAGCCAGCCAAACCCTTTCTCGCTGAGCAGGACCAAGCTCCGATTTTGTCGGCTCAACAGCAGTATGACGATGTGCTTGATATCGATGACGTGATCGGGAAGCGCATCGTCACTACTCGTCTGCATCGCACTGTAACCATTCGTGAGGAGAACAGCATTGCCGCACTCGAGGTGATGAGCCGGTTTGCTGCAAACCCGAAGTGGTTGATCTATCTGCCCCCTACCATGTCTCCTCCCGAAACAACGAAGGTAAATGGATTACTCGAACATCCTGCCGAAGCATTTTCCTATTATCGGAGTCAGGGAATTCCACGGGTGGTTTGCGAAGAGAAGCATATGGGTTCGCGCGCCGTGGCGATTGTTTGTCGAGACGAAGCAGTTGCTCGTAAGCGCTTCGGCATAGTTGATGAGTTGCCCGGCATCTGTTACACGCGAACGGGGCGCCGCTTTTTTGATGACAACAACCTCGAGAGCGAATTTGTGGCCAAGTTGCAGGCCGCTGCTACCGCGGCGAATTTTTGGGAGGAGTTTGATACAGACTGGCTGTGTCTCGACTGCGAGCTGATGCCATGGTCCGCCAAGGCCCAGGAGTTACTCAGACAACAGTATGCCGCCGTTGGGGCTGCCGCACGAACATCGTTGGCCGACGCAGTCCGCGCACTCGAACAGGCGAGCAAAGCAAATACTGATATCGCGCCTTTACTTGAAAAGTATCGGGCTCGTGAAATAGCCGCCAGGCAGTACACCGAAGCCTACGGTCGTTATTGTTGGCCGGTGAACTCATTGGCTGACCTAAAACTTGCTCCCTTCCATTTGCTGGCAAGCGAAGGCAAGGTTCATACGGATAAGGATCACGTCTGGCACATGTCGACCTTGAAGAGGCTTTGCGAAGCTGCTGGAAGTCTCTTCTTCTCAACTTCGCACCTGCAAGTTGATGTCACGGATCCCGCCAGCGAAGACGCCGGTATTGCCTGGTGGGAAGAATTGACTGGCCGTGGTGGAGAGGGAATGGTGGTTAAGCCATTCGATTTCATTGCCCGTGGTCCAAAAGGGTTGGTTCAGCCGGCAGTGAAATGTCGCGGTCGTGAGTACTTGAGGATCATTTATGGACCAGAATATACCGCACCGGAAAACCTCGATCGCTTAAGACAAAGAGGATTATCAGCGAAACGTTCACTGGCGCTGCGGGAATTTGCGCTTGGAGTCGAAGGCCTGGAGCGATTTGTTCAGCGCGAGCCTTTGCGCCGAGTCCACGAGTGTGTCTTCGGAGTGCTCGCGCTCGAAAGTGAACCCGTGGATCCTCGACTTTAAAGGGTCATCCACAGATTTCGCCGACTCCGCAGATTTTTTAAAGAGGTGAGAAGTTCACCCACCAGTTCTCTGTGCAACCTTTGTGTTCTCGGTGTCTTGCTCCGTGGTGGCTCGTCTTACAATTAGAGGCCACCACAAAGACACAAAGACCACAGAGGCGGCACAGAGAAATTCAAAGTATTAGTCTAAATCTAGATCCTTCGTTGCGGCTCTGCTGCGCTGCGTAATCTGTGGATGCGTTTAGTTTCTTTTGGCGGGTCCGCGGAACGACCGCTCAGTCATGTCGTTGGGATCGATTGATACTGGGCCATCCCGCCATAACCACCGCATCATCTCGGGCATGATCGCGCCACCGAATTTCTGACCGTGAAGATTCATTCCCCAGGTGTAGTTGACGTCATAGCCTTTCTGGGTCAGAGCTTTCATGAAGCGAACATTTTGCAGAAACCAGTCACGCTTCTCATCATACGCACCATCGCGCCAGCCTCTATTATCGTTTCTGCCGTCGCACAAAAATATTCGGATTGGCTTGCGCTCATTTGATAGCACCAGGTCTGTGTAGGCATGTCCTCCGCGAAGATCCACAAAACTGCCCACGTTGCTTAAGACCTTGCGAAACTGATTTGGTCTTTGCCAGGCAACCGTAAAAGCCGCAATTGCTCCCGAGCTGGATCCGCCAATACCGCGCATCTCTGGATCTTTTGAGATGTTGTAGTCTTTTATGAGCACCGGCAATAGCTCTTCGGTAATTACCCGCGCGTACTTATCGTCCAGCGTGTTGTATTCGGTTGGACGATTGGTGGTCCTATCTCCCCATTCCTGCGCATTCGGCTCAGGCTGTTCCGGTGTCCTGCCGGGGTTGATAAAGACGCCGATCATCACGGGAATTTCTCTCCGATAGATCAGGTTGTCCATCACATTCTGAGCGCGAATGTCTCCTTCTTCTGCCTTAAACGCGTGTCCGTCCTGAAAGACCATCAAGGCTGCCGGAACGGCCGGATCATATTGGGCCGGTAGGTAAACCCAGTAAGTGTGTTGAGTTCCGGGATAGGCCGTGCTTGGTAGCGTGAATGGCCCGCGAATCTCACCTCTTGGAACACCTTCTTGCGGCATTGAATCTGGCCCAAGACGATATTGAGAGTTTGGATTTGGACCGGGTGGCATTGGTGGTTGCGCCTGCGGTTTGGCCTGTTGGGTTCCACCGGACTGCTGCTGTTGGAAAACGGTTTGAACTAAAGGAAAGATGCCCATGGCAAACCCAGGCACCACCAGGACAAAGTAAATAAATGCTGGTTTCATGTTCGGACTCCCAGGATACTTTTTAGAAAGCTTCTCAGTTTACCTCAGTTGAATACTCGTGTGGGGTTAGGATCCCGAACGTATTTCGAGGCGTGATCCACTACTAAAACGCTGGTTTTTAATCCGAAATTGGCTTGTTTTAGTCAGTGACCCCGCGTGCGCCTTGGATGTTGAAACATTTTTTACCCTCTGCTAGACTTCCAGTCCCCCATTTTCGTTTGTTACTGCCCCGACGTTAGCCTTGTCCTCTCCCCGATGTCGAACTGTTTGACCAAGTGAGACTGTCCTCGATTAACAGGTCTCTTGGAGCACCAGATGAAGCGTTTCACCCACGTTGCCTGTTGGAGTGTCTTTTTGTCACTCCTGTTTTCCTCCCCGTTCATCTTTGAAAGAAAGAGTCACGCAAAATCACCATCAAAGCCCGAACAACGCCGCAAAGTCTCGAAGGATATTCTGAAGAAGGTTGAAGGCGGTAAAGGTTTGGAGTCGGTCCAGGTCATCGTCCAGACGGTGGCCCAATCAGGATCGTCTATCGATTCAGCCCTGGAGACGTCCGGGGGAAGTAACATTAAAAAGTTCAAAAATTTCGGTGTGCGTGTAGTTACCCTTCCGGCTAGAGCCGCGGTGGCTTTGGCGGCACGATCAGATGTGTCGTACGTTTCGTTGAATCGCGATGTTCGTCCCCTTGGACACGTTTCGCGAACTACTGGTGCCAACAAAGTACGCGCCGGCAGTTTGATTAGTCCCGCTGGATTGGATGGCACCGGAATCGGCATCGCAGTGCTCGATTCAGGTATCGATAGTCAGCATAAATCGATGCTGGATAGTTCAGGCGTGTCGCGAGTCGTTTATAATCAAGACTACACCGGAGAAGGCAGGATCGATGATCCTTATGGTCACGGTACTCATGTGGCTTCTCTCGCTGCCGGCAACGGTCGCATCGCGAACGGCGATTACATCGGGATTGCGCCGAATGCCAATCTCATCAACCTTCGCGTGCTGAACTCCTTGGGAGTCGGTACCACAGCATCTGTGTTAAGTGCCTTGGACTGGGTTGCCTCGAATCGTCAGACGTACAATTTGCGCGTTGTCAACATGAGTCTGGGTATGCCGGCAATCGATTCGTATCGAGACGATCCGATCTGTCGTGCGGTGCGCCAGCTGGTCGATTCAGGTGTCATAGTTTTGGCCGCAGCCGGAAATAATGGCAAAGACGATCAAGGTAATAAGGTCTACGGCCGAATTCATTCACCAGGGAACGAACCGTCGGCAATCACCGTAGGTGCAACCAACACCTTTGGAACGGACGGGCGGTACGATGACGGAGTTGCCTCGTTTAGCTCTCGTGGTCCAACTCGTAGTTTTTACACTGATGAGGAAGGTGTAAGGCATTACGACAATTTCATTAAACCGGATTTAGTTGCGCCAGGAAATAAGCTAGTCGACGCTGAAGCCGACGGCAATTACCTGGTTACTCAGAACCCTTCGCTTGACGCCGGCGTCAGTCATTTCGACAACCGTCGCATGATGTATTTGAGCGGCTCTTCAATGGCGACTCCAATAGCCGCTGGTGCTGCCGCCTTAATGCTACAAGCGAATCCGAGTCTGACACCGAATACGGTGAAGGCTCTTTTGATGTACTCGGCACAACCCTTGGCCGGATTCAATATGTTTGAGCAGGGCGCCGGTCAGGTAAATATTGCCGGGGCCGTTCAATTGGCCCAATTAGTACGAACTGATTTGAATACGTCTACGACAGTCGGCGCACCCCTTCTTACCGGGGCGCCACCTGACGCGCAAACGACGATTGCAGACTACAGCTTCTCGTGGTCGCGCGGCATTGTTCTCAATCAAACTTACGCCATAGGTGCAGACCTCATAACCAAATATCAACTTGGTTATGGGCCAGGCAACTTACTCGGAAGCGGTGTTATTACCGGTGACGGCATTTTGACGCCTGACCCGGCCTTCTTCTCTGACGGCGTTATCACTGGTGATCAGGTTGTCACCAGCGATGGCGTTATTACGGGCGATGGCGCCGCGTTCCTCGCATGTAGTTTGCTGTTCCAGGATCTATTGTCAGACGGGTCTTTCTTGATTGACGGAGTGATAACCGGGGACGGAGTTATTACTGGTGACGGCGTAATCACAGGTGACCTTGTGACAACGGCCCAATCCGCAATGCTCAATGGCGATGATGGTTCAAAGATGACCGCGGCACCAGACAACGGGACTGACTGTCTGGACTATTGATCCTTTAGCGCTTCATCGTTCTCGGTATTGTTGTCGAATTCTCTCACACGCTGAACATCCAGTTTGGTGGCACGCACCGGTTGCTTCCCAGGAAGCAACCGGTATCACAACAATCGACGAGGGTAGCGATGAGTGCGGCAGGACTAAACATCAATCGAAATCATTTCGGACAAGTGTATATGTGGTCACTCGTTTGTGCGGGAGCGGCCATTATCCTGGTCTCAATCTATGAACTCCCGTTTCAGGACCTCGACGCCAGATTTGTCTTCCTTTGTCTAATGGTCGCGTCGAGTTCCCTGATCGCTGTCAAAATCCCTCGCGTCAGTGGACGAATTACAGTTGCTGATACTTTTGTTTTCCTCACCATGCTCCTATATGGTGGTCCAGCGGCAATCCTGGTGTCGGCGCTCGAGGGTGTTTGTGCGACCTTGATTATCAGCAAGCGGCCGCGCACGATCTTATTCAACGCTGCAATTCTTGCCACTTCCACCTTTTTCACTTCTGCGGTTCTCTATTTTACGGTCGGTTCTCCCGTCAAGGTCGTAAGCGAAGGCTTTTCGGCCAATTTCTTTCAGGCGATTTGCATCATGGCTTTGGTTCAATACGCAGCCAATACCAGTTTAATTGCCGTTGAGAAAGCTGCGAAGATCAAAGAGTCTCCCTGGAATACCTGGAGAACTTACTATCTGTGGACGTCAGTTACTTATTTTGCAGGAGCATCAGCCGCAGGCATCATCGCGATTTTGATCAGAACTTATGGCTTCTACGCCGTAGTCGCTACTGTCCCTATCATTCTGATCATCTGCTTCACCTATCAAACCTATTTGAAGAACATCGAGAATTCCGTGGCCCAGACCGAAGCGGCCCGACTGCATGTCGAGGAACTCTCAAAATACATAAGCGAGCTCCAGCGTTCAGAAGAAGAGCGAGGTCAATTGCTGCTGCGGGCTGAACGAGCTCGCGCTGATGCCGAAGCAGCCAATCGGATCAAAGACGAGTTCTTGGCCACTCTGTCGCACGAATTGCGCACGCCACTCACTTCCTTGCTTGGCTGGTCCAGTGTTTTGCGCGAGGCAAGTCAGGACGAGAAGGTGTTGACCCAGGGTCTGGAGGCGATTGATCGAAATGCTCGCGTCCAGGCTCAGCTTATCGATGATTTGCTCGACGTGTCGAGAATTGTCTCGGGTAAGCTGAATCTTGATGTTCGTCCCCTTGATGTCTCCTCGGTTGCTCGGGCCGCTATCAGTGTCGTTCGCCCGGCAGCCGACGCGAAAGGAATTACCCTGGAATACTCTGCGCAACCAGGTTTGGGCGCTATTTCTGCGGATTCCGCTCGGATGCAGCAGATTATCTGGAATCTTCTTTCGAATGCCGTCAAATTCACGCCGCATGGTGGCAAGATTTTTGTTCGTATTGAACAAGATGGACCAAACGCTCGGGTGATGGTTCGCGACTCCGGTCTCGGTATCGATTCCAAGTTTTTACCACGGGTTTTCGATCGATTTCGCCAGGCTGATAGTTCAACGACAAGAAGTTACGGCGGGCTGGGATTGGGATTGGCCATCGTTCGACACCTGGTTGAGCTTCACGGTGGTACCGTGCTCGCGGAAAGTGAAGGACCAGGTAAGGGCGCGACCTTTTCTGCCAGCTTTCCACTGCTGGCCGTTCGTGCCGAAGCGATTGCTCACAGTGGCGAATTCAACAGCGCTGAGATGAGTTCGTTGCACGGATTACGCGTACTGCTTGTTGACGATGAACCGGAAGCTCGTCAGATAATAACGACAGTAATAGCTCGAACGGGTGCATGGGTCCAAAGTTGCACTTCAGCTTCTGAGGCCTTGTCCAAGTTGATTGAGTGGCGACCCGATGTGCTATTGAGTGATATAGCGATGCCTGAGGAAGATGGTTACAGCTTTATAGGAAGAGTTCGAGCTTTGCCAAAAGATAAAGGCGGAGAGACACCTGCTGCGGCATTGACTGCATACGCAAGAGATGAGGATCGTCGACAAGCTTTGGCCGCCGGCTATCAAATGCATATCGCCAAACCAATTAGTGCTCCGGAACTGGTAATGTTGATCGCAAGACTGGCGAACCGCCTTAATTAGTTTCATTAAACCAGAATCAAGCACACCAAGAATCATTAAGTTGTCGGCGGTCCTCTGCGTCACTCTGCGATGCTTCCGTTATTACCAATAAGAAGATCGAACGTTGATTCTGAAATTACGGAAGCACGCAGAGTTAAGAGCGGGGGCGTCGCTAGGTTCGATTGAGGGAGTATCGGTTATCACCGCTCTAAAACCTTTCCCAACTGCATGATTCTGGTGGGCGCTCGAATATCATGGCGCAGAGTGGCGCGGAGATTCGCCAATTTTCAACAATCGCGTGGGGTGTTAACATGCGTTTCGTTAAAGACCAATCCAGAAGTGAGCGTCCTAAACGATGAAGAAGAGCCCGATTGGCGTCGGTATTATCGGATCAGGTTTCGCCAGAACAACACAGATTCCCGGTTACAAAGGTTGTTCCGGAGCGAGACTAGTTGCAGTTGCCAGCCGTCAACGCGAGCGCGCTGAACTCGTTGCGCGAGAATTCGATATCCCCAACGTCGCGAATGATTGGCGCGAGTTAGTGGGCCGCGACGATGTCGACCTGGTGAGCGTCGTAACTCCACCTGCTACGCACAAAGAAATAGTTTTAGCGGCCCTGGCGAACGGCAAAGCGGTTCTATGCGAAAAGCCAATGGCCATGAACGCACAGGAATCCCAGGAGATGGTGCAGAAGGCGAGTGAAGCCGGCGTGCTGGCATTGATCGATCATGAGTTGCGATTCCTCAATAGCAGGCAAACGATGCGCAACATGCTGCGGAGCGGCGCCATCGGCCAGGTACGCCATTGTAGTTACCTGTTTCGCTCTGATTACAGAGGCAAAGCGGACCGCGCGTGGGATTGGTGGTCGGATAGCGCCATGGGCGGCGGCACACTCGGCGCAATTGGCTCACATGTAATCGATTCGTTTCGCTGGATGCTTGGCACCGAGATCAGCAGTGTGCTCGGCCTTCTATCAACGCACATCAAACAACGGCCATATAAAGAAGGCGGCCAGGAGTCACGCGCGGTAACCACGGACGACGAAGCGAAACTACTATTTCGTTTCGCCGATGGTCCACTCACCAATGGGACAACCGGTGGAGCATCTCTCTCGGTGGTTGAGTCAGGCAAGCACGATAATCGCCTGGAAATTTATGGTTCGAGCGGGGCATTGATGGTTGAAGAGTCGGGTGAGTTATGGCATTCACCTTTTGGCTCGGGCGCCTGGAGGCGAGTTGAAGTTGAGCTGGACCAGATGGCCCAGGGCATGCGTGAAAGCAGTTGGTCGCGAGGCTTCACGACTTATTCACGCCGAATTATTGATGCAATGCAAAGTAGCCGAACGACGGTGCCCGATGCGGCCACTTTCCAGGATGGCCATCGAGTCCAACAAGTGATCGACGCAGCGCGCGCCTCGAACGAGAGTGGCTGTTGGACCACCATCGCACCTTAACACCCCCTGTGTACCCGCGACCAGGTGTGATTAAAAAGCAAACTCGAAAAGTGTCACAATCCAAAAATCAAATGCGGGCCGGCGATCGGCGTGTGCGGGTTGGTGTTGATACCGGCGGCACCTTCACCGATTTCGTCTACGAGCGCAACGGAGAGCTTGAGGTCTTCAAAGTGCCCTCAACTCCTTCTGACCCGGCGCTGGCCATCCAAAAAGGTTTAGATCGTATTCGTCAGGCGACCAGTTCAGTCGACGTTGCTGTGGTCCATGGTACGACTGTGGGCACAAATGCCCTGCTGCAACGAAAGGGCGCGAAAACAGCCTTGGTTACCACTTTTGGTTTTGAGGATGTGTTGGCCATTGGCAGGCAAGCACGTCCCGAACTGTATAACTTGAATGTCGTAAAGCCGCCTCCGCTCGTGGTTTCTGAACTGCGCTTTGGTGTCGCAGAACGTGTTGTGGCATCAGGCGAAGTCATTCAGAGTCTCGACGATGATGAGATAGAGAGTCTGTTGAAGAGTTTGCAGGCTGCTTCCGTAGACTCAATTGCGATTTGTCTCTTGTTTTCATTTCTCCACCCTGAGCATGAGGAACGACTGGCACAGAAGCTGTCGGAACTTGATGTGCCGATTTCGCTTTCGAGCCGGATCCTGCCCGAATATCGCGAATATGAACGGACATCCACGACTACGATAAATGCGTATCTTCAACCGTTGATGGGCCGTTACCTGTCTAGTCTGGCGAAGGGGCCCGGCGGCGGTAGCACGAGCTACGGCTCCATCTCGAGTCTGCGTGTAATGCAATCTTCCGGCGGGAGTATTTCTGCGGAGGTTGCGGCCCAGGAACCCGTGAGGACCATTCTGTCTGGACCAGCCGGTGGAATCATTGGAGCGCTACGGGTGGCGCGATCTTCTGGCTTTCGCGACCTGATTACTTTTGACATGGGCGGCACTTCGACGGATGTGGCACTTTGCGTCGACGGAGGAATCCGGACGACAAATGAAGCGGAGGTCGCGGGGTTACCCGTGGCTGTGCCCGTGCTTGACATTCACACCGTAGGCGCTGGTGGTGGTTCGATAGCTCGAGTCGATGAAGGAGGCTCGTTGCGAGTTGGACCGGAATCGGCTGGAGCAGATCCTGGCCCAGCCTGTTACGGAAAATCGGATTTAGCAACCGTAACTGATGCGCATGTAGTGCTGGGCCATTTTGCCGGCGCCGGCCTCCTGGGAGGAGAGTTTCCCCTTGACGAGCAACGTTCAATTGCTGCTTTGAAACGATTGGCCGCGGAGATGTTGAAAGCGTCCGGCAAACGGATCACGGCCGTCGTTGCTGCCGAAGGCGTGCTCGCAGTTGCTAATGCCAACATGGAACGGGCCCTGAGGCGTATTTCAGTTGAGCGCGGACACGATCCAAGACAGTTTGCTCTCTTGCCTTTTGGCGGCGCTGGAGGTTTACACGCCGTCGATTTGGCACGGTCGCTCGGAATTCCGACGGTGATTGCACCAGCGTCGCCCGGGGCACTTTCAGCAGTAGGTGTGCTGGTCGCTGACATCATCAAAGATCAAAGTCGAACGGTCATGTTGAAGTACGATCCGCAGTCTCTGAAAAAGTTGTCTCAAGTGTTTGAGGGAATGGAGCGGAACGCGCGGGCTGATCTTGGGCAAGAAGGGTTCAAAACTTCGAGCCAGAAACACGAGCGGTCTCTGGCGTTACGGTATCGTGGTCAATCGTTCGAACTCGAGATCGCAAAGACAACAGGTGACGTTGCTGGTAGTTTTCATCGTGCTCATCGTCAACGTTATGGGTACGCGCAGGAAGAGAGTGAAATCGAGATCGTGAGTGCGCGAGTGAGATCCTACGGACTGGTGGAAAAGTTGCGTGAGAAAAAACTACGTCCGAATGCCCCGGGAAGGGTTTTGAAGCCACGGAATTTTACAGACGCTTACTTTGGCGGGAAGAAGGTTCGCGCTGCAGTGTATCGACGACCGGAGCTTCCATCGCTTACAAGGTTGCGTGCTCCTGCGATCGTCGTTGAGTACTCGGCAACTACGTTGATACCCGAAGGTTCGCATACGGAAGTTGATAGGTATGGGAATTTGATTATTCGCGTTTGAAAAATTCAAGAGGGTGGTTCGTTTTTTAGTTCCTCTCTGTGCGATCTTCGTGTTCTTTGTGACTCTGTGGTTAGAAAGGATTAGCAAAGATTCCACCACAGAGGCACCGAGACGCAGAGATGGCACAGAGAAAATCTCAATGAAAAATCCGACACGCTCGCTTAGTGATTAGCGGGTAGATGATCGTTACTCAATGAGTGGTTTTAATCCCACAACACTGGAAATCTATAGGGCGCTCTTCACTTCAGTGGCTGAAGAGATGGGCATCGCCTTACGTCGCACTGCCTTTTCTCCCAATATAAAAGAGCGACGTGATTACTCGTGCGCGGTGTTTGACGCCACAGGAAGGGTGATTGCGCAAGGAGATCATATGCCGGTCCACCTTGGCTCGATGCCGATGGCGGTTGAAGCTGCGTTACGTGTAATTGATCCACAGCCGGGCGATGTTGTTGCGTTGAATGATCCTTTTCAGGGAGGGACACACTTACCCGACGTTACCCTCGTAACGGCCGTATATCGCGAGTGGTCCAGCAAAAAAATGAAGCCGCTCTTTTATGTGGCAAATCGTGCTCATCACGCCGATATCGGCGGCGCCACTCCGGGTTCGATGGGACTTGCGACTGACATCTACGGTGAAGGTTTAAGAATTCCTCCCGTGCGTATCGTTCGTCACGGGATCATTGATTCAGACATGATGCGCCTCTTGCTCACTAATGTGCGCGGACAGGATGAACGGCGTGGCGACTTCGAAGCGCAAATTGGTTCACTGAAGACCGGTACGAAGCGCTTGTTAGAGATAATCGAACGTCGTGGTGAAAAAGAAGCAAAGGATTATGCCCAGCATTTGATTGATTACTCCGCGCGTTTGATGCGTCACATGATCAAGTCCATTCCGGATGGTTTATACCAGGCGGAAGATCAGCTTGACGATGATGGAATTAGCGATGGCGAAGTTCGAATTGCGGTGAGCGTGACGATTGCCGGAGATCGTGCCCAGGTAGACTTTACCGGAAGTTCTCCGCAAGTGGTGGGAGCTATCAATGCGGTTGAAGCGATTACCGTTTCAGCCGTCTCTTACGTTTTCCGTTGTCTCATAACCGGCGATGTGCCAGCGAGCGCGGGACTGTTGGAACCAATCGAAGTGATGGTGCCACGAGCAAGTATTGTCAATGCAGAACCGCCCTCATCCGTCGCCGGCGGAAATGTTGAGACCTCGCAACGCATCGTCGACGTGGTATTTAAAGCGCTCGCAAAAGCATTGCCCGACCGAATTCCCGCAGCCAGTCAGGGGACGATGAACAATCTGACCATTGGCGGCATCGACTCACGAACTGGCAAGGAGTTCTCTTATTACGAGACTGTTGCCGGTGGGATGGGAGCACGTCCTGCGCTTGATGGCTTGAGTGGGATTCACACCCATATGACTAACAGTCTTAACACTCCGGCCGAAGCCTTGGAATATGCATATCCGCTTCGCGTTCGCGAATACAAGTTACGGCACAATTCCGGGGGCGACGGAAAACATCGAGGCGGCGATGGTGTAGTCCGCGAGATTGAGACCCTTGTTCTAGCTCGTATGTCATTGCTTGCTGATCGTCGCAAACATGGTCCATATGGTTTGTCGGGCGGCGATGCTGGTGCGACGGGGATGGACCAAATCATCAGTGATGGCCAGGCTAAAAACATCTCCGCAAAAGGATCTCACGAGTTGAAGCCCGGAGATCGAATTCGAATCGAAACCCCCGGCGGCGGCGGCTGGGGCAGGCAAGATTAAGCACGCAGTTCGCGACGACTCCACAGCGCTGACAGACTGTAAAGAAGACTCAACCCTCTCATTCTCCCCAAGCTTCAGCTTGGGGCTAAGGGACGCCTCTCAGAAGCGGCCAACCGTTTCAACGGTTTAACTTGAACTCACAAAGCCTCGACGCGGAATTTTGCAAACCGTTAAAACGGTTGCCGAGATTCGGGCTGGAGCGTGCTAAACCCCAAGCTGAAAGCGTGGGGAGAATGAGAGGCTGAGTTCATCTGGTCAGAGCTCATTATTCTATAACTCTTAATTTAAATAAACCCATTGCCTCGGGAGCTCTGGGTTCGTTATATTTCATTTGCGAGTAAATCGCATCCGTCACACTCCTCACTTAGCCTGGAGTTGAAATTCAAAATGAGGGCGCTATGAGAATTATCTTTCAATTATTCTTGTGTCTAGTTGTGTCCGTGGTCGCCTTGGGCCATGCTTCTGCGATTTCTTTGCACGGCGAGGTTGTCGAGGTGTCCGACGGAACTACTATCTCTGTAAAAGTAGACCAGAGACTAATCAAGGTTCATTTGTGCGGCATTGCAAACCTTAACGCTAATAACACATTCGAACCAGTTGCTCGAGAACATTTGGGTAAGCTCTCACTCGGGAAAAGTGTCGACGTCGAGTTCATAGGATTGCTTCGACAGTCTAGTGTTGTTGTGGGTGTCGCGACTGTCGAGGGCATCGACCTGGGTATGCAAATGTTGCGAGATGGGGCAGCGGCATTCGATGAGAAGGAGGGCTCACAGTTACCAGCGCAACTATCCGCTTTATACAGAGAGAGCGAACGAGTTGCGCGACAAGAGGCTCGTGGCATCTGGCAAGCCGTCGCAGCATCAACCAACGAAGGCAATAAAGCTGTAACTCGAGTCGAGGAAAACCGTTCTTTATCGTCGGAGGCAGAGGCCAAAAGAATCAACGACGAGGCATATTCGCTCATCAACCAGTCCAACTACAAAGCGGCCTTGCCGAGAGTACGAGAGGCCCTGAGATTGGATCCAAATTTGGCGGAAGCCCACAAGAATCTTGCACTTATCTTTTGTGATACTGGCCGACCAGAAGACGGAGTATTTGAAGCTCGCGAGGCCATCCGACTTAAACCAGGCCTTGATAAGTCGCACTTCGTGATGGGACACATCCTCTATCTATTAGGTGACTACGAATCAGCTGTAAAGGAATATAGTGAGGCAATTAGGTTGAATCCAAAGTACATGAAAGCACACTTCAACCTAGCCTTTACTCTCACTGAGATGGGTCAATATGATCGAGCTCTAAAAGCCTACGACGAGGCTAGGAAACTCGACCCGCAACTGGCTGATTTGGAACTCAATTCTGGGTGGTTGCTCTACAAAATGGGGAAGATAGGCGAAGCGAAAAAGCGATGGGAAAAGGTATTACAAATGAATGATCCAGTCGCAGCTCTTAAGGCAGAAGAGAACTTGAGAAATCTGAACAACAAACGCTGACTCTCTGCTCCCGTTTTCTCTAACCAGGCGCCATTGGGCCATGTGCAGGGAATTATAGAATTCCTAAGTAGTTAATCTTCGATAGATTCCGGGGAGTCGTTCGGGGAGTGAGAGCACATCGTCAATGATCGTGTAACCGATCTCGCCGTACAAATCTTTCAACTCAGCTTCCGACTCGCGATCGATAGTTATACAAAACGGAGTGATACCTTCGTTCTTGGCCTGCCGCAAAGCTTCGCGCGTATCTTCACGTGCATACCTCGCGTCACCGTAATCATGATCGTATGGACGGCCATCCGAGAGCACGATCAAAAGACGAGTGCGTGCATCCTGTCGTGCAAGTTTCGCTGTGGCGTGACGTATAGCGGCGCCAAGTCGAGTGTTGTTTTGGTAGTTAATACCGCCAATTCGTTTCTTAACTTCGTCGGAATACTTCTCACCGAAATCTTTAACTACATAAAACTTCACATTGCGCCGGCCTTCTGACGTGAATCCGTTTATCGCGTAAGCGTCACCCACGGCCTCCAATGCTTCACTCATCAAGACAAGGCCCTCTTTTTCTATTTCGATAATTCGTCTTCCAGGACGCGTGTAAGGTTGCAACGGATGTCGGCCGATTGTCCGCGCCGTCGATGATGACTGGTCCAATAGGAATGAAACTGCCACATCGCGTCGACGTCGCAAGCGCTTCGTATATATGCGCTCCGACTGTTGTCCATCGGCGTGACGATCGATTACGTAGTCGATTACCGCGTTTAGATCGAATTCTTCCCCGTCGATCTCGTTAGCGACTCGTGTCAGGTTCTCAGGCTTCATTAGCTGAAACTGATGACGGATGGACGAGATCACACCTTTGTAGCGTTCTCGAGTTTGGTCGACAAAAGCTCGATCTCCGTGCTTTACGTGTTTCTCGATTACGCGGCACCAACCGAGGCGATGATCGGTGAGCTCTCGGTCCCATTCGTCGTAGTTGTAGGCTACTTCGCCTTCGGTCAACACTTGTTCAGGCGTTTCTGACTCTGACCAGGCTTCAGCGCCGGCAAGTTCATCGGGCTCACCCTCCGCTGAGGGATCGTTCCAGGCATTGAACAGCTCACGCGCATCTCTTCGCTGTGGCATTTGCTGCGTTTGCCGCTGCTTGAGTCTTTCTGACAACGCGTTCTCATCGTCCTCGGAGTCTGTTTGTTCTTCGGGCACTTCAACTTGTTGGACCGAGTCGTCCACGGGTATCACTGATTGAAATAGATCGTAGACACGACGCGTAGCCATCAGTGTGTCGGCAACACTGGCTGTTTCGTTAGAAAGGTAGTCAGCGACGATGGTTTCGAGTTCCGTCACCACCTGAGAATAGAACTGTCGGGAATCGTCGCGCGCTCCCCCTAACATGGTGATCTGAAAAAGGAGTTCGAACGGGACCAATGAGCCAGGCAGTTCTTCGATGCGAGGTCGACTGCGCTTTAGATTGTCTTGAATGAGATCGAGGTCGCGTCGCAAACCGCGATACACATGACGTAAACGCCGATCAATGCGTCCATTCTCAAGCGTACCAAATACCCTGCGAGCAAGTTGTGGCAACGGAAAGAGACGAATCACTTCCGGATAGCCAGGATTTGATGGTGTGCGCGCAACTGGCGGAGAATCAAGCTCACTCTTCGTTTGCAATAATTCATCGGCGATGGCGAACGCATCCAAAGCGTCGATGTTCTCAGGACTAAACGCTTCTTGAATGGCACGATAGGCGGCTATGACTGTCCCCCCAGTGTCATGAGTTCCAAACTCAATCTGTCCTGCCGCATGTGCTGCCAAGACCTTGTAGAGACGAAAGTCAAGGTCGTCATCGCCAAATTCGTTTACCAACGATGGTAAGTAAATCGAACGGCCGTCGCCGATGCGGGCCTCGTCCGGTACCGCCGCTAAAGGTTGAATCTCAACTTCACGACCCGCCAAACCCTCTACATAAAATTGAAGCAGATGTTTCACCGAGTCGAGTGCCAGTCCAGCCATGCCGCTATGAAGCGCCTCATAACTGCCACGAGTCTCAAGTGAGAAATAACTACGACGTGCCCGAGAATCGGAGCGGGCCGTTGCTAAACCGCGTCGTGCCCACGCTTCGAACTGTTCGATAGAAACTGTACGCAAAGCCTTAACGCTCGAACGAAAACAGGCAAGCGCAGCTTCGGCGTCAGTCGTCGCTATTCCGCTCGTTAGGGTAATAACGCGGCGCGCAAGAACAATTGCTTCGTTGCGATCCTTTTCTGCACCCAAGATATGGAGGAAGCCCGGACTGATGCGAATGAATGCGACCAGCGTGGCATTTCCGTGTGCTGCCACAGTTCGCAAGAGCTCAATCCAATCCTTAAAAATCTCAGGAGCTTCGCGAAGCAGTGCGCCTCCGGCAATCATGACGTGAAGCGCCGCACCGCCTCCTCGCTCGAGAAATTCTTTCGTGCTGGCTAAAAGATCAAGAGCTTCTTCACGGTTGAGGTCCTGCAACGCTTCGGGAAACGCAACCCACGCATCTGACGCGATGCCGCCGGCCCTGGTCGCGAATGCCGATGCAAGATCGAGAGCGGCTGCTACGATTACAGGTTCATCAAACTCTTCCAGAGCGGCGGAAACGCCGGTACTGGCTTCGAGAAATTCGGAGCTGTGTTTCGCCGAGCGTCGAGCAATTTCGGTCGCAATGTCGAGAACTGCACCCCGTAACTGCTCGTTCGGTATCGATGATACGAGTTTAGGAATTGACAGGAGCGTTTCCCTGCCAACTGCAATCGACAGGTTCATCTGTCGAATGCAGAGAGAGAAGATGATTTCGTGAAGGTCTTGAGGGACGGGTCGTAGCTGCCCGATACCATGTGCAAAAAAGTTAACGGCCGCTTCGTAATCACTCATTGCAATGCGACGGCCCATTTCACCCCATGAACGAAGATCAGATGGCTTGAGTATAGTTGCCGCCGCTGGAGTTGCTCGCAGGAACTCGATTCCCGCCCGTAGTGAAATGCTGGCGATAGCGGCGCTTGTTTCAAGGGCGGCGGCCGCCTGGTCCAATGGGAGGCTGGCTAGACTGCGAGTCAGTTCAAGAAAGGACCGACGTTCTGCCGAGTGGACTGGTTCGCTTCCGTTGTCAGCGTTGTTTTCAGAGGGGGGTTGATTGTCTGAGTGAAACTTCTCCATCTAAATGACAGTGGTAACAATCTCCCGAATACTGCGCTGTAGCTCTCGGTCGTCTGTTATGGGTGTGCACATTGCGACTTCTGCGGCATCCACCGGTGGAATGCCCAGGGCGATGAGTTGTGCGGCGTAGATGAGGAGTCGAGTTGAAACACCTTCTTCCAGCCCATGACCACGGAGGTTTCTGACCTTCTGACCAATCAGAACGAGGTCTCGCGCGGTGCCTTCGTCTACATTTCCTTCACGCGCCACAATCTCCGCTTCCAATTCTGGTGGCGGATAGTCAAATTCAATAGCAACGAATCGTTGCCGGGTAGACTGTTTGAGATCCTTCAAGATCGATTGGTAGCCAGGATTGTATGAGACGACCAGCATGAACTCCGGTGGCGCCTCTACAATCGTCCCGCGCTTTTCAATAGGTAACCGGCGACGATGATCTGTTAGCGGATGAATTATTACAACTGTATCTTTACGAGCTTCAACAACCTCGTCGAGATAACAAATGGCGCCGTTGCGTACTGCGGACGTTAAAGGTCCGTCGTGCCAGATTGTTTCTTCCCCTTCCAAAAGAAACCTGCCAACAAGATCGGTCGAGGACAGGTCTTCATGACAGGCGACGGTGATTAAGGGGCGCTCGAGTCGCCACGCCATGTGTTCGACAAATCGAGTTTTCCCGCAGCCGGTTGGTCCCTTCAGAATGACCGGCAAGCGAGCCGCGTGCGCCGCCTCAAATAATTCGATTTCGCGTCGTACAGGGAGATAATACGGTTCGGCGGCGACTCTATATTCCTGGATTGCACTTTCGGCCATTATCAAAGTCTCGGTTCGTCAAATAGTTTGCAATACCGCAACTGCGTTACGGTAAACAGTTGCTCGGCTGACGTCTGTCGCCATTTGGGGTATCCTTGCAGCTTGCTTCCCACGACAAATTGGCGTCAGGTGAAGCATCTTAGCACCCGATTTGAGTGCAACCCAAATGAGCCATTGTTGGGCAAAAAAACTCTTGGTAAGTAGTAATCAGAATGAAAATAGCAGTAGCAATGAGCGGCGGCGTTGATTCTTCAGCCGCCGCAGCAATTCTAAAAGAGCAAGGCCATGAACTGGTTGGCTTTACGATGCAGTTATGGGACCAGCGCCGGGGTATCAACGTTGACGAAAACGGGGACCCGTTGCCGTCACGTTGTTGTTCCCTTGATGATGTTTATGACGCGCGCCGGGTGGCAGAGGAACTTGGCTTCCCGTTTTATGTGCTGAATCTTGAGCGCGACTTTGAGCGCGAGGTGGTCCAACCTTTCGTGACGAGTTATCTCAATGGTGAAACGCCTATCCCGTGCGTCGCCTGTAATAGCAGGCTCAAATTTGCCTCGTTGGATCGACTTGCCCAGAGCCTTGGCTGCGACAAAGTTGCGACTGGCCATTACGCGCGCGTTTCATTCGATGCGGCGACTGGACGGCACAGGCTGTTGCGCGGCCTCAATCATGATAAGGATCAGTCGTACTTCCTTTGGGAGCTGACCCAGTCACAATTGTCTCGTGCGCTTTTTCCCCTGGGCGAAATGACCAAACCCGAAGCACGCTCCGCTGCGCGACAACACGGTCTGGCAGTGTCCGAGAAAAAAGAGTCACAGGAAATTTGCTTCGTTCCAGATGGCAACTATGCCGGCTTCCTTGAGCGTTATCTAGAGGCTGAAAATGAGACTCAGCGAATGCCGGGCAGTGGCGTGATTGTCGATAGTCAGGGAAACGAGATCGGAAAGCATGGTGGGATTCATCGTTTCACGATTGGACAAAGGAGAGGGATTGGAATTGCAGATGAGTCGCCGCTCTACGTTTTATCGCTCGATGCGGAGCGGAATAGAGTGGTGGTTGGTCCACAGCACGAACTACGTTCCAGCGCCTTCACAGCAGCCGGCGTAAATTGGATTAGTTTGGCCAAGCCAGCAGAACCGGTTAGAGCTGAAGTGAGAGTGCGGTATCGGCATGTTGCGGCTCCGGCAACAATTGTCACTCAAGTTGATGGCCGGGTTAAAGTCACGTTTGACGAGCCTCAGCGGGCCATCACTCCGGGTCAGGCTACCGTATTTTACCGCGGTGATGAAGTCATTGGTGGCGGTTGGATCGTCAGGAATTTGGCCGCTTAAATAAACCTTTTCCTTCTCTCAAACGTAATCACAACGGCCTTTTATGAGGAATTGTAGGGGCGGCACTCCGTGGCCGCCCCACGCAACAAGTTAGCTTGTGATGGAAAGAAAGGGCGCCCACGGAGTGACGCCCTACAACTGAGGATCAAAAAATGTCGGGAACTAGAAAAACTGTTCTTATCATAACTGGAATTTTAGGGGTGCTTTTGCTGTTGGTTGTGCTCGGTGGAGCCGCGCTTTGGATAGTCCTCAGGAAAGGGGAGCCCTCAATACGAGACAACAGCGTGCTCGCCTTGAGAATCTCGGGCTCACTCCCCGACTACAGCCCAGATGATCCTCTGAAAAGATATTTTGGTGGGCCAGATCAGTCTCTTACTGGTCTTGTGATGCAGTTCAAGAAAGCCAAAGTTGACAAGCGCATCAAGGCGATACTTCTTGATATCGATGTGTCAGGAGTTGGCTGGGCAAAATCCGAAGAGCTGAGAGATGCAATTGCTGACTTCCGATCCTCAGGGAAACCTGTTTACGCCTACCTCGAATTTGGACTCAACAAGGAATATTACATTGCGACAGCCTGCGACAAGATTATTGTGCCGCCTCCCGGAGAGCTCTTCATTAATGGGCTCGCCGCCGATGTGATGTTCTTCCGTGGCTCATTGGACAAGCTGGGAATCTATCCTGACATTTATCAAATCGGAAAATATAAGAGTGTTGGCGACATGTTTACTCAAAAAGAGATGACTGATGCTCACCGTGAGTACATCAACTCTCTTTTGGATGATCTCTACAACAGATATATCGATACGATCGCCAAGTCGCGACACAAGACCTCAGACGAGGTTAAAGCCCTAATCGACAATGCACCGTACAACGCCGCGAAAGCCAAAGAAGCAGGTTTGATAGATGACTCGTTATATCGTGATGAACTTGAAAAACAGATGAAGACGATGCTGGGATACAAGGACTCAGATCCTTTTGTCACAGTTAAAGGCGAGTATCGCGATGTGTCTCCCGAATCTTTGGGACTAAACGAGGGTGAGCGCCTCGCCGTGATCTATGCAAGTGGCGACATTGGTTCGGGCACTTCTCAAAACAGTCCGTCCGGCGAGCAATCAATCGGCTCTGACACTGTGTCGAAGGCTCTAAACGATGCAGCTGCTGATAAGACGATCAAGGCGATTGTTTTGCGCGTGGATAGTCCCGGTGGTTCCGGTCTGGCGTCCGACATCATCTGGCATGCTGTTGAGTCGGCTAATCAAAAGAAACCTGTAGTCGTCTCAATGAGCGACGTTGCCGCCTCGGGTGGTTACTACATCTCTGCGAGTGCAGCAAAAATTTTGGCCCAACCGTCTACGATCACGGGCTCGATTGGGGTGGTTGCCGGCAAGCCCGTGATGCGCGGTTTTTATGATTGGCTCGGCATCTCGAATGAATACGTGTTGCGCGGCAAAACAGCCGGTATGTTCAGAGAGACCGAAAAGTTTTCGGATGAGGAACGGGCGAAATTTGAAGATTGGATCAAGACGACCTATTACCAGGATTTTGTTCCCAAGGTGGCGAAGGGCCGAAAGAAAGATGCTCAAGCTATAGATTCAGTGGGTCAAGGTCGAGTCTGGACAGGATCTCAGGCCAAGGAACGCGGGTTGGTTGATGAGTTCGGCGGACTTGATCGTGCTATTGATGTCGCCAAAGAATTAGCCAAGATTCCTGCTGACAAAGGAGTTCAGCGAGTAATCTTCCCGTATCCGACGACGTTCCTGCAGCAGCTTTTAAATGGTAACGACAATTCAAATACAAAAGTACAACAGCAAGAAGCTGTATTAGCAGCCTTGCCGGAAGATGCGCGCCGGGCCTTTCGCTACATGGCAATGATGGAAAGAATGAAGAACGGCGATACGATGCTGATAATGCCGTTCGATTTAAGAGTTAAGTAAAGTTACCTCTGATGGTTTGATAAGGGCTTAAAGTTTTCAGGGCAGATTTTCTCTGTGCAAAGGTCGCACAGAGAGATTTAGCTAGGAGCAATTCTGTCAAATCCTACGTAAGGTCTTAACACTTCCGGGATCAGTATTGACCCGTCTTCCTGCTGATA
>DATIBX010000374.1:0-9699 GCA_035457105.1 Pyrinomonadaceae bacterium
GGTTGACGAGATTTGGGCTGGAGCGCGTGACCCCAAGCTGAAGCTTGGGGAGAATGAGAAGGGTTGAGTTTTCTACCGTCTATAAAGCTGGTGGTGTCGCAGAAAGATGATGAGTCGTGGGCTAGGCAGAAGTTGAAGGACCACGCAGCTAAAGCTGGTGGTATCGCAGAAGGTCGAATAGTTCGGTCACGCGGGCGGTGAGCTCGTCCTCATCAAGTGACGAGTCGACTTCAATGGTGGGCAGTTGCAGACGCAAGGTTTCCTGGCGCACGAGATCTGTAAACATTTGATCACGCTCAAGCAGGTTGTTTAAGGCTCGTTCCGGATCGCTCGTCTTCGCGAGAAATCCCCACGACGCTCCACCACGACGATCGACTACGGCCTCACGAAACTTCGGCGTTGGCAAAAGCCAGACGGCCTGAGTGGGTTGGGAGAGGAGAGGCTTGACCAGTTTTGGCAGAGGCCGGAATCCTTCAACGATGGTTGGAGCATTGCGTGGGAGGCGCAGGAGATCTTCGATGATCAGACTGAAGCCCTCACCCTGAAACCAATGGAACGTCTCGAGCATCGTTGTCGGGCTGCGTTTTACCCACCGGTCATCCATGTCCATCGACAGGAAACTGTGCAGTAGCGGGCAGTCTGCGGTTGTGCTCCTCCGGGCATGATCCGCCATCACGTCGTCGGTTGCGTAAACACGCAGACCGCGTTCTCGCGCGATGCGTCTGGCGATGGTCGATTTTCCTGCTGCGCTGCCTCCACCGATCCAGTAGACGTGGCGGAGTTGTTCCCGCAGCGTCAATCTCTTCATGCCCTCCAGGTAACATGACATGTCTTTCCAAACCTCAAATGAATATTACGATCTCGACCCAGATTACATGATCGATGCTTACGATTGCACCGAAGGTGCGTCAGAAGGTAGCCAGTGGTGCAGCACGCAGCACAGCGAAGTGCGGAACCACTGGAAGAGAGCGGATCGTAACTGGAACCCTGAAAGGGTGGCAGAGGCCCAAGACGCGGAGTTAATGGTCCACTCTCTGTCGCTCTTCCAGAGCTCTCTTTTTGCTCTGGCCAGAGATCCAGGGGTTCCGCACTCGCTGCCGCTCATGCTTCACCCCTGGCTACCTTCTACTGCACCTTCGGTGCTAACGAAGAGTGAAAAGCTGATCTAGTTGAAATGGCTGAAATCACTTTGTCTTTGCGTTTGGCAATACCTCACACGGTAACAATGATTGGAGTACTGCTTCAAGG
Organism: Pyrinomonadaceae bacterium; assembly: GCA_035457105.1. Classification (GTDB taxonomy): domain Bacteria; phylum Acidobacteriota; class Blastocatellia; order Pyrinomonadales; family Pyrinomonadaceae; genus PSRF01. The sequence goes on from DATIBX010000374.1 coordinate 1,249, forward strand.
CGCAGAAGATTCGCGTGCTGTTCACGGACCACTGCTAAGGAGAAATACGTCCCAGGCCCAGCGCCCGAGTTGGGCATCATGAGTATCCAGGACCCTCGCTCTATATCGGAATTCGTTGCCGTACTGATCCATCTTGTCGGAGATAGTGTAGTAAAGCTCCAGCTTCTTTAGTCCCAATTCTGAGAGACTGTGAAGCTCCCCAGTTTCTGATCGACCGTTATGGTTCTTGTCCTGCCAGAGCTTGAGTCTTGCAAAGACTGTATCGCTTTTATCGATGACCCCGTCCAATGTTCCTCCACGCTCTGTCTTGTCGAATTCTGCTAGAGCGATGAATCCGTTTTTGCCTCGTCCATTCGGTTGGGGTGTCAAATCGCCAAACAATTCCTGACCGTTATCGATGATCCCATTTCCATTCCGATCCAGTGCGAGCCAGGCATCGTCGGTATCAGGAGCGGTCCATGACAGACGGTCGCGAGTTCCATTTCCATTCAGGTCGAACCTGACGCCGCCCTTAACGTCCGTTAACGAGAATCCATCGCCGTTTACATCAACCAGGATTGGCGAGCCGCCACACGTATCACAGCCGGTGCAGATGCAGTATTGAGCGTCGTAGTCCCCAGTGCTCATACAATGATTGATAAATGTACCGCTGCGACCGCACGTTCCCGAGAACAAGCTAAGGCCGCTGTAGCATCCCGATGTAAAATAAGTGGACCAATCTGGTCCACCCCCGCACATTCCGATTGCGGGAGTACTTCCACAACTGCTGTTTGTGAAATTCCAGTAGTAAGAAAGTGACTGGCAAGTGTTCTGATTACCGACTAACTCAGGGGGAAGTGGTACGCACGGAAGGTAATCGCATACCGGAAATGGTTGAATCTCGTTGTTAATTCTGTGATACCCATCTGGACACGGCAATGGTGGAGTTGGTGTTGGTACACCGGCATGTTCACATGTCTCGAGATAACAGCATCCATTTTGCTGAAACTGTGGCGGGAAGAAATCGCATTTAGGTTGAGCTGGATTAGAGCAGTCAGCGGGCCCAATTGCATTGGGATCGGTGCAATACGTGCATCGCTCAGGAGTTGGCGTCGGTGTAGGCGTTGGACCAGGTCCGAGTCCGCAGTCGAAGACTGTGATCGTTTGACAAAAATAATCAACCGCGCCCGCAGTACATACAACTTTGTCGTAAACGAGTTCACGACAGGATCCCAAAGGATCAGGATTTGGTCGATTTTGAATTCTGCAGCTTGCCCGCTCCAGGTTATCCCAGCAAACATAGCCGCTCCACGGCGAAACTTTTACGCATTCAGGGAACAGGCAACCATCAAGCTCTGTTTCAGCTGATGCGAGTGACGGATTCAACTCTTCAGCAAACAAAAAATTGGCCGGCAGGAAACTTGCCGGCTTTTCGAAGGTCGTTAATGCTTTTGGACCATCTCCAGTGGTCTCACGTAATGTTTGCCGGAGCTTCGGTTTGCTTTGGTTGAAACCCTGCGTCCCCTTATTAAGGGCATTGGGTGGTCCACTTTCGGGATAAGGATGGTTGCCGAAGTAACCCGTACCATCGCCGAACGAGATAGATTGCAACTCCGCCCTGAATTTAGTCGCTTGAGGCCAGCGACCGTCACGGACACCCCTTTCCCATCCTGGCACTTCGCCCATTTTTAGGACGTAGGTTTCCCCAGGCTTAATTGGCACGTCATTGGGAAGGGCTCTAGTTACAATGTCGCTAAGTTCAGGTCGGCCGTACGAGAGAGGAAATACGAGACGGTCCCCTCCAACCCTGACGTCAGTTGCGAGGTTTAGAAACACGAAATAGATCGGTTTAGTTCCCGTATTTGTCAGCTCAAGCTCAAATTCGCGAAGCCATTTTTCATTTTTCAGATCTTTAAAGGATTCCTCTTTCTCCTTTTTAATCTTGATTTTGATAGGCACGTCTTTGGGAATTGTATTCTCGAAGACTCTTTCTGTTTGCGCCAGAGCAAAGCTCGACGTACGACGCGCTGTGGTAAGGAGAAGGAAAACAAGGCACAGGCACAGGGTCACCAGAATAAGTTTGGCTATAAGCGCAGAAGCGGTCGATGACTTAACCATAACTATCCGTCCTCCAATGGAAACTACAGTCCGCATTAGCAAGACAAGTGCGGTCAGTTTCATTTCGGCTGGGCGTTTGTTTTTTAGCGCTTGGGAGGCGTGAGGCTGTACTGCTTCGTGTAAAATTGCGCGAAAACCTACTCCATTACAACAGTGGTGTCAAACTAAATCTATGTCACATTTTTGTTGTGACCAAGACCGTTGTCGCTAATGTTTCGTGTTACTTCGTGTGGGCTTCGGCGACCCACGAATTCATGCGACTCGCACGAAAGAAATGAATGCCAATCTACAGTGTTTTCAAGAAGGCGATTAGGGCGGTCCGCTCTTCGTCGGTGAGATTCAAGCCATACTCGTGGCCTTTCACTGCGCGCGTTGTTACTCCGTAACCCCGAAAACCAGTGGGCACGTAATCGTCTCGCAGACGTTGTGGATCAAACCAGTCTTCCAACGTTGCGACCGACCCATTGTGTTCGAATGGACCACGATACCAGAGGCCTTTCAAACTTGGGACCTTGTAGTAGCCCGTCCCTCTACGGGTATTTAGTGCTAAGTTTGGGTCAGTATTGATGGGAATGTTGAGAATGTCCTTTCGCTCTGGAGGGCTTGAGTTCGACACTTTGAATCCGGCCACCGGCATCAACATGTTGTTAGTGTAAAGCGGTGGGGTGTGACAAACGTCGCAAGCGTGAGTCATAAAGACTTCGTAACCTCGCTCAGCCAATGCCGTAACCTTGTTTGGATTGTCTGGAGGTTTGAGGGAATAGATGTAAAGCGCCAGTGCGTACAGTTGTTCGTCGCTATAGCGTCTCTGAGTGGACGCAGCAGGCAATTTACCGACTGGGCGAAACTGATCATAAAGTGTGAGCTCATCGGCGCCCTGGTTCAAGGCCGAATATCGCATCAGATCGCCGATCGAGCGTTGTCTCACCAGCCCTGTGCTGTCGAGGTATCGTCGCTCCTTCAAACCAATCAGATCGGGGATCGCAGCGGGAAAGAATATGCTGGTGCCTTGACGAGCGCATGAACCAGGCGTGATTGCTTCCAGAACGGAAGCCAGCTCTGAGAGAGACATTCGATCTGCCCGCCCGCTGTCGTCATTTTTGATCCAGGGAGCGCCGTAACTCTTGCGAACATCCGCGCGGAACTCTTTAAGGACTGAGGCCTTCTTTTTTGATTTTGCTTCGGCAATACGCAGCTCATAGCCAAAGGCACGATCGTCAGGAAAATTCCCCTGCGCTCCTTTGATTACAGAGCCATCCGGCATCACGCGAGTGTGACATTGACTACAAGCAAGAATGCCAAGTTCTACTTTGCCTTTTTGCCTTACAACCCAACGCATGAAAGGCATCACGCCTGTACTCGTCACTGGCACTTTGTTCTTAATAAACCAATCCATTCCGCGAATCTCGGAATACAAGGTACCGTCAGAGACGAACTCTATCGGTGCATCGAAGACCATCTCGCCAGCTCTGCTCCAATCAGCTTCAGAATGTAGCTTCGATGAGTCAAAAATAACCTGAGGTGTTTGCCGCTTCAGTTGGTCCATGTAGCCGCGTGGTTCACGATCAGGACGATAGACGGCATAGCTCTTATATATAGGGCGGACTGGAATGCTGTAGTAATAAGAGGAAGAGATGAGTTTAGTAGAGATACGAGAATCGGCGAGTGGCAGTTGGAACGAATCAATCGCTTCCGTGTCCCAGGTCTTGGGAATAGCGTTCGTTGGCTTTTGCCCCAGGCTGAGACTGGAGAGGAAACCGCACAACGCAACCATTAGACTGAGGAAAAGAGTCTTCGCTAATCGACGGGTTTGTCCTTTCAGGATGTGCCAGGTATCGAGCTGCTTCACGGCGTCCATAGATTACACCGATTACGGTGAGCTGCGCAGTTGAACCGTACTGAATCGTAGGTAGTGACTTCGTTTCGCTTACTCCGTGCAACCTAAGTGTTCTCGGTGTCTCTGTGGAGGTGTCTTTCTTGGGATTTACCCACCACAAAGACACGAAGAACACAAAGGTTGCACAGAGAACGTTAAAATTAGGACACTACTGAATCATGTAAAAGGTTGCCTTCATCATGTAATTCGACATATCCTTCCCCACACAAAGCCCCTAAGCAAGATTCTCCCAATCGTTCTGCCTTGCTCCTGAACATGTGACTGATCGCATTCTTGTGGTATAGCGCCCCGGCCGTTTTTCAGAACGCGGATTATTGTCTGCCACTGCGTCCAAGGAGGAGTAACAAGAATGCGTAAATGCGTCCAGATTCTAGCAATGACTCTGTTTCTGGTAAGTCCTGTTTTAGTAAAAGCTGACCCTTTAGTTTTTATCAATTTTGATAGTCCACTTCCACCTGGAGCGTTTTATAAAACTGAAGGAGTTGCCTTCGACACCGTTTTTGTGGACCCGGCCGGCGACCTGGTTGGCGCCATAAACGGCCTCATCGTGTTGTTGCCATCTCCGGCGGCCGTTAGTCCGCCACAGGCCGCGTTTGCCGCACCGACCAATCCTTTATTCAATGGAGTCAATGGAATTTCGGCGAGTTTTGTGTTTACAACCGCTGAGGGTTTCGTTGTTCCAGCCACGACCCAGTCAGTCTCGTTCAGGGTAGTCGGTAGTCAGGGAACATGGACTGCTCTTTTCTTTGATGACACGAACCATAACCTCTTTGACTCTCAAAAGGGGCTGTTAACGACGATAACGGGAAACGCTGATCAGCTGGTTGTGTTTACCTCTACGGTTGGCATCGGACGTTTTGTTTTTATACCATCCGGTCTAAATGTCTCAGAGGGGATAGATAACTTGCAGTTTGAGGCGACTGCTGTTCCGGAACCAGCCTCGGTGATCTTGTTGGGTGTCGGTATTGCCGGTGCCTTGGCCCACAAGCGGAGAAAGAGTAGGGGGTAGGGTTAGCAGCACGGTCAGACTCGTCGAGAGAGGCGAGGGAAGAAACGGTGGGGCGGCCAACGGAGTGCCGCCCCTACAGGCCCCACCAGCTCGAGTTTTCCCACAGGTTCTCACACCACTGCGATCGCCCATTTCACTTTCCGTCTCTGCAGTCTCAGGAATCCTAATAAGAAGTTATCGAATATCAATAAATAACTTGACGATAGTCGATAAATAAGATATTGATATTCGATAAATAGGGGAGGTGAGGGGAATCATGTCAAAGCTGATGGCGTCTTCGGCGTTGCCGATCGCGTTCGTGGTGCTGCGGATCCTGATTGTCGTGAATTGGCTGGGCGGGGCGGCGATCTTAGCCCTGCTGGTTGTAATGCCGAATCGGGAATGGATCATGGCCTCTTTCCACCTTCCTCCGTCGCCTGACACTGAGCGGTTGATCATGGGTATGCGCGCGATCGCCGTGCTCGGTCTGGTCTCGATTCCACTCAATCACGCGATCCTGAAGCGCTTGCTTGCGATCGTTGAGACGGTTCGACGAGGCGACCCGTTCGTTGCCGCTAACGCATCTCGTTTGCAATCGATCGCCTGGGTGTTGCTCGCTCTGCAGATTCTCGGTATCGTCATCGGCGCAATCGCCAAAGCCATTTCGAGTCCAGCGCATCCACTTCATATAAACGCCGGCTTTTCGATCAACGGGTGGCTCGCGGTACTGCTCACGTTCCTCCTGGCCCGGGTGTTCGCGGAAGGTACGCTCATGCGCGAAGACCTCGAAGGGACAGTGTGACATGGCGATCGCCATCAAACTTGACGACATACTCCATGATCGACGGATGACGCTGACCGAGCTCGCGGATCGGATCGGAATGGCGTTAGCCAACCTTTCGATCCTTAAGACTGGTAAGGCGCGAGCGATTCGCTTCTCGACACTCGAGGCGATCTGCGAGGCGCTCTCGTGCCAGCCTGGCGACATTCTTCATTTTGAGCCTGAGCAAGCAGTACGCGAGCAACCGGAAGAGGCGAGTAGACGTAAAGCAAGTTAATGAATTGTTCTTTCGTGTGAATTAGTGGATCGTCTACGCCCAAAAAACTAGACTAAGAAACCACACGAATAATGTGAAACGTTGCGACCGCCCAGTCGCAAGAGGAAGACACGAACCTAAAAAGGACGATCACCAATGAAACACAGCTCTATGTTAACCATCGCGTCGTTGCTCTCGGTCCTTTTCTTCACGTTTCACCTGGCGGACGACATTCGTCGGGGGATGGAGCCGGGAACGCTCACAAACCTCACAGCGATCCCCATCTTTGTCTTCTGGCTGTACGGAACATTAGTGCTTGCCGAACGACGATCTGGGTACATCATCACTCTTCTCGGAGGACTCTTTGCCTTAGTCGTGCCCCTGGCCCATATGAGGGGAAAGGGTGTGGGGATCACTAGCAGCATCCCCAAGTTCAGCGGACATTTCTTTTTCGTCTGGGTGCTGTTCGCGATTGGAGTGACCGGACTCTTCTCCGTCGTCCTCTCCGCGCACGGACTGTGGAGTCTTCGCCGCAAGTTGTAGGGGTGGCACGCCGTGGCCACCCCATCTTCTGAGATAAGCAAGTATGGTAATGTCAATTGTGCGAGCGTGGTGACAAGGCGACGGCTTGTCACGGAATGAGATCCCGTTACAATGGCGTCGCAAATCAGATCACAAAAGGAATCTTGACTCAACGATGAAATACTTTCTTTTCTTAATCGTGTTGTTGCTCTTTCCGTTACCTGTCGGGGCGAAGATTTCCAATACCGAGGAACTGATCGCTGCAATGCAGAGGAAGTATGGCAAGTCGTGGTACAAGACTGCCACCTTCGTTCAGGAGACAACTAATATTGAACCCGACGGCACATCGAAAGTTGAAACCTGGTACGAGGCGATGCAAGTCCCCGGAAGTTTGCGCATCGACTTTACGCCGACGAGTGCCGGCAATGGCATCTTGTTTACTGATGACAAGATTTTCGTATTCAAAGATGGCAAGGTCGATACCACACGCCCGTTTAGTCATCCGCTATTGATCTTGGGATTCGACATCTATCGCTCGCCGGCCAGTGAGGTGACGGCGAAATTGCAGTCGCTAAAGTTTGATCTGTCACAATTGCGGGAAGACACGTGGCAGGGTCGGGCAGTCTATGTGGTGGGCGCTAAAGCGGGTGATCTGCATTCGCCGCAATTCTGGATCGATAAAGAGAACCTCTACTTTGTCAGAATGCTTCGTCCGGCAGGCAAGGATGGGGCGCAAACCCAGGAAACTCAGTTTAATAAGTATCAGAAACTCGGTGGTGGCTGGATGGCGCCTGAAGTAATCTTCACGGTTGATGGCAAGGTTGTGACTACAGAGAAGTACTCCGAGATTTGCGGCGACGTAACGCTCGATCCAAAACTATTCGATCCGCAGTCCTGGACCACCATGCATTGGAAGAATTGATGTCCTAGTGGACAAATTCAGCTACCACACTCCGATAGGAGTGCGATTTTTATGGACCGCGCACCCGTCCGTACTCCGGCAGGAGCGCGATGTTTACAGCTTACAAACCAATTCAATTCTCACATACGGGCTTGATTGTGATGTTGTGCGAACAAACCGTTGGGGACTCTACGCTCACGAACATGGCACTCCTTCGGAGTGCGCTACGGCCTCCTGCGTCGCTAATCGTAGAACTCGAAGATGTATTCTTCCTTAAAATCTATTTCGAATCTTCGTAGTAACGTCAGGTATTCATCTCGAAAAGATCTTCGTCGGTGGTGCTTTTCCTGATTCATGATGTAACGAACAATAGTGTCCAATTGTGAATGGCCATACGAAAAGGCACCATACCCTTCCTGCCATGCGAATTTGCCCCGTGCCAGTTTTTTCTTGTTTACCCATTCGGATGAGTCGGATTTGATGTCTCGAGCGAGATCAGCGAGAGCCTTTGCAGGCCTTAACCCAATCAGAATGTGAAGATGATCAGGCATGCCATTGATCCTAATAAGTTTCTGGCCCCTGCTTGGTCACAATTCCAGTAATTGTACTTGTGCAGTTGTTCTTTCATGTCGGAATTGATTAGGGAAAAGCGTCCGCCTGACGGCAAAGACAGTTTGTATGTAGATTTGTGAGAAGGTATCAGCCATGAGGTAGCTCTTTCTGCTCGGTTGAGCGTGAGGATTTGTAAAACGGAAGAATAAACAGGGAGGTGACGAGCGTGCCACTTTTGTGGATGGTACTCCTGCCGGAGTTCGCAATCGGTCGGGTTCGTTGCGGGCTACAAAGATGGCACTCCTCCGGAGTGGCTGGAAATTGCACGCCGTTATTTGCGACCCAACTTTACCTAGCTCCAGTTTGGCCGCAAGTTTCGGATAGAAACGAGATTGACCCTCACTTAAACTCACCACATTAAGGAGACCATATGAGCACGAGCATGTCATGAACCATT
>DATIBX010000375.1:0-3020 GCA_035457105.1 Pyrinomonadaceae bacterium
TAGTTCTGGAAAAGGGACCCATGCATTCCTGGGCCATTAGGAAGTTCTATCCAGACAAGAAGGTTGTGCTGGCAAACTATAAAGGGATAGAAGCAGTATGCAAAGGTGTGTTGTGCATCTCTGACATGTCGAAGGATGAGACATTGACGTACATCGACCGCGCAATAGACCAGTATCAAGTCAGGGTTCAATACGATGAAGCAGTGAATGCCATTCGGCCGCTGCCGGGAACAGGATTCGCCGTTGAAACGTCCCGGTCTCGTTATGAAACGCGCCGGTGTGTGATAGCAATTGGGATCTTAGACAAACCCAACAAACCTGGTTACCGGATACCTGCGGCCTTGAACAAACACATTCACTATGATCTAAACTCCCCAGAGTTACAGAATCAGGATTGTCTGGTTGTCGGCGGCGGCGATACCGCCAGCGAGTATTGTCAGTATCTGGTCGAGCGTGGCAACCGCGTAACCCTCTCGTACAGGCGCACTGAGTTCTCACGACTCAATTTGATTAACCACCAGAGCCTGATGGCGTTGGAGCAGCGCGGAAAAGTTACCATTCTGCGCGGAAGCAACATCAAAGAGTTGCAGGAGGGACAAGAACCGAATAAACGGATCGTTGTCTTGTTCGAAGAGGAAGCATTCGCATCACAAAGTTTCAATCAAGTTATCTATGCTCTGGGCGGAACTACACCGACAAATTTTCTCAAGTCGGTCGGAATCGCGTTTGAGGGTGACGCGCCAGTAGTTCTAGATGGTTACGAGACTAGTCTGCCCGGTTTGTATTTGATTGGAGATTTGAGTGCCGGCCGGAAAGGTGGTTCGATCAATCTGGCATTCAACATGGCTCAGGAAGCGATGCGAAATATTTGCAAGCGAACGCCCGAGCTTTGCGAGGACTGACCGTCGTTGTCTTCTTTGTCCTTTGTACTCCGATCTTTGACGCATCGACCACTTATTCGCGCTTCCTAACCACGTAGACCCAGGCAACAAAGCTCAGCTTTTGACCTCTGTAGTCACCTGTGATCTCCCAGCAACCGGGCGCTGGTACCCAGACACCCGACAACATGGCGGCATGAGGGACAAAGAGCGCGTTGGTCACCTTCTCCACCACAAGTGGTGGAGCGTCGCCATCGAGTCGCCTTCCCGTGACTTTTAATTGCGGGGGATATTCTTTCCTGTAATCAAAATCGACGCTTCCCCAGAAAATCTTTGCGGTCAAATCGTGCTCGTGGCCCGGTGGGCGCGGTCCCCAGCCCCACACTTCTCCTGACTTCGGAAGGGCGATCCACAGGTTTTCCGTACCCAACCAAAACTGAGTATCTTTCGCATCCATCTCGCGTTCGCCGGGAGGGGTGAATGGCGTCGCTGGCGGAACCGTAACCGGACAGGAAGCGGGCGCAACTGGACGCTGTTCATCGACAGAAGTCGATTGAACCGACGTCGCTATCGTTGACGAACCAAAACCGGACCAGCAAAGTGCGCAAGAGCCCACGAAGATCAGGATCAAGGTGAATGTTTTGATCATCATAAATGCTTAGACGTAACTGGACGGTAATTCCTTCCGTTTGACGTCGTCACTTCTGACGCACCGGAACTCTATGTCATCAATAGCCGATAGCCAGTCCGTCTTTGCGTGGATCGGACGCGCCCAACAAGGTCTTGTTAACTGGGTCGATCATGATTGCCTGGCCTCCACCCATGGATGATCTCAGGATTCCGGGAGGTGAGGCCCGTACGTGGCCCATTTCTATTAGCCGATCAATCACTGTTGTCGGAATTTCATCTTCGAGTAAGACGTCCTTCCCTCTGAGATAGCGGTAGCGCGGCGCATCAATCGCCTGCTGCAGGCCCATGCCAAGATCGATGATGTTGACCAACACCTGAACATGTCCTTGAGGCTGAATGCCACCGCCCATAACGCCGAACGACATGAACAGTTTGCCGTCTTTGAAGACCATCGCCGGAATGAGCGTGTGAAATGGACGCTTGCCCGGCTCGAGATGGTTAGGGTGGGATCGATCAAGTGAAAACGAACTGCCACGATTCTGAAGTACGATCCCGGTATCGCCGGCGACAATCCCGGATCCAAACGAATCGAAAAGACTATTGATAAACGACACGGCGTTGCCGTCTTTGTCTACAACAGTCAAGTAGGTGGTGTCGCTGCCCTCTTTGATTTCGCCGGGCGGTGGTGAATCGAGTGCTTTGTTTGAATCGATCAGGGCGCGTCGTTTGGCCGCGTAGTCTCTCGACAACAACTCGACTACAGGGACTTTTGAGAAAGCCGGATCGGCGATGTAGCGATTGCGATCGGCGAAGGCAAGTTTGGTTGCTTCAATCAGTGTGTGATAGTAGCGATCAGGTTGTGCACTCAACGCCGCAAGATCGAAACCCTCGAGAATGTTCAGCGTGAGTAATGCAGTTAACCCCTGTCCGTTCGGTGGAAGTTCATAGACGGTGTAACCGCGATAATCGGTCGAGATGGGTTCTACCCAATCTGATTTCTGCGCTGCCAGGTCTGCAGTTGAAATAAAACCACCGTTCTTCTCGCAGTAGTCGGCTATTGCCCTGGCTATTTCGCCTTTATAGAAGGCGTCGCGACCGCCAAGCGCCAGCGTTCGCAGAGTACGAGCCAGGTTAGGTTGGCGGAAGATCTCGCCTGGTCGTGGAGCTCTCCCATCGATCAGGTAGTTAACCGTCGCCGCCGGAGTCTGCTTCAACTTTGGGACTTCGGCGTTCCAGTCTTCAGCAGTTTTCTCCATGACTGGAAACCCGTTCTCCGCACACTCAATAGCCGGCCTTAGCAGATCCGCAAGCTTCATGGTCCCATACTTTTCCAGTAACGTTACCCAGCCATCAAAGGCACCAGGGACAGTGATGCTTTCCATGCCGAACTCCGGCATCTGCGCAATCTTCTTCTTAGCAAAGTAATCAAGACTCAAAGCGCCTGGTGCTCGGCCGCTGGCATTGAGGCCCTTCAGCTCCTTCGTCTTCGCCCAGTAAACGAGCATGAAAGCG
>DATIBX010000376.1:0-15566 GCA_035457105.1 Pyrinomonadaceae bacterium
AGCGCGGCGAAATCGTCGTGTTACGGTGTTAATAACTAAGACCTAAAGCTCGAATAGGCCGCGGAGAAGAATAAACTCTGCGCCATCTGAAACCGTTAAAACGGTTCCCGCAAACTGATTCACTCACCTACCCCGAGCTGAAGCTCGGGGTGAATGAGAGGGATTTTGCAAGAGGCTCTTTAGCTTGTCGGCCGACCTGATGAGTGAACCTGACCGACAAGCTAATAAAGATTGTCGGACATAAAGGATGTCGGACATAAACTTGCGACTATCTGAATAGCCTTGGTTAGAATGAGAGAGATGATTTGCGCTACCTGTCAAAAGCCCGTTTCGGAAGGGGCAGACTTCTGCGGCAGTTGTGGTACACCACGCGCCTCAGATCCTCGTGGTGTCGAAACGATCAAACTGGGCCCCACCACAAACGACCAACTGGGAAAAACTGACGAAAGTCGCACGTCGCCTCAAGACCCCTTCATTGGTCTGATCCTCGATTCCAAATATCAACTGCTGGAACGCCTTGGTGCCGGAGGGATGGGAAGCGTCTATCGAGCTCGCCGCTTGCATATCGGTGACGACGTAGCCGTCAAACTCTTGAGTCGCGATCTGACCCGAGACGAAAACGCGATCGAACGCTTTCGCCGCGAAGCGCGTTCCGCCGCAATGATCCGGCACCCTAACATTGTCAGTATCCACGACTTCAATGAAGCAGATGAAGACAATGGTGAGGCCTACATCGTGATGGAGCTGGTTAAGGGTGAATCACTCCGCAAATTACTCGCGCGCGAGGGCCACCTATCTCCTGAACGAACAGTTTCATTAATGCGTGATGTGTGTGCGGGTGTTGGCGTAGCGCACCGTCAGGGTTTGCTTCATCGTGATTTGAAGCCCGATAACATTATCGTTTCGTCGGATACAGGGGCCGGAAACCGGGAAAGTGCAAAGGTCGTAGATTTCGGATTAGCGAAGGTGCGCGACGCTGCAAATGTCTCCGCTTTGACGCAGACAGGAGCCCTGTTGGGAACGTTGTATTACATGTCGCCGGAACAGTGTCGGGCAGAAGAACTCGATGCGCGTACGGATGTGTATAGCCTGGGTGCGATTGTTTATGAGATGCTGTCGGGCCGCCCTCCTTTCGTCACCAGCAATCCGGTTGGCTTGATAGCAAAGCATCTCAATGAACGACCACCGGTCTTTGCGCAAAACCTTGGTATTCCACCAGCGTTGGTCCAAGTCTGTTTCCGCGCACTCGAGAAGGATCGAGAGTTGAGGCAGGCCGACGCAAACGTGTTTGCAGATGAGTTGCAGGCTGCACTCGCCAACAATCACAAGTTCAATCCAAGCTTAGCGGCGACTGCTCCATACGTTCCTATCCCGCAACCCCGTCGCCAATCGCGAAATCACCTACTATGGATTATCCCGAGTCTTTTTGTGTTTCTAGTTGCGATAGGAATGGTCGGTGTTCTTGTCTTCATGAATTTGGGCTCGCCAGACAGCACCGGAACTGACAGCACCAACAAGAAAATTCAAAAGCAGACCGGCGAGCTGCCGACACCGGCTCAAACAAACAGCTCCGAATCAGAAGTGAACCCCACAATGCATGATCTGCGCGGTACCTGGACCGGGACCTATGGACCACTGGGTGGAGCTGCGACTCTAGTCATCAAAAGTCAAAGGGGCGACGTGTTGGAAGGAGAATTGTCACAGGGTCCGGTTGTTGTCGCCTTTAACGGAACCGCCACAGGCGGGTCAGTAAATCTAAAACAGACAAGGGTATTGAAAGGCGACGGCTGGAGTCTCGGCGAAGACTCCGGAACAGTCTCCGCCGATGGAAAGTCGATGTCGGGAACCGGCACTGACGCTACGGGCGGTCCTCTCGGTCTGACCTACCAATGGTCCTTCACGCGTGAGTAGTCTTGTTTCATTGCACTGAAATTACCGTTACAGATTTCGGATCGAGTTTTACGGTTAGCTTTCCGTCTTGAACGCTCGCTGAAACTGGTCTAGGCATGACTGTTCGCGGAGCCTCGAAGGTATTCACACTGTCCACTTTAGGCGCAGTGAGTGTTTCTCCGACTGCTGACTTGCCGCTGGTGCCGCCTAAGTTTGCATCGATTTCGATCGCTTTATTGGGATCAAGATTGGTGATCGCTAACCAAAGCTTGCCGGTCCCGTCCTTAGCGGCGATGGCATCCACTCGTGGCAAAGTGATGTCTCCATTCACATAAGTGCCGGCCTTGAAAACAACGGGCACAAAGGTAGCATCCTGAAACGGCACATACATTTTGTAGACGTAGTAGGTAGGAGTCAGGACCATCTTTTCTTTGTCTGTCATGATCATGGCCTGAAGAACGTTGATCATCTGGGCGATATTGGACATGCGCACGCGGTCGGCATGACGAGCAAAGATGTTCAGGTTCAATGCGGCCAACACGGCATCGCGCATGCTGTTCTGTTGGACCAGGAACCCTGGATCAGTACCGGGCAACGGCGCATACCAGCCGCCCCATTCGTCAACAACCAGAGCGATCTTCTTTTGCGGATCGTACTTGTCCATGATGGCCGAGTGTTTGGCGATCAGACCGTCCATCTCCAGGGTTGCCTTAAGAACCTGGCTGTACTCAGTTTCACCGAAGCCTACCGAGGCCAACTTTTTGTCCCAATTCAAGACGGTGTAGGTGTGCAGCGACAGCCCGTTCATATCCCAACTCCACTGGTGATTCTGCCAGGCCTTCATCACCGCTTCGGTCCATTCAGAGAATCGTGGTTCAGGCCCACCTGGCCCAACGGCAATCTTGGGCATCTGTTGCTGTCCCTGTTGGGCTGGATTGAAGTTTCTGACAAAACGGCTGTAAATCTTGAGCTGGCTGACATAGTAGTCGGGTGTCATGTTTCCACCGCAGTCCCAACTCTCATTGCCAATACCGAGATATGCGATCTTATAGGGAGCAGGGTGACCGTTGGCGGCGCGCTCCTTCGCCAGACTAGTTGCTTGCGGAGTGGTCAGGTATTCGAGCCATTCGGCAGCTTCTTGTGGAGTACCAGAACCAACGTTGACGGAGAGGTAAGCTTCTGCGCCAATCTGGTCCAGAAAGTCCATGAACTCGTGGGTTCCGAAAGTGTTCGGCTCAACCACTCCTCCCCAGTTCGAATTAAGGGTCACTAGCCGCTGTGGTCCGATGCCCTTGCGCCAGTGGTATTCGTCGGCAAAGCAGCCACCTGGCCAGCGAACGTTTGGAACTTTCAAATCCTTAAGCGCCGCAACGACGTCATTGCGAATGCCCCGCGTGTTTGGAATTTTGGAATCAGGTCCAACCCAGATACCGTCATATACGCCATGGCCCAAATGCTCCGCGAATTGTCCAAAGAGATTGCGATCAATCCTGGCTCCCGGCTTGGAAGCGTCAACGGTGAGACTTACCTTGTCTGCCGCAGATCCGGTCCCTGTTTGGGCCATCACAGGGAAACCCCAACTCAGACAAAGTAGAAAAATGACGGGCAAAGTGCGGCCTGGAGTGATTATCGAAAGTCGCTTCAACATTTGGTTCCTCTAGATTGATTTTCTACGTTGGTATTCACTGAGGCAGCTCAGCACCTGATTGCTCAGCCACCATAAACGCGGCGTACCAGTCGGGCCAGTTCTCGTCGCGCTTGCCGAGACGCTTCTCGTGCTCGCCGTGCGCAGCCTCAGCACGACGCAGTGCGCTCGCCAAATCATACACGGATGAGAAGTTCGTGGTCGCAGAATCGATGCGACCGGGAAGCCGGGTCGTGATCTCCTGAAGTAGCCAACCATTGCCGTCAGGATCGCTGAACGACGCGAATGAGCGGTAGCTGCCGTGGCCGGAATCTGGACCAGCTACACGAAGCCTACCAAAGATGAAAGGTTGGTCTGGTCCAGTGTATTTATCGGCGCCACCGTGAAACACCTCGCTGACCTCAGCGCCACGACCAAGCAAATCTTTGCGAGCCGCCTCGATATCGGAAACGATCAAGTAAAGACCCTGAGCGGATCCAGGCGCGGCGGCGGTGACGTTTTTACCAAAAATGATCGAGCAACCTGACCCGGGCGGCGTGAACTGCATCACGCGTAAGTCATCACCCGCAGCGAACTCAGCATCGAGCCGCCAGCCGAGCTTTACGTAGAATTCTTTTGCACGGTCGACATCCGAGACCGGAATGACGACCAATTCGAGTTTCAGGTCAACACGGTTCTGATTTGTCATGTTCTTCTCCATTTCCGTAAAGATCTAACGATTAAGGGGTTTCGAGTGGATTTCTCTGTGCAACAAATGAGCAACTTCTAGTTTTCTTAGCACGATTATTCAGCCAACGGCGTTCGCCAATTGCAGCCCAGGGTTGCTTCAACCCTGGGAGTTTAATCTCTCGGCCCGACGATAAACGCCGAAGGCGTTGGCTAGAGCTTGGTGAATTTAGCCAAACTCTTTCACATTTACTACGGACTAAACCCTTACTAACCCAGGCTGAAGCAACCCTGGGCTGAAATTAGCGAACGCCGTTGGCGTTATAGGCCAGGGACTAACGCAGCGATTTGAAGGACGCCCGTACCTCGTTAACGTAAGAATCCGTTTGTTCCCATGCGGCGAAGTGCCCGCCTTTCGGCAGCCGGTTGAAGTGAATGAGCTTTGAATAAGCTTTCTCAGCCCAGTCACGCGAGACCGGACAAATCTCATCAGGAAAGACGCTCACGGCCACCGGAACTTTGACACCCTTCGGAGCGAAAAATGGGAGCTTGTTTTCCCAATACAGACGGGCTGACGAAACACCCGTGTTAGTCAGCCAGTAGAGAGTGATGTTGTCGAGAATGTCATCACGCGTGAGACCTTCTGACTGTCCGTCGAATACACGCGTGATCAACTTGTAACTCCATATGTCGTGATCGATTATCCAGGCGGCCAGAGCTACTGGTGAATCCGACACTCCGTAAAGCGTCTGCGGGCGGTTCCCCATCTCGAGGGCATAGCCGAGGCCGTATTTGTAAAAGAAGGCGAGATGGTCAAATGACTGCTGCTCCTCTGCTGAGAGGCCAGACGGCGCTGGACTGCCAGTAAAAGCTGCTTTGTCGACCTCAGGTGGAACGGCGCCCGGCATATTCGTGTGGATGCCAATCAATTCTGAAGGTGCCAGTACACCGATCTGATCGGTGACAAGCGCGCCCCAGTCGCCGCCTTGCGCAACGTAGCGGGTGTACCCAAGACGCTTCATCAACACGGCCCAAGCGCGTGCAATTCTAGGCACATCCCAACCCGTCGTGGTTGGCTTACCTGAGAACCCGTAGCCCGGCATCGACGGAATCACGAGGTCGAAAGCATCCGCAGCAGTCCCACCATGTGCGGTAGGGTTCGTTAAAGGCTCGATGATCTTCATCTGCTCGATGACCGAACCAGGCCATCCATGTGTAACGATCATCGGCAGAGCATTAGCCTCTTTCGAACGAACGTGAATGAAGTGGATGTCTAGTCCGTCAATTGTGGTTATAAAGTGCGGCAGAGCTTTCAGTTTAGCCTCGCACTTGCGCCAGTCATAATCGGTGGACCAATATTTCGCGAGTGCCTGCGTCGTCGCTAACTGCACACCTTGGGTTGTGTCGGCGATCGTTTCGCGTTCGGGCCATCTAGTTGCTTTTATGCGATTGCGCAAATCCGTGAGTTCTGCTTCAGAAAAATTCCATTGAAAGGGCCGAATATCCGTCTTCTCACCACTCGTCTGTGGTGCAACTCCAGTCGAATCGTTAGTCATAGCTTCAATCCTCCTATTAAAACCGAAAAGGCTCAGAGAGCCCGTAGCGACGGCCGCCGCAACACCGCAAAAGTGCCGCCGCGTGAAACAATGCGCTTCACTTTCCCAGCAGACATCAGCGTAAGTCGCCGGGTGGTTTCCTCGTTGTGTAGCGCCGGCCTGGGCCAGGAGATCTTCATTTGTATCTTTCGATTTCAGGGTTTGTATTGCAGTTGGTTTATATGCGGTCATCTTCTCGCATTCCCTCTTGCTGATGTATTCGTATCAAGGTGAGTACCGAGTGAAGATGAAGTCACGATCTTTGATGGCCTGGTGGCAAGGAAAGCAGGAGTTGAGAATTTTCACGTCGGCTGGTTTTCCATCGTCGAATTGAGCGTATCCCCAGCCGCCGGTGGAGGCATATCTTTTTGAATCCTTAACCATGAACTGAACGCCGTTCTTCGGGGCGCCGGCTACAAAGGATTGGTTCTGCCCAAAGACTTTGTTGTTTTCTTCCGAAGCGTCAAAACTCCACGCTAGGCGTGCGATGATGGAGCCGTCCGGGAACAGTACCTTTCCTTCCCGATAGGTCTTGATTGCTATATCGTTTCCCAGAATGGCGCGAATATCGCTGAGCTTGCCCGCCTCGTGGGCCACCGAGATCAGTCTCCAGTCGCGGTAACCGTCAGGGATTGTGGTTACGAAGATCGGCGCGTCCTGTTCAGAAGCTTGTTGGGCCGAAGGGCAGATAACGGCCCCGGTTAGCGTTATAACTAATGACAATACGAACAAACACCGTCGCACACAATGATTCATAACAACGTCCCTCCGATGTGACTGCACCCAACACGATTGTAAAAAATTGAAAGGACATTGCTTTCGAGTTTAGATTCGCCATGTTCATCGTCTTGCGTTCGTTAAAGCGGAGCTAGACTGCGGAATGGGAAGATCAAACGACGGAAACAACTTGATCCTTTGTCGCGTTTTCGTCGAGCGTCCCGGTCAGACCGAACTCTCGATTTTTTTGACGGCCGTACTGTTCATTATACAAGGAACAAGCGGACCAATATGGGGGAATAGCCGCGCTGAATTTCGTGGTGTGTCACTAAGTGTTACTTCAATCAGAAGTTTAGTCAAGTAAACAAGATTGCTCGATGGCCCAACGGCTCAAGCCCTGACAATGTGTTCGCCTGCCCTGGACCAGCGTGCCAGCTAATCATTTCGTTTTACGTTTAGAGTTTATTATCCGAGCATCGCCCAATTCGAACATCCCGCGATCGAAGTCTCTTTACTTAACTCTGTTGTATAACTAATTGATAACCCAATCGTGTTACGACAGGCGAAATACAACGCTTTGTGTGGAGCCGGATCTCAATTCCATGCAAAAGGAGTGAATAAACGCACGTTGAGCTGAAAGTTGCTCGACAATGGGAGCTTTTGATGGTCCATCGTTTCCGAATTTTGGGGCAAATATGGGATTCAATGGCTTGGGTGGTAAGGCTAAAATAAAGAAAAGTTCGCCCGGAGCTCACGGATTGCTCCGTTTTCGTTTGCGCGGGGTATGGTAATCGTTTATAGTCCGACTCAACTAGATGGTTGGTGAATCCTTCCATCACAGTGGTTGCCGGGGTGAGGACGGTGACCACATTTAGATTAGGCGCGACGGTTCCAAAACTGTCGCGCCTTTTCGCTTCTTTAACCTGACTTACGCGATCAATTCGCGTTGGTGCTATTCTAGTTATGCACTGCAAAACTTTCGCAAGCTCCGAAGCTGGTTACTGTGCAGCACACAGAAATCAATCAATCTAAACGTGACGGACCCCTTAGTCGACGTCCATGGTGGGTGCGTGTGGGCTTCGGTTTTTGTGTCTGGACTCTGCTAGGTCTTTCGTTTGCCCTAAGCTCGTATCTGGGCGCCCGGCAAGATAACGTTCAACTGTCATGGCGGCGAACGATCATCGGTTATCTCTCAGACTTCTATCTGTGGGGTTTACTGTCACCTTTCATATTCAGGCTGGCGAGGCGGTTCGAACTCCGTGGTAAGTTCCCACGGAATCTTCTAATCCACATTGGGATAAGTGTCGTCTTTTCCTTTGTTGTCCTATCTGCGGCAACACCTTTGTTCTGGTATTTTGGTTCTCCCAACCTGATTCGGAATCCAACGCTCCTGACTCTCTGGCGTAACAACGCGTTTAGCATCTACTACTTTCATCAAGGTCTCACTATTTACTGGTCCACATTGGCTGTAGCTCACGCCCTCCACTATTACCGCAGCGTACGTGAGGGAGAAGCGAGAGCAAGCCAACTCGCGGGCCAACTGGCCCAGGCACAGCTCCAGGCGCTGAAGATGCAAATCCATCCGCATTTTCTTTTCAACACTCTCAACTCAATCGCGGCACTTCTTCATAAAGACGTGGAAGCTGCGGACAAGATGATCGCAAGGCTGGGCGACTTCCTGAGGATGACACTCAAACGGTCCGAGACTCAAACCATCGATTTCGGCCAGGAGCTGGATTTTCTGAAATGCTACCTCGACATAGAACACGTCCGTTTTCAGGATCGATTAACAGTTGCGATGGAGATTGAACCGGATACGCTTGATTGTCTGGTCCCTAATCTAATCCTGCAGCCGATTGTTGAAAATGCCGTGAGGCACGGCATCGCACGACAAACTGTTCCCGGGCATATCACCATACGCGCTCTCAAAAAAAGCAGTCGATTTATCATGCAGGTCGAAGACGACGGACCCGGGTTGAACGTCAATGCAAATGGTGGTTCTTCAGGAATCGGTCTCAGCAATACACGGGCACGTTTGCAACAGTTCTACGGGGCCGACTTCGATTTCCAAATCGCTAACGCGAAAACCAGAGGTGTAGTCGTGACCCTGGAAATCCCCGCAAGCGAAGGACAGTTCACATGAAGATTAGGTCATTAATTGTGGACGACGAGCCGCTGGCGCGTGATCGCATTCGCGAGATGCTGAAGGATGAGCGTGAGATTGAGATCATCGGTGAAGCTCGAAACGGAAAAGAAGCAATTGATTCCATAACAACTCTCGACCCGGACCTGGTGTTCCTGGACGTGCAGATGCCTGATATGAACGGGTTCGACGTCTTGCAGCGTCTCAGGGTCAGACGCATGCCCGTGATTATTTTCGTCACTGCATATGACCAACACGCCATACGCGCATTCGATGTTCATGCAATCGACTACCTAACTAAACCGTTCGATCGTAAACGATTCGCCGGCGCTCTCGATCGTGCCAAAACATTTCTGAAGGGAATAAATGATCTCGATACGAAACACATCTTGACGATGCTGGAAGAACTGAAAGCTGGTCCAAAGTATTTGGAGCGACTCGCCATCAGGACCGGAGACACAGTCTTCTTTGTCAGGACTGAAGAGGTGGATTCGATTGAAGCCCAGGGCAACTATGTGCGGCTTAATGTAGGGAACTCCTCACATTTGCTCAGAGACACTCTGAGCAACATTGAAGCGCAGATCGACCCCCATACTTTTGTACGCATCCATCGCCGCACGATCGTCAACATGAATCGCGTCAAAGAGCTACAAACCTGGGCACGCGGTGAGTACCGCGTGGTCTTAGTCAGCGGAGCGTGTTACTCCCTCAGTCGCAGCTATCGCCAGCATTTCGAGCACTTTCTTAAGCCCGGTGCTTGACCGAGACCGGCTTCCATCCCCGGTGGAGACTTAGTTTAGCTCACTCCTTGCAGAGAAGATTTAGATTAGGCACTATCCGCTTGCCTGCACTCGTCCCCACGCTAACGTCCTACGTCACGGAAAATTGTCGCTCATCACATTTTGATTTAGATCGGAGAGGCATCCTGTCAAACTGAAAGCCTCAAATGCAGCGTTTCCTCATGGATGGGAAAATCGTGTCAAGTCGTCACAAGGCTGGGTGATGAAAAGGACTTTGTTAGATAGCGGGCTCTTGGGCTAAGGGTGTGTTCGGGTGATCGAGTCTTTGTGTGACCTTCGTATTTTCTGCGTATTGTGGTGAGGCGTGGAGACCTTACAAAGTCGCAGAACGCGTCGGTCACACAGAGAAAATTGTACTTGATGAAGATTACGCAAGCTGATACAAGCACGTCAAACAAGACACAATCTAACGCCAAAGGAATGTTATGAGAGAGAGCAATCTCGAAGATTCTCGGCAAGTAAACCGTTTCGGGCGCCCACGCGCCTTCGACACGATTTTTTATGGCGGGATAGCTATCGGGATCCTTGACCTTACATTCGCTTTTACATTTTACGGACTGATACTAGGCGCAAAGCCACTCCGCATCTTTCAATCTGTCGCTGGTGGCGTACTTGGCAGGCCGGCGGCGCTGGAAGGAGGAGTACGAACTTTCTTGCTTGGCATTGTGCTTCATTTTGTGGTTGCCACCTGCATCGCCGCTGTCTACTACCTCGCAACTCACGTTTTGCCGGCTTTAATTCGTCACGCTGTCATTAGTGGATTGAGTTATGGCGTGGTTGCCTATTTTGGCATGAAGTACATCGTGGTACCCCTTTCAGCCATTGGACAAAGAGGTCCGTTGCCGCGTTTGCCGATCCTTGTGACCGAGGTTATCGGACATGCAGTGCTGGTGGGATTGCCGGTCGCGTTATTGGCCCAACGCTCCGCAAAAACAAATGGGAAAAGGCAGTCAGATTCTATCAGCCCCGAACCAAGCCTCGAGCCAACCTGAGATCTTCCTAAATCCACCGTTGAGAGTGGCAGATCTGGACCACATCAGGACTC
Organism: Pyrinomonadaceae bacterium; assembly: GCA_035457105.1. GTDB lineage: Bacteria > Acidobacteriota > Blastocatellia > Pyrinomonadales > Pyrinomonadaceae > PSRF01. The sequence goes on from DATIBX010000376.1 coordinate 10,502, forward strand.
ACCAGAATCCCGCAGTTAGGAAGGGTGGCAGAGCGGGCATTGCGCTCAAACTTATATTGTCAGATACAGCGCCGCCCCCGCTCTTCCTCATAGAATACTCAACTCTCCGGAATCTTGGAGTTGTGTGTCTGTTGAGGCAAAAGAGCGGGGCCGTCGCTGGGTTCGAGTATGCAAACTGAGTGTAATCGCCGCTCTGCCACCATTCCCAACTGCATTATTCTGGAAGATGTGAGGTTGCCAGGTCGGCCAAATAACAACTCACTTGCGACCTGATGTTCGAGCCAGTCGCGCATGAATGCGGTTTACAAATCGATGACGAGGTCCCCGATCGGTTGTGAACAACAGACGAGAAGGTTACCGTCGGCCGGCTTTTCGAGCGGCTCAGGTCCGTAGACGATTTCTCCCGATACCAAACCGCTTTCACAGTTGTGACAAACACCCGTTCGGCATGACCAACGAACTCGAACATCACACGCTTCGGCCAACTCCAAAATGCTCTGGTAGTTGGAAGCATTCCAGTGTGCGGCGATACCGCTGCGGGCGAACGATACCCTTGGACCAGCGTTCATTTCGTCTTTGGGAAGATGCGGAGCTCCCGTCACTGCACCGACGACACCGGGCGTCAGCGACTCGCTGCCATTGAAGATTTCGACATGAATTCGCTCGGGCGCTACACCGTAGGTTGTGAGCGCTTCTTTCATGTCTGCCATAAAGCGAGGTGGTCCGCACAGGTACACATCCGACTCTCGGGGAAGCCCGACGATGACGAAGACCGACCGCGAAAGGTGACCCGCAGCGTCGTAGTTCTCACCGATTTTGTCACGCGCGTCCGGCCTGCTGTAGCAGACGTAGCTGCGGCCATTCGTCAGTTCGTGCATTAGGCTACGGACCTCGCTCGCGAATGGATGATGTTGTCGATCGCGAGCGGTGTGCAACCAGAGGACCCGCCGGGTTGAGCGGGCCGCCACCAAAGCGTGCAGCATCGCAAGAACAGGCGTTGCGCCGATCCCGGCGCTGAGCAACACAATGGGCTGTTCGTCCGACTGTAAGATGAAGCTTCCGCGCGGCGAGCTTACGTCGAGAGTGTCTCCTACGCGGACGTGTTCACGTAGATAAGTTCCAGCCGATCCGTTCGGCTCGATCTTCACACTAATTCGATAGTGCTCGGTTGAGATTGGACCAGAAAGCGAGTAGCTGCGAAACAGAGGTGAGACACCGGGGTTCGGCTGCAGGCGAAGGACCACATACTGACCAGGCAGGGCGGTTTGTAGCGCTTGACCATCCGGGCTCTGCATCGTGAGCGAAAGAACGTCGGCAGACTCGTGATCGAGCGCCGTCACTTTCAGCGGCCAAAAACCCGGGGCGACTGGATGTGCGGCCGCGGCCGGAGCGAGCCCGGCGTTACCACTTCCCGGCCGATTCGCCCGGCTCTCCAGCAACGCTTCAAACGAAGAGCGCCATCCCGGTGAGAGTGCTTCAATTCGCAAGGCACGCTCCAATTGATCGCGCGGATGATCAGGCAAGTAGAGGAGGGCGTTAATCTCTGCGACGGTCATTTGCTCCTTCGGCTCGCCGACTTTGATAATTTCGTCGCCCGCGCCTACCTCGCCTTCCTGTAAGACGCGAAAGTAAAAACCGGGCCGTCCGCTACCTGTCAGCAGTGCCGGCATGCGTGGCTCGTTCATGCGTATGCCGACGCGATAGCAAGTAACGCGAGGTTGAGTAACTTCGAACAGTGCGCTTCCAATCTGATAGCGGTCTCCGATATACACGGCGGCGTCTGGCAATCCTTCAATCGTAAAGTTCTCGCCGAACTGTCCGTGGACGAAATCAACTCTATTCAGTTGCTCTTGCCAATAGCGGTACGATTCGATCTGGTAGACGAAGACGGCGCGCTGCTCACCCCCGTGTCCGGCTAAGTCGCCTTGTCCATCACCGTCCAAATTCAATCTCGAAACGCGACAGCGGCCCTGTACCGGATCTTTCCAGATGCCGGTATACACAGTTCGACCCTTCCACTGGATTGCACGCGGAAGTCCGACGTTTACTGATATGAGTCGAGCCATGTACCTCCAGTTCGGTGCTAGTTTTTTAGTTTTGTTTTGGCAACGCCTGGGCCACGGTGAGATCATTCTCCTGGAAGTAAGCCATCGGCAGCATTTTTTCTGCGTGGCAAAGTTTATGAAAGGGGGTTTTAGGGACAGGGTAAACTAAACCGATCGAGAAGCGCGAGCGTCCGCTTTCAGTTTGTCCTCTCAGCGAGCTCTGCGCAGCAAGTTCTTAGGATCCTTTTTCATAAGGTTTTCGGTGGGCAGCAATCACGGAGTTAGTAGCTCATCACAACGGAGACTGTGTCTAGTGAAGTAACAAACGATCCACTAAATAACACGAAATAAATGAACAACATTAGTTGAAAGCCCGCCGGACGCAGAGTACGCGGAGATCACACAGAGAACGCAAAGCAAAATCGCTGGGGGCGAGCCCTCCTTAACAGTCGGGCTACTGCACCGATCCGCTATTGATTTATGTTCTAGTTGGCCCCAAACCTCTGACGGTATTCAAGGGAAGTGATGAAGGCCTTAACCATCTCTGCGTCAACGAAGTTCCCGTTGAAGGTATTTAGCTTGTTGAGCCAGAAATTAAAGCCAGCGGTATCGGGATCACGACGCAGATAACCAAAGTATTCCATCGCTACGAACGTGCGATTAACTTCCGCCGCAGCGAAGGTCGGGTTTTCCGCTACTCGATCCAAAACCGTTGCCCGCGCTGTCCGATCTGCGCTTGTCGCCGCACCAAAGAATAAATTGATAAGCGTGGTGCGTTCGTCGGAAGTAAACGCGACGCCGGTGTTGGCTATTAAGGCGTCTACGTATTCCGCTGGTGTTTGCGTCAAAGGAAACGCCAGTTCAAACTGAGGCCGGGTCACAAAGTCTGAGAAGAAATTGAACTTGTTGACTCCTAGAGTCAGGTCAAAGTCTGGTTCGCCAAAAACCAGCCCATGCTGGAGTGTGGCGGCATCTTGTTTGAATTGTTGATACAAGACAGGTACTGGCGCTGGACCAGGAAAGTTTGAGCCGACAGCCGCTTTATGCGTGAGATATATCAGCGCGCCAGTTTTCTGGAACTCGGTGGAAAGGAAGAAAGCCGCGCTGACATTGATGCGTTTGACCTCGACGCACTGCATGTCAGCACCGCAAGAAGTAATCTCATTGATCCAAAAGTTGAGACCCGACGTGTCAGGCTCTCGATTAAGGAAGTCCACGTAGTGCTGGCGCACAAAGAATGCTGGCCCTTCGATCGGATTAACGACTGCGGGCGAGGCATCGTTGTCTGTTATGGTCACCGTCGCTGCGCTTATGCCGCCAATTTGGAAGCCGCCCTTGGGATTACTCAACGAGATGCTGAAAGTTTCGGGCGACTCCATGTAACCATCGTCGGTAATAAAAACGTCGAAGGTCTTACTTGCTTCGCCGGGCGCAAAGGTAACCGTTCCGAAGCCTATGTTGTAATCCGATGTTTGCAGAGCAGTACCATCGCTAGTGGCAAAGTCTGCGGATGCCGCTCCTGAAAGATCTCCAACGCGGTTAAGAGTGATTTGGATCTTCCCCGCTCCTTCGGAAATATTGGCTGTCGCCGAGGCAAATCCGATGCTGCCATTCGATTTCACCGACATAGCACGCACAGGTTCAAAAAGCTTGAATCCGCCGATAAAGGGCAGATTAAAGATATTGCTAACTTCGGCGGCATGGCCCGTCGTCAAATTGATGGTATGCAGCAGGGAGAATGGCGCACCCTGAGGCGTTAATGCCGCCAGAGCTGTGTCCTGCCCCGGTACAATATCAAAACTTGTGTTCACACCAGTGATGAACCCAAGTTCACCAATCGTGAACAGCTGGCCTGAGTTGGGAGATGTAGGAGTGCCACCAGGTGAACCCACGCGGACCAGAGTGTCGAGCGCGGAGTCGATGCCATATAAAGTAGTCGAACTGGCGCCGACCGTGTTGTTCGTATAAGCGAGGCCGCTTACGTTTGGATTAGCTGCGGCGTTTGCATCCGAGCCGGCGTAAGCCAAGTCAACGTCCGTAGCTACAACCGCTCCGGTATCTGGATCCAGCCGGAAGTTTTGGTCGGAACTAGTGACTACTCGAATGCGATCAACTACGGGATTAAAGTCGAAGCCGAAATCTGTTCCCGAAATACCTGGACTAAAAGGACCAGACCCGACCTCGGTAGCAAGACCAGTGGTGGTGTCGATCGTGTAGAGACGACTGCTATTACCTAATCCGTAAAGCAGACCGTTCGACGGACGGAAATCAATCCCAACAATCTGTTCGCCCGGTTGCAGACCAGTGATCGGAACAACACCATACAGCGTAGCTGGGTTCGCCCTTTCAAAAGAGATCAGGTTGTTAACGTTGGTAACAGCGTAAATTGTCTGCTCACGATCGTTGATGAACACCTGAGCGTCCCTTAGTAAGCCCAGTTGGGTACCAATTGAAGGGTCGCTCAAAAAAACTACAAAGAACTCATCACCTTCAATCTGCACATCGTCAATGATTGGAACCGTGATTGTCTTAACGGTTTCCCCGACACCAAAAGTAAGGACTCCAGATGTGCTCGTAAAGTCCAAGCCTTCGAGAGCTACTGCGGAAGCTGCTTGATATTTTACCGAAGGCGTACCCCCGGCACCGTTAATGCGGGTCACAGTGATGGTAGCGACACCCCCATTCTCGCTTACGCTGAATTGAGGTTGAGAGAATTGGAAAGTCTCAGGACCGTTTACCTCTACGCCCTGCGAAAACTCCGAGGTGTCGTTAGTCGCATTGCTGGTAGCTGTCGCGGTGATGAACCTCCCGCCCGGGGTGGAACTCGCGGCGTTGAAGGTGAAAGCCGTATCACCGTTCCCATCAGTCATAACGGTGGTCGAGCCAATAAATGTCTGGCCCTCACCAAAACCTAAAAAATCAAGCACCGCATTGGAAAAGAATTCAATTCTGAAAGATGTGTTGGGCGTACTATTGAGCAGGCCACCGATGGAAGTGTTTGACGCCGAACTCGTCGCAGA
>DATIBX010000377.1:0-2336 GCA_035457105.1 Pyrinomonadaceae bacterium
GCCAAGAAATCCAGAAGAATCAAATCCTGGTCGAGTGCGAATTTACAAAGACTCCGACTCTCGTGCTCGCTGATCGCGTTCAAATGCAACAAGTCTTGTTGAACTTGATCATGAATGGCATCGAAGCCATGACCGGGGTTACAGACCGGCCTCGCGTACTCCAGGTTAAATCAGGAATCAACGAGTCCGGCGACATACTCATCGCGGTCCGCGACTCTGGTACTGGCTTTAGTGCGGATCGCGATACCGTCTTCAACCCATTCTTCACCACAAAAGCGAACGGTATGGGAATGGGGTTGACGATTAGCCGCTCGCTAATCGAAGGTCACGGCGGACGCCTCTGGGCCGAGCCTAACGTTCCCAACGGCGCAGTGTTTTCGTTCAGTTTGCCAATTCCTACGCGAGTTGCTCATGCCTAATGGTGTAGTGTTCGTTGTCGACGACGATCCTTCCGTGCGTTCTTCGCTGAAATTTCTCATCAGCACTGTAGGTCTGCGTGTAGAAACGTTTGACTCCGCTGAGACTGCTCTGCAAGAACTACCGGCAGACGCGCCCAGTTGCCTCGTACTGGACGTCAGACTGCGTGGATTAAGCGGGCTCGATTTGCAACATGAACTCGCAGCAAGGAAATGCCACATTCCGATAGTCTTTATTACGGGTCACGGCGACATCCCCATGACCGTTCGCGCAATGAAAGCGGGCGCAGTTGAATTCTTAACTAAACCATTTCGCGACCAGGATCTACTGGATGCTATTCAAATAGCGCTACAGCGAGATCACGCCAGGCGCGAGCAGGAGAAAGAGTTAACGAAGTTACAACGTCGGTTCGACCTGTTGACTGCTCGGGAGCGTGAGGTGATTTCGCTCGTAAGCGCCGGCAAGTTAAACAAACAAATCGCTGATCAACTTGGAACTGCAGAAAATACGATCAAGGTTCATCGCAGTAGGGCAATGGAGAAACTACGCGCGGACTCCCTCGCCGACCTGGTAAGAATGATTGAGAAACTCAAAGGCGTCTCGCACGCTGAGTAAACCAAAGCATTACTTTCGTTCACCCCTTTCCACAGACTTAGCACACCAAAGACCACTAGATTTGGTCTCGACGCGAGAGTATCGTCGGCTCGGAGGACAGAGATTTTTGGTCACATCAAGGCACCAACTTCAATAGACTGGCTCTCCATTCAAGGGCATTGGACGTATGCAGATGAAAGATCCGAAAGTGATATCGGTGGTTGATGACGATGCAGCGGTCTGTAGGTCTACGGCGCTGTTGATCGGGTCCTTTGGCTACCGAACGGCAGCATTCCAATCCGCCGAAAGTTTCCTTAACTTCGGCCAACGGCAAGATACCTGCTGCCTCGTCCTCGATGTACAGATGCCGGGCATGAATGGACTAGAGCTTCAAAGGCAATTGACAGCGGAGGGATGCACTTTCCCTATCATCTTCATGACTGCCTTCCATGACAAAGAATCTTGTCGACGCGCAATGGAAGGAGGCGCGGTGGCGTTACTAGCGAAGCCTTATGGCGATGAACAACTATTTCAGACTATTCGCTCCGCGCTTACGCGTGAAGGTTCGACCGAGGTCCTCGTCCAGGTGAATCACGATGAATATCTCTACTGATAAGATCCCGCTTGCTATTACCGCGGACGACGTCCCATTAGGCAGTCATCTGATCCATTTTTGGAATACCGAAGAAGAATTCGAACGTGGGGTCCGGTTTTTCGAACCGGCGATTTCTGACGAAACTCAATATTGCGTTCTGTTCGGCCACGACGAAGCAAATACGCGAGTTTTGGAGATTTTACAGAATAAGGGTCACGACATGGAGGCCATACTGCGGCACGGCCGGCTCGTTGTTTTGCGTCGTGAATCGTCAGCATCTGAGACACTTGCAAAGATCGACGCCGCGTTTTCCGCTGCCCTGCAAAAAGGAGCCAGGGCGATCCGCTACCTCGGCAACCTGGGAAGGGGGCGAGATCCTCTTCCAGGCAGGGGGGCCGACGAGGTGATCGACCTCGAAAGTGGGGCTTCGCGTCTCGCGCTTCGCTATCCCTGCGTCATTGTGTGCATGTACGACGTGAGCACGGTTTCGGGCGCCCTTCTACTCAACGCGGGTTTTGGGACACACTCTCATGCGGTTTCGCGCGGAGCATTGCGAGAGAATCCTTACTGCATGGTGGAAAATCCTGGCCCAACGTTTTGCGAAATATGAGTCCGAATCGAGAGGGTGAGCAGCAGCGCGGCGAACAACTTGATCTACGGGATCTGATCGAGACGCTTCCTGCGTTGGTTCTGTGTGCTCGACCTGATGGCTCGTTTGAGTTTGCTAACC
>DATIBX010000378.1:0-3463 GCA_035457105.1 Pyrinomonadaceae bacterium
GGTTGGCATCGACTTTACCCGACCGCACGGAAAACGTTTCGGCACGTTGGTCCATACAATAATGTCGAGTGTCGATCTGAATGCCTCCGAACAAAGCATTGAAGAACTGGCAAAGATTTACGGAAGACTGCTGGCAGCCACCGATGAAGAAGTTGGAGCGGCGCTCAAGCTGGTCAGCGGCGCACTTGCCCATCCGCTGTTGCGTAGCGCAGCGATAGCAGCAGCAACCGGAAACTGTCGCCGGGAGATCCCGATAATCATGCCGCTCGAGAACGGCCGCATACTTGAAGGAATCGTTGATCTGGCTTTTCAGGACAAAGAGAACGGCAATCAGTGGATCGTGGTCGATTACAAAACTGACTTTGAAATCAAGGGCCGGCTCGAAGAGTACCGGCGGCAAGTCGGGCTGTATGTTCAAGCGATCGCCCTCGCGACTAAGCAGAGCGCTCACGGAGTTTTGTTGAGGCTGTAATTAGGTGGAATTTCTCTGTGCCGCCTCAGTGCCCTTTGTGTCTTTGTGGTGGAGGAGTCTAATTGTAAGACCAACCACCACGGAGACACCGAGAACACAAAGGTTGCACAGAGAAATCCATTCGAATTCCGATTCGTTACAAGTCTCTTATGCATTCTGAAAGAAACAAGAATTGTAGAGCGTTACTGGCCGTAATTTCTTACTATTAAAACAAGAAGTGGTTTTCGTTTACTACACGGAGGAAGGCAAGTCATGGGCACCACTCCGCTATTTCCAATATCAACTACGAAGTCTCAAATGCTATGATACGTCCTCCCGACAGGCTTTAGTTTCGGCCCCTCTCCTCCCCATTTGCTTAGAAAAACTTAATATTCGACGAGCGGAAGGTTTATGCAATTCCAACACGCGCCAAGATTGCTGGCTGTCCTGTTCATTGTTCTGGGAACTGTACAATCGCTCACTGTTCAAGCTGCAACCCTGCCCGCAGGTTTCGCCGAAACTCAAATCTCTGGAATTTCGAGTCCAACCGCCATGGAGATTGCTCCCGATGGCCGCATCTTTGTCTGCCAGCAAAGTGGCAGCCTTCGTGTCATCAAGAATGGCGTTTTACTAGCCACTCCGTTTATGACTCTTTCTGTCGATCCTGCTGGTGAACGAGGCCTGCTTGGTGTCGCCTTTGATCCGAATTTTCCCTCGAACAATTTCGTCTACGTCTATTACACAGTTTCAACTTCTCCAAGACACAATCGGCTGAGCAGGTTTACCGCTAATGGGGACGTTGTTGTTCCAGGCAGCGAGCAGATACTGCTTGAACTCGATAATTTAACCAGCGCCACAAATCATAATGGCGGCGCCATACACTTTGGACCAGACGGTAAACTGTATGTTGCTGTCGGAGAAAATGCGACTAGCTCTAATTCTCAAACTCTCTCTAACCTGCTCGGGAAAGTGCTCCGACTTAATGCCGACGGTTCGATACCAACTGATAATCCTTTTTTCAATATCGCTACAGGTAAGAATCGAGCAATCTGGGCTCTGGGTTTACGCAATCCTTTTACCTTTGCGTTTCAACCCGGCTCAGGACGCCTATTCATAAACGATGTCGGGCAAAGCACCTGGGAAGAGATCAATGATGGGATTGCCGGTTCAAACTATGGTTGGCCCATCACCGAAGGACCAACCAACGATCCGGCTTTTCGCTCGCCGCTATTCGCGTACGGACACGGTTCTTCCAGCACCACCGGATGCGCTATCGCGGGCGGAACATTCTACAACCCAACTACAGTGCAATTTCCACCGAGTTACGTGGGCAAGTACTTCTTTGCGGACTTATGTAGCGGATGGATCCGGTTGTTTGATCCAGCCGCAGGCACAGCCAGCGCATTTGCTTCAGGAATTTCTCAACCAGTCGATCTGAAAGTGGCGACAGACGGCAGTCTTTATTACCTGTCGATCGGAAGCGGTTCCGTTTTCCGGGTGCAATTTACCGCTGTGGTACCTTCAATAACGTTTCCGCCTTCTAACCAAACAGTAAACGTGGGCCAACCTGCGACGTTTACAGTATCGGCTTCGGGTACCGCTCCGTTGAGCTATCAGTGGCAAAAGAATCAGACAAATATCGCCGGAGCTACGTCCGTTTCATACACAACCCCTGCAACTGTCCCCGCTGACAATGGTGCGAAGTTTAGATGTATCGTTTCGAACGCAGCTGGTAACGTTGTTAGTAGTGAAGCGACTCTAACTGTCACCAATCCACCTCCCCGGCTAATCACAGAGGAGAATGGTGACCTGGCAATCGCGCTCGATTCAGTTTGGCTCGTGCGCGATCCATTCGCAGTCGTAAATACTTTCAACTTCAGCTTAGATGACCGCACTCGAATCATGTTCTTTGCCATGAATGCTGACTTACTGCCGGGCGAAAACATTTCCGCAGTGACAGCTCGAGCCGAAGATGCGCAATTGAATACTTATCCTTTGACCGTGGAATTTGTCGGAAAAGTTCCTGGCTACGATTGGTTAACTCAGATTGTTGTAAAACTACCCGACAATCTACCAGTCAATCAAAACCTCTTCGTAACCATTACCTTGCACAACCAAACAAGTAACAAGGTCAGGATCAGGGCTTAAAATTTGAGAGATTCGATTGGGAACATGGGGCGGCCACGGAGTGCCGCCCCTACAATCGGTGGACACGGACGGGCTTTCGGGGGAGGGGTGAACTATAATCGAGGCGACATGGACTCAAAAGAACCCTTAGCGACGAATGCGCTGTCAGAAGCCGACCGCAAAGCTGCTGAGAGTCGTCAACGATTGCGAGAAATCTCCGCTACGGACAATTTTGAGAAGGTCCGCGAATTCCTTGTCCTGGTAGTCGATGACTCGATAGATAACGTCGCAGTCATCAGCCTGGATCTTCAAAGTGAGGGTTACAAAGTCGTCACCGCTTCTAATGGCGAAGAAGCAGTGTCAGTCGCTTCGTTAACGCATCCCGATCTAATTTTGATGGATTTGAGCATGCCGCGCATGGATGGCTTTGAGGCTACGAGAAAAATTCGCGAATTTGAGCAATTGAAGGAAGTTCCGGTGATCGCAATCACCGCCTTTAGTACTGACGGCTTTCGTCGAGCTGCATACGACGTGGGAATAGCTGGTTACCTGGTAAAGCCGATCGACTCAAAGCAGATGCACCAACTCATTCGTCGCCTGCTTGCTCCCAAAGAAACCTACAGCGGCGATCTATCCTCCGGTTCCATCCTCGGAAAATAAGGTTCGTTGTAGGGGCGGCACTCCGTGGCCGCCCCCTTTTCGATCGGTCACCTCTGAAGGAAATCGTCAGCGGACAGATGGGGCGGCACTCCGTGGCCGCCCCCTTTTCGATCGCTCACCTCTGAAGGAAATCGTCAGCGGACAGATGGGGCGGCACTCCGTGGCCGCCTCCTTTTCGATCGGTCACCTCTGAAGGAAATCGTCAGCGGACAGATGGGGCGGCAC
>DATIBX010000379.1:0-3835 GCA_035457105.1 Pyrinomonadaceae bacterium
GAACAAAGATGGGCATCGGATATTCACTGGTTTGGTGCGTGATATTAGCGAGAGGAAGCAAGCTGAAGAAGCTAAACAAGCTTTACAGATGACGCAGATAGAACTTGAACGAGTTTCTAGACTGACTACGATGGGTGAACTTGCGGCATCCATAGCTCATGAAGTTAATCAGCCCCTGGCGGCCATAGCGAACAATGGCAACGCCTGCCTTAGACTTTTAGCTAACGACAATCTACAACCCGAGGTTCTGCGTCGGGTTCTGAACGAAATCGTTGCAGACACGACACGCGCCAGCGCAGTCATAGCTCGCATACGAGCACTAATAAAGAAGGCGCCCGCTGAGAAAACCAAGGTCAATATTAACGAAATCATTCACGACGTACTGGCGATAACTAGTCACAAGCTTCAGCAGAATCGAGTGTTGCTCGAATACCAACTGGCGACGGACCTACCGCTCGTGAAGGCTGACCGCGTTCAGTTGCAGCAGGTGTTACTGAACCTGGTTATGAACGGCATAGAAGCCATGACTGGCGCGGAACATGATCCCCGCCGACTGCGCGTGGAATCCGGCTTGGACAAGAGTGGCTTCGTAATCGTCGCAGTCCGCGACTCCGGAACCGGGCTTGGAACTGAAGCGGATCATCTGTTCACCCCCTTCTTTACGACTAAGGCAAATGGGATGGGAATGGGTCTGACCATCAGCCGCACGATCATTGAAACTCACGGTGGACGCCTTTGGGCCGAACATAATCTTCCTTCGGGCGCTGTATTTTCGTTCACACTCCCGCTAGTTGACGGGAGCTCGTCATGAGTAAGAGATCTGAACGGCATGCTCCGACCGTGTAAACGAAAGCGTTATCTATACTCCCCTTTCTGTCACCATAGATCCACCAAGGCCCAATAGTTTCCTAGTCCACATAGGAATAACGTTGAATCCAGTGGAAGGGGCTTCAAGTGAGTTTTTTGTTTAGATCCCCCAGGGAGGCAAGTCATGGAATGTCTAAACAGAGTTACATCAATAGAACACCGTTTTGCTAACAATTCATTTCAACAAATCATCGGCAACAGCCCTGCTCTCAAACTTGCACTGGCAGAAGTGGAACGTGTGGCGCCGACAGACTCCACTGTGCTGATTCTGGGAGAAACAGGTACTGGCAAGGAGCTGATCGCCCAAGCCATCCATGACCTTAGCGCTCGTCGCGAACGTCCGTTTCTCAAACTAAATAGTGCCGCCATTCCGTTCGACTTGTTGGAAAGCGAATTGTTCGGGCACGAGCGGGGCGCTTTCACTGGCGCAGTCAGCCAGAAAATTGGCCGGTTCGAAATGGCTCATACCGGCACTCTGTTTCTAGATGAGATTGGAGATCTGCCGCTCAGTCTACAGCCCAAGCTGTTGCGGGTATTGCAAGAGCAGGAGTTTGAGCGTCTGGGCAGCGGCCGGACGCATCGCATCAACGTCCGCTTAGTCGCAGCAACCCATCGCAACCCACTGGAGATGGTGGAGCGAAAAGAATTCCGCAGTGATCTCTATTACAGGCTCAACGTCTTTCCCATTGTATTGCCACCGCTGCGTGAGCGCCGTCAGGACATTCCGCTATTGGTGTCTCATTTTGCGCAAATATTTTCCCGACGTATGGGTAAGCAAATTTTTTCCATACCGGATAAAGCGCTGGCTGCCCTGGAAGCCTATTCTTGGCCCGGGAACGTGCGCGAGCTTCAGAACCTGATCGAGCGAGCAGTAATTCGCGCCGACAATGGAGTGCTCCCGAATCCGTTGCCCAAATCGGAGAACAATCCTTTTCCGCTGTCGCAAACTGGAACCTCGTTCGACGATTCACAGCGAGAGGTGATCCTGACGGCACTGCACAAGACCCGTTGGGTGATTGGGGGACCGCGGGGAGCGGCAGTGCGGTTGGGACTGAAACGCACTACTCTGATCACGAAAATGAAGAAGCTCGGAATCTTCCGACCTACGCCGCAAGATGATGAGGAAGAATTCCTCGGGAAGCTGGAGAACGAGCGCTGTTGGCAAGCGACGGCGTGAAGGCTCATTCTAAAGCGTCATGGGCGCTAGCCCTAAGATTTATAGCGTTACGTTTGTCGGTACAAGCATGACTTCAGAACCTGAACAGACATTTTTGAAGTAAGCACGCTACTGCTGGATGGTTGTGCTCGAAGCGGGAGTCTCTGCAGTGGGGCGAGAAGGGGAAAACGTCAGCCCTTGTTATGAAAGCTGGAGAGGAAACAAGAGCTGCTCTCACTGATGCCAGCGATGTCGCTCTTAACGCAATTCATAAGATTCAGGCGACGACTAGGCAGTTTGATACATGAACCGGAACGACAAATCGAAAACTTGCCGATTTCGACGGTCTCGAAGATCTCTTTAGTGACTGGAAGGGTAATGGAAGCTATGACCAAAAATCCTTTAACGCAGTCCACTTTCGCTGTGAGGTACGAAAGGGACCAAACCTGGGTTTAGAGGCAACGAAGTTCATTGTTGCCAGCCACCGCTTAAAGCTTTGTAAAGCTGAACCAGCGACAGCAATTCGTTTCGTTTAGTCCGAGTTAAGTTAAGCTCAGCGTCGAATAGCTCCCGATCCGAAGCGAGAGCATTCAAAAGCGTGCCCACGCCGCCTTCGTATCGGAGATGTGCCAGGCGCGATCTGTCTCGCAGTGTGGTAACGAGCAAGTCTTGTTGAGCGCGTATCTCTCGAGCCATTTTGATATCGAATGAGGCGTCTGATACCTCTTTAAAAGCATTTTGAATCGTCTGTTGATACCGAAACGTTGCGAACTCCCGTTGAGAGGAGCTTGAAGTCGTCGATCCAATTCTTGACGAGCCTACCATCTCGCGATTGCGCACCATCTCTGTCGCCTGACCATTGGTCGTCGCCTGCTTTGGCCCGATAGTCTCGTTCCGCTTCACGATGCTTATTCGGGAATTCATGACGTTATCCCTTCCTCGGATTCCTAACAGTCATAGCAAGAAAGCTGCCACATCCAATAACAGAATCGCTTTGTAAAAAGCTTCCTCATAGAAAGTAAAAAATGATGGGATTTCCGGGTATGATGAGTCGAAACGACCGAAATTGTTGGAATCTCAGAGGGCCGGATGAGGATAAGTATGAGCCATAATCTGACCGGATAAAATCACGTGATGTTGTAGGTCTCGAAACGTTAGTTGGCTTCTCCAAGAAGCTGGATATCACGCCCAAGAATTGTTGATGTTCTAAGGTGGTGGAAACTTAACCCTTTGGTAAGCTGTCGAAAGTTGAGGGCTGGCCTTGAGTCGATCACTCAAACGGTTTTCCTCAAGATTCTCTACTGCATCTGACCACTGATTTTCACAACTCAACTAAACCATCGAAGTGTCGTAATTCCGTCTCAAAGTTACTATCTCGTCACCTTCCAATCGACATCTCAGAGAGATCTGATTTTTCCAGTAGACACCAAAGTCAATTGTTCTGTTGTCAGTTAGGTACGAGCATTGCTTGGTCAGCAAGGTAGATATTTTCAAGTGGCACGACTAAGCAGGGGGTTGTGCTTGAAGTGAGTGGACCTCTTCAGGGGCGAGGAGGTCCACTTGCTCGAACTTCAGCGTCAATGTCATGAACACTCGCATAAAAATAGTGAAGAAAGAGTCTAGAGCAGTGCCACAAGTCGCGGACGTTTCTTTGTTGAGGACAAGCGGATCACGCACAACTGAAAACATTGTCAAGAGTTGGATCAGAGAATCACGTGACCAGCGCCTTGCTTTAGTCGTTCAGCTTCGAGATTCGATCCAATGGAAGTAGGTAAAGAGGCACTATCCGTGGTTAAAGAATTTGAAAATCAT
>DATIBX010000380.1:0-4221 GCA_035457105.1 Pyrinomonadaceae bacterium
GAGTACGCCGAAGGCGTTAGCTAATTGACAGCCCAGGGTTGCATCAACCCTGGGATATGTGGAAACAAAAAGTGAACGCTGAAAGCGTTCGACCGGGACGAACCCTTTCAGGGTTACGAAAAACTCTGTTGTGTTACCCAGGGTTGGAGCGCAGCGCCAACCCTGGGGAACAGAACACAATTTCCTGTAACCCTGAAAGGGTTTGTCCCAGCCGAACGCTTTCAGCGTTTGATTCAAGTTACACTTGTTACTTGTTACCCACGGTTGAAGCAACCCTGGGCTCCAACTAGCCAACGCCTTCGGCGTACCTCGCTTGACACCAACCTAACCCACCTACCTGCAAAACCCTCACCATTGCATCTTTCGCGTGTTTGACGTGACAATGCCCGTCGAATCATGCGCCGATCGAGTTGCGTTCACCTGCTTAGTCTTGTCTTCTCACTGGTGCTGAACACGTGTGCGAGCGCCCAGGCACTCGACTCGCCCCGAGAGCTTTCTCAGTTGGGCCACGAGGTGTGGCTCACCGAAAACGGCTTGCCGCAGAACACTGTTCACGCGATCGCTCAAACCAGGGACGGCTATATCTGGATCGGCACTGAAGAGGGTTTGGCTCGCTTCGACGGCGTGAAATTTACGGTTTTTGATAAGCACAATACTCCTGAGATCAAGAGCAACTACGTTCGCAGCCTGCTGGCAGATCGGCAAGGCGCGCTGTGGATTGGGACCGCGCAGGGCCTGGTCCGTATGCTGAATGGCAAGTTCACGTTGTTCACCATGGACGATGGACTTCCCAGCGAGACAATCCAGGCCATTCATGAAGATCGGGAGCGCAACCTCTGGGTCGCAACTGCTAATGGTCTAGGCCTGTTAAAGAGTGGCGGACTCACCACATTCACTACTAAAGAGCGGCTGATTAGTGGCAGCATCCAGGCGTTGTTCGAAGATGCCGGCGGTGCGCTTTGGATCGCCACGCCCTATGGTGTAGGCCGGATTAAGGACGGTAAGTTTACGAACTACACGGTCCGCGATGGACTTGGCAGTAACGGTGTCAGAGCAATCCAGCAGGACCGGAACAACCGCTTATGGTTCGGTTCTCTCGGTGGCCTGACCTCGTTCGATGGTAATCGATTCACTACCTACACTACGCGAGATGGTCTGCCAAACGATCGAATCATCTCCCTTCAAACGGAGCGCGATGGTGGTCTACTCATTGGAACGGCTGGCGGTCTTTGTCGTCTCATCGATGGCCGTTTCACTGGTTTCAACTCCGGAGAAGCACTCTCAACCAGCACCATCCTTTCACTTCTCGAAGACCTCGAGGGCAACGTGTGGATCGGCACTGAGTCCGGAGGAGTCAGCCTCCTGAAAGACACAAAATTCACCACTTACACTGTGAGAAACGGACTCTCAAACGATCTCGTCAAATCAATCTACGAAGACCACCAGGGCAATACGTGGATCGGGACTGACGGCGGTGGCTTGAATCTGCTAAGGAACGGCAAGCTGAACGTTTATACGACCCGAGACGGACTGTCCAGCAACGTTGTACTGTCTCTCTTCAGCGACAACACGGGAAACCTCTGGATAGGAACGCCTGACGGATTGAATCGTCTCAATGGGGGAAAGTTTACGACATATACTTCGGCTGATGGTTTGGCGAACAATAATGTCAGGTCGATTTACCTGGATCGTCACGGCAACCTATGGATCGGCACACGCGGTGGCTTGACTCGAATGAGGAACGGAGTGTTCAAAACCTTCACCGAGGTGGACGGGCTCCCCAACGACCTGATCACCACACTCTACGAAGACACGAGGGGGAACCTCTGGATCGGCACGTTCGGCGGCTTAAGTAGACTCACGAATGAAGAGTTCACAATCTTTACTACCCGGGACGGTCTTTCGAGCGATGCAGTTATCTCACTCCATGAAGATTCGGACGGCACGCTGTGGATTGGAACGAACGGCGGTGGCTTGAATCGAATGAAAGATGGCAAGTTTACTACCTACACAACCAGCAATGGTCTGCTTGATGATGTTGTCTACCGAATTTTGGAAGATGGACAAAACAACCTGTGGCTGAGTTGCCGCAAAGGTATCTTTCACATTAGTAAAAAAGAGCTTGATGAGTTTGCCAAAGGAACGATTGCCTCGATCGCACCGGTTGCTTACGGTACGGCAGACGGCATGATGACGCGCGAGTGTAGCGGTGGCGGCGATCCGGCCGGATGGAGAGGTAGTGACGGAAAGCTCTGGTTCCCTACCATCAGAGGGGTCGCGATGATTGACCCGGAGAGAATGAAAACGAATTCGCACGCGCCGCCTGTTGTGATTGAGCAAATACGTATCGACGATAAATCGTTTGCCCCAAGCGAGCGTCTCGAACTGCCGGCCGGCACCACACGCTTTGACTTGTATTACACAGCTCCGAGCTTCGTGGCGCCGGAGAAAGTCAGGTTTAAGTATAAGCTGGAGGGCTTTGACAACGACTGGATCGATAGCGGCACACGCCGTATCGCGTACTACACGAATCTGCGCCCGGGAGCTTACACGTTTCGAGTAATCGCCAGTAATAACGATGGAGTTTGGAACCAAACCGGCGCCGCTTTCGCTCTTTATTTGAAGCCATATTTCTATCAGACGTACTGGTTTTACACGGTCTGCCTACTCGCGCTGGTAATGTTGGCGTGGCTGGTATTTCGGCTCCGTGTGCGCGGAATGCAGGCGCAATTCGGTGCCGTGCTGGGCGAGCGAACCCGCATCGCTCGGGAGATTCATGACAACCTCGCGCAGGAGATGGCGGCGATTTCCGTGCAACTGGAGGTAGTCGCCCGCAAGATGCCACCCGGAGCTGAGACTGCGATGACTTATCTGGATCGCGCACGGCAGCAAGTTCGTCATGGCATCGCTGAAGCGCGACGCTATGTTTGGGAACTCCGATCCCCAACTCTCGAAAACAATGACCTACCTACGGCGCTAGCCGAGACCGCGCGCAGATTGACCCATGAGACTGCTATCCAGGCGCAGGTTGACGTCAATGGTACCTTCCGACCGTTGGCCCACACCGTAGAGGACAATCTCCTGCGCATCGGACAAGAGGCGATTAACAATGCCGTGAAACACGCGCAGGCCCAACGTATATTTGTCAATCTGCTGTTCGATACCCGGCGAGTGCAACTAATCATACGAGATGACGGGTGCGGTTTTGACAATCAAGCGGCGAGAAATGAAAAAGGCGGGCATTTCGGATTGATTGGCATGCGCGAGCGCGCCGAGCAGATTGGTGGAACGTTGTCTATTCAGAGCACTAATGGCTCCGGCACGGAGGTCGTTGCGGATGTGCCGATCAGCAGTTAGTAAGGGAGAAGCCAGAATTGTGAATAACAAGATCCGTATCATGGTAATCGACGACCAGGCGGTCGTGCGGCAGGGTTTTGTCTCCTTAATTAATACTGTGGCGGACATGGAGGTGATCGCTGAGGGAATCAACGGACAGCAAGCCATTGATTTGTATAGTCAACACACACCAGACGTAACGCTCATTGATTTGCGTATGCCAGTTGTCGGTGGCGTCGAAGCTATTACAACTATTCGACGCAACTTCCCGGATGCGCGTCTGATCGTCCTCACTACCTACGATGGCGATGAAGACATCTACCGATCGCTACAAGCGGGCGCCAGAGGTTATCTCTTGAAGGATGTGTTCTTCGAAGAACTTGAGGCAGCGATAAGAACCGTGCATGCCGGCTCACGCCACATTCCCGGCGCGATCGCCGAGAGGCTTGCCGAGCGAATGGCCAGCTCTGATTTGACGAGTAGAGAGATGGAAGTGCTCGAGCTGATCGTGCGCGGTCAAAGCAACAAAGAAATCGGCGCCAGCCTGACGATTAGCGAAGCGACGGTGAAGAGTCACATCAATAACATTCTCAGCAAGCTCGGCGTGACCGATCGCACCCAGGCTGTAACTACTGCCCTGCAACGAGGCCTGGTCCATCTGCGTTAGTAGGAAAGTTTTTTAGGAGGGCCCAGTCCCGGCTTCAAATTCGTCAACTTCGGCGTTCGTACAACAAAGTTTTAGGTAGGAATACGGACCACCAAATTAACCCGAACCTGGGACTGGGATAACTTACGTGCGGAGATTAACAACGACTGGAAATTGTGTCATGGCCCAGAAGGTTGGCGCGGGCATCAATCTTTAGTTGGAGAGGCGGAGTGAGCAAC
>DATIBX010000381.1:0-4863 GCA_035457105.1 Pyrinomonadaceae bacterium
TGAGAAATACGTGCGCCGCTTTGCGATTAAAACTCCCGCACTGTTTTCCGCCGTGACAACGCTCTCCGGTGGAAACCAGCAGAAAGTGGCGCTGAGTCGTTGGTTGGAGACGCACCCGGCTCTCTTAATTCTCGACGAGCCAACCCAGGGAATCGACGTTGGGGCGAAGGCCGAAATTCACACTCTGATGGGAGAACTTGCTGAGCAGGGAACGGCAATTATTATGATCTCTTCGGACCTGCCCGAAATTCTGGGAATGAGCGATCGAATTGTGGTGATGCGCAACGGCGCGATTGCGGGCTCTTTCGGACGAGCAGAGGCAAACCAGCAAAACATCATGGCGCTCGCTCTGGGCCATCATCAGCTGGTGGCCTGATTGCTTAGTTGAGTTGCTTTTAAAGTGAATGAATCGACAATCGTTTATAACCAGGCACAAACGTCAGCTCTCAGTTGCGCTCTCGTACCTTGTCCTGCTGGGGTTGGTTGCCTTACTCGCGCCTTCTTTTTTTCAGCCAGCCAATTTGCGCGACCTCGCAATCAACAACGCGAGCGTACTAATTGTCGCGTGCGGTATGACACTAGTCATACTCACCGGTGAAATCGATATTTCCGTCGGTTCGCAGTTTGCGGTTTGCACGTACGCTGCAGGTTTGCTGGCGAAGAGTGGAATGCCGGTGGTGTTTCTGATATTGACGGTTATTTTGATCGGCGCTGCGATGGGGGCTGTCGGTGGATTGTTAATAGCGCGCCTGGGAATACCATCGATTGTCGCGACCCTGGCACTGATGGTGGTTTGGCGAGATGCTTTGCGGTGGGGTTCGGAAGGTGCATGGGTCCAGGGATTGCCACAGAACTTTCAATGGTTCGGTCTGGGACAAAGTTATGGAGAAGTGTTGGTTGTGGTCTCAGCGCTTATTGTCTTCGCCGTTATTGCCTGGTCCTTACATCGGCTGGGGGCTGGTCGCTTTTTCTACGCCGTCGGTTCCGATTCTGAGGCTGCGCGGCTGGCCGGCATTGATTCGCAATTCGTGAAACTGAACGCGTTTCTGATCATGGGCGCTCTAACTGGTCTAGCGGCTCTACTCAATGCGATTCGCTTTTCGATTGTGCCCGGCAATGCTGGAACCGGGTTAGAGCTGAAAGCTATCGCGGCGGTTGTAGTAGGCGGGACTGCGATCACTGGAGGTCGGGGAACCGTGACCGGAACACTTATTGGTGTGGCTCTACTGGGAACGATTGGTCCAGCGTTGACTTTTGTCGGGATCAACTCGTTTTGGGAAAAAGCAATTCAGGGAACCATCATACTTGCGGCGGTAGTTTCCGATGTTGCAATAACTCGCTTCTCCGCCAGGCGCCAATATCGACTCGCGAACTGAGACCGAAGCGTTGAACTCGAACACGCAGTTGGCACCGGATCTGAAATTAATAGCGCCGTGGCACTTGCGCGCGTTTCCTAACCGTGAGTGGATCCTGCTCCTGGTGTTGGTGTTCGAATGTGGCGTCTTCAGTTTGAGCGGCGACAATTTTCTGACCCGCTCAAACGCGTTCGAGATTACGAGATTAAGTGTTGAAATAGGTTTGCTTGCGCTCGCTCTAACGCCGGTAATCATCACCGGCGGTATCGACTTGTCGGTCGGTTCAATGATGGGCTTGAGCGCCATCGTCCTGGGCTCGCTCTGGCGAGACGGTCATTGGCCGCTGCCGCTGGCGATACTCGCAGTGTTGGTTCTTGGTCTCGTTGGCGGAGCGTTAAATGGTTTTTTGATCGCGCGCATCGGACTACCGCCGCTAATTGTCACTCTCGGAACCTTCTCGTTGTTTCGCGGAGTAGCCGAGGGTTTGACGCGTGGAATTGAAAACTATTCAGGGTTTGCGCCGAGATTTTTGTTTTTAGGGCAGGGATATCTCGGTAACGTCATACCAACCCAGCTCGTTTTTCTGGTGGTCGGAGCGGTTGTTTGTTGGTGGTCGCTGCAGCGAACCTCATTCGGTCGGAGTCTTTACGCAATAGGCCACGCTAGCGAGGGTGCTCGCTATGCGGGCATCCCAGTCAGCAGGAATCTGTTGCTTGTGTACTTGGCTTCAGGTCTGGCTGCGAGCGTTTCTGCAATCGTATATGTTGCTCATTTGGGCCAAGCGAAATCGGATGCGGGTACGGGCTTTGAGCTCATGGCGATCACGGCAGTCGTGCTGGGTGGTGCCTCGATCTTTGGCGGTCGGGGAACTGTGCTGGGAACGCTACTTGGTTTGTTCGCCATCGTCGTGCTGCAAAATGGACTGCGACTAAGCCGGCAGCCAGCTGAATTAGCAGGGATTCTCACTGGTGCATTACTGCTGATAACCTTAGTACTGAATCGACTTGCAACTATTGGTGGTGGACGCACAGGCGCTAACGCTGATGCTCAGGAGTTAGATGTGAAGAATTCCCAGGTGGCTGTTTTAAGTGCGGTCATTCTACTTGCTGCGCTATTGGTGGCAGGCAGTAATTGGTGGCTCGTTCGTTCTACTCAAACTGGCAGGCAAGGTGAACAGCCCGCCAAAGCGGCTACTACGGCAAATCACCGAATCCAGGTCGCTATGATGCCGAAGGCCAAAGGCGACCCCTACTTCGTGAGCTGTCGCCAGGGGGCAGAAGAAGCCGCAAAGGAATTGGGAGTCGATTTGCTTTGGGATGGACCAACGGACCTGGATCCAGCGAAACAAAATGAAGTTGTTGAAGCATGGATCACCAAAGGCGTTGATGTAATCGCCGTTAGTGTTGAGAATCAGGCCGGCATTTCCACCGTATTGCGCAAGGCCAGAGAGAAGGGCATCAAAGTCTTAACCTGGGATGCCGATGCGGAACGGAATGCTCGTGATTTTCTGATAAACCAGGCGACGCCTCAAGGAATCGGCTACACCCTGACGGATGAAGCGGCGCGAATTCTGGGAAATAAAGGAGAGTTCGCGGTCATTACGGCATCACTCAGCGCGGCTAATCAAAACGAGTGGATTAAGTTCATTAGGGCGCGTCTGGCAGAAAAATATCCTGATTTAAAACTTGTGACGGTTCAGCCTAGCGAAGGCGATCGAGATCGAGCTTTTGCTGAAACGCAAACCGTCTTGAAGGTTTATCCGAACGTAAAACTGATAATGGCCATCGCAGCTCCTGCTGTGCCGGGCGCGGCTGAAGCAGTTAAGCAGGCGGGGCGCACAGATGTGAAGGTGACCGGCTTGTCATTGCCGAACATGAACAAGCCGTATGTCAAAGATGGTGTCGTTGAGAGCATTGTTCTGTGGAACACAAGTGATCTCGGTTACCTCACGGTGTATGCAGCTCAAGCGTTAATCTCCGGACAGCTCAAGCAGGGCGACCATGAACTGGCCGCAGGTCGACTTGGAAAAATAGATGTGGTTAACGATGAGGTACGCCTCGGTTCACCATTCATCTTCAACAAAGAGAATATCGACCGTTTTGATTTTTAAACCTTGGAGTGCGCCGGCCCGGCGGCGCTTTTCACGCACCTCGAAAGTCCCGAGACTGTATTTGAAACTAAACGAAGTGGCGATATAACGACGTAGCTATATAACAAAGCGCCGCCAGGCCGGCGCACTCCAAAAAAGAACATGAAGCAAGCAAAAATTCGAGAGGTTCGAGCCTATGTAATAGCACCTACTGAGATGGGCGCCGATTATCACAATCAGCAAGGCAGTCACTGGATCATCGATCTACCTATCGCGAACCCCATGTCCGTTTACGAACAGTACAGAGCCGAGCGTACGAGTTGGGGTATTAATGCGCTGGGGACAGTCGTGGTCCAGGTCGAGCTAAGTGACGGCACAGTCGGCATTGGCTGCAGCATTGGAGGAGAACCTGCGTGCTACATCATTGAAAAACACCTGAGCCGATTTGTTCAAGGACAAGATCCTCGAAATGTCGAATTGATCTGGGACCAGATGTGGCGCGCCACGATGCCCTACGGTCGCAAAGGACTAACCGTTCAAGCTATTAGTGCTGTTGACCTGGCAATCTGGGATTGCCTGGGAAAACTTCGCGATGAACCGGTTTACGCTTTGATCGGGGGAAAGACGAAAGAAAAATTGCCTGTGTATGCGACTACATCCCGCCCTGATATTGCTCAGGAATGGGGTTTTCAGGGAGCGAAGATTCCTTGTCGGTATGGACCAGCTGAAGGTAAGGCCGGTCTAAAGAAGAACGTCGAAGTAATGGCTGAAGCTCGCTCGTCAGTCGGACCTGACTTTCCCTTGCGTCTCGATTGCTACATGGCTCTGACCGTTCCTTATGCGATCCAGCTCGCAAAGGAGCTTGCTCAGTTTGATCTTCTTTGGATTGAAGAGTGTTTACCGCCCGACGATTTCGATGGTTACGCGACACTGAAATCAGCATTGACGGGCATCTGTCTCGTTACTACCGGCGAACACGAATACACGCGCTATGGTTTTCGCGAATTGATCGCTCGCAAATGCGCCGACATTTTGCAGCCCGACATAAATTGGGTGGGAGGCTTGACTGAGGCGAGAAGAATTGTGGCGATGGCCGCTGCTTATGACATTCCGGTGATTCCACATGGCTCGAGTGTCTTTTCCTATCACATGCAATATGCGTTCTCTAATTGCCCGATCGCTGAGTTCCTCGTGATGAGCCCGCGTGCTGATCAGCTAGTGCCTTTGTTTGGAGAGTTGTTTACTGATGAACCCATGCCAAGGGACGGTTATCTAGAGCTGAACGATAAGCCAGGCTGGGGAGTAACGTTAAACCACGCACTCAAGTTGGTACGTCCCTACGAGAGCGAACGCCAGCAGGTAACGGTTAACGACTGACAACCTAATTAAGATATGGACCAATTCAACGGACAAGTTGGA
>DATIBX010000382.1:0-6458 GCA_035457105.1 Pyrinomonadaceae bacterium
TATTATCTGGCCGCTTTACGATCCCCTGCAGAATGAGAGAACCATCCATATGTCTAAAGTCATCCTTCTTGTTTGCGTAGTCGTTATTGCTGTCTCAGTGCTGGCCTGTTCCAAACCAGAGTCCAGCACCAACCGGAATGCTGCGGCTCCAGCAACCGCACCGGCGGCGTCACCAGTTGCTTCAGCTCCAACCACGGTAGCGAGTGCCGGTGAAAAGATCGGCGTGCCGGAATGCGATCAATTTCTTACTGCATACGAAAACTGTGTCACAGGAAAAGTGCCTGCGGCAGCCAGAGCGCAGTACAACGCAGCCATTGCTCAATGGCGGAGTTCGTGGAAGAAGTTGGCCGAGACTCCTCAAGCCAAGGCCACATTGCCCGGTGTCTGTAAGACCCAATTAGAAGCTGCCAGGACATCGATGAAATCTTTCGGTTGCACGTTCTAGATAAAGTAAACAGCGGCGTCTCGATTAGTTCGGGACGCCGCCAGAAAACGGTGACAGGTCATTTGGTTTTTCACATTCCTCCTACTGCCGTAGGTGGGATCAAAGATGGATAATGAAAAATATCCGTCTCTAGTGGAACTTCGACCACACATTCTCTCTTCCCCATCTCAGCACACGGCTCATCCAGATCAGCTCCTCGAGAAAGCCGTCCAATCTTTTTTCATATGCCGGATCAAGTATGTTTCCATCTTCGTCAAAGATTTGGTGGACAAAGGGAAAGTTTAGATCCGTAAACGTGACGGCCAACCCCAGCTCTCGAACCATCGGCACCATTGCTTCGATCACTCTTACGCCGCCCCATGGTCCAGCCGACACTCCCACAAAGGCAACACTCTTGTGAATGTACTCTCTCAGTAATATGTCGAGCACAGCTTTCAGCGTACCGGGATAACCATGATTGTATTCAGGGGAGACAATTACCAAGCCATCGGCTTTTATGATCGCCTCTCGCCATTCCGGGAATAGGTCCTTGATCTCCTGCCCATAGTTGTCCTGAGGTAGCGCAAAATCAGCAACGTCGAACAGCCGAGTTTTTATCTCAGCTCTCTTCTCCATCTCGCCGATCAGCCAACGAGCCACAAAAACGCTTTGTCGCAACTTGCGATTTGTTCCCAACAAGACAGGAAGGTTCAGCGGACCCATCTATGCCTCCCATTCGGTTACGGTGTGCGCATCGTCATTAGCGCAGCAAACGTCTCGATTCCATCCCAGAGATTTTGTATGCGCAGATTCTCGTTTTCTGCGTGCTGGTTGTTGTCGTAGTTAACAATTGGCACCGATACAGTTACAGTCTTCAAGTTTTGTGTAATTACCGACAAAGGCAAACTGCCACCTGACGTGGGCAGCCGCACAATCTTGTCGCCAGTAGTGGACTGCACCGCCTCGACTACCGAGATGGCAATGGGCAAATCCATTCGGGTGCGGTCAGCGTTGTAACCACCGCTCCTGGCTGTAACCTTCGCGATCATTACTTGCTTGCTGCGCTCGTCGTCAGTCGGCTCTCTATCCAGGACTAAATAGCCTTGATTGCGTATGTGATTGACCAGGCGCTCGAATTGCCGTTTTTGATCGTTCCCTTTTACGAGCCTGAGGTCGAGTACCGCGGAAGCGGTGGTGGGAATGACGTTGCGTGCGAGTGTGCCTACATCGCCGCTTGCGAAACCGTTGATGTTCATCGATGGCAGGTTTATCAGCTCGAGAAGACTTCTCGGCGCACCTTCAGTGAGGCTGATGCCTAATTGTTTCTTTAGTTCCTCGTCGTACTGCGGCGCTTCGTTGATGGCCTTTTGTTCCAACTCACCCAGCGGTTCCACATCATCATTCCAACCGGCAATCGTGACGCGCCCTTCACGGTCCTTCATTGAGGCTAGCAGTTGTGCCAGTCTCATCGCAGGATTCGGAGCCCAGTTACCATAGTGACCGCTGTGCAGAGGCCGCTTCGCCCCGTAGATTGTTACGTCAACATTCAGATCTCCGCGTGCTCCGAACACGACCTGTTTTTTTCCAGATTGATGCACTGGCCCATCGCAAATGATCCAAGCATCAGCTTCAAGTAGTTCTTTATTCAATTGAATGATTTCGCCAAGATGAGCTGAACCAGCTTCTTCTTCGCCTTCAAAGACAAACTTGATATTCGAGGTAAAGGCGGTCCCGGTCTCCTTTACTGCTGCAAAGGCCGTGAGGATCGCCATCACGCCAGCCTTGTCATCTGAAGCTGAGCGACCATATATTCGCCACTCGGGATTAATGGTTGGACCAGCGGGCGTAGGCACGATCTGCCCTTTTGCTTCGAGTGCCGCAGTGCGAAAAACAGGTTGCCACGGATTTGTTTCCGTCCACTGTTTCGGGTCAGTTGGCTGACCGTCGTAATGTGCGTAGAGAACTAAAGTTCGTTGGGCGCCAGGAGTTTTCCATTCAGCGTAAACGACTGGAGGTACGTTAGAAGTTTTGGCTTCTAGTAGTCGTGGACTAAGACCTCGCTGTCGCATCATCTCGAGGATCCGGGCGGCATTCGAGCGAATATTTTTATTGTCTGAAGCTACGTTGGGTATTGAGAGGAGGCCGAGAAACTCCTGCAGTATTTTGTTCTCGTTGCCCTGGCGAAAGGTGCGAACCTTTTGTTGCACACTAGACTGCGCAAATAGGACGCAGGGCATTAGGAGTATTAAGACGACGACCTTTATTCGCATTTGAGTTTGACCTTAGGTGTTTGAATCGAGTGGAGCGCTGGATGATTATGGCCCAGGCGGCGAGCAGAGGCTAGGGGAAGAGGTCGGGGGGTCAGGGGCCTGATGTTGGGGGCGAAATAATTTGAGACTGGGAATCTGATATTGGAGATTTGAGATTGAACATTTGAGAAGTGATAAGTAGTTGGTGACGGTTCCTCTCAAGCCGCAATTCTCAAATATCAAATAATCTCAAATCTCAAAGACCAAAGACCAAAGGCCGAAGGACAAAGACCAAGCTCAGGCAACCCCGCTCATCACATCCTGCCTCAAACAAGACAACCTGACCGCCTGGAGGTTCCCGATGAAACCGAGGCTTCTGTCCCTGTCTTTTCTACTCCTCATTTCAGCTACATCCTCGTTTGGAAATACGCCTGGCAGGATCCTGGCTGTGCGTGCCACGTCCGAAGATGCAAGCGAATCATCAGCTGCCATCGAGGAACTAAGGGCCATTGGCCCCGCAGGACTTGAGGCTCTAATGGTCCAATACGCTGGTCCTATCAAAGAGCACATCGCTAACCCGACGATTGCTCGGACGGCGGAATGGCAAAGGATTAGTGTTGCGCTCGATCGAGTCAGCCAGCAGAAGAATAGTTATCTCTCCGGTCTCTACTGGTACACCGACCTGCAAGCAGCAAAAGTTGCAGCCAAGCAGTCTGCTAAGCCAATCTTATCGTTGCGTTTGCTTGGCAAGCTCTCGGATGAATTTAGCTGCGCCAATAGTCGGTTCTTTCGAACGGTGATCTATTCGAACGAAGAAGTATCGAACCTCCTACGCAACAACTTTGTCTTGCACTGGGAATCCGTCAGACCGGTTCCGGTGGTCACAATCGACTTCGGTGACGGACGAAAACTGGAACGCACAATCACAGGAAACAGCATTCACTATGTGCTGGATGCGAACGGACGTGTGCTTGAGGCACTTCCTGGCCTGTATGGACCAGCCGCATTCAAACGTTCGATCCTCGAAGCAGAAAAACTGGCGCAATCTGTCGCCGGTAAAGATGAGCTCACCAGGCAAGGGATTTTGGCAGCTCATTATCGTGAGGTTGTGAAACAGATTACGGTTAACTGGTACGCAGATAATCAGAAGATTGGAGGCAAGCGACCCGCCCGGATCTCGGTGACGACAAACGATAGTCGAGAAGCAGTGCGAATAATGCCTCTCGCAGTCACTAAGGCGTTAACGGAAGCCACCATTTTGCGAGGCATGATGGCGGGTTCTGAAGCGTTGGGCAAAGTAACTGATGAGGGCGCATGGAGAAAGATCGCGGCCTTACATGCTGACGACGCTAAGTTAGATGATCGCAGTATTGGTTTGATCCGAAGTCAGAATACGACCCTGAGTGATCGTGAACTGACTATCCTCGTGAAGAGGTTTGAGCAGTCGGTGGCCTTGGATACAATTCGGAATGAGTATTTGCTCCGTTCCAAACTCTACGGTTGGCTGATTCAACAATCCCCACAACTAGACCTGTCGAAATTTAACGACAAGGTTTATGCCGAACTGTTTCTGACACCTGGCGCCGATCCGTGGCTCGGGCTGCTTTCAAAAGATGTTTACACTGGACTCTCCGAAGAGAACAGATGAGGGCTATGACTCGGTGTTCACCCGAGGCAATCGGTGTTTCACCTGGAACAAAGTCCGCCTCAGGTTTACAGGATTTAAGAGGCTATGCGCTTCGCGATCTAAGAATGGAAAATGGAAAATGAGAAATGACCAATGAAAAATGATCACGATCTCCTACCTTTAATTCCTTTACTCGCTGAGTGCTGCCACCGTCGCATGAACCCCCGCGACAACGAGGGCCATCCGCTTGTAATCAAGTTTCTCGGCGGTGTCATTCACGGTGTGATAGTTGAGGTTTCGATAAAAGGCTGTGTCCGTAACCATCACCGCGCGATAACCGGCATGCCAGTAATTCAATTGATCTGAAAAATCTATACCGGGAATAAATGCCGGAGCGTTGATCGAGCGAACCTTAAGCGACGGAACCTCTAACATCGCTGCTTTGAGCCTGCGAGTTATCAGCCCATCACCTACTCTACCGACCACGGCAATGAAGTCTCCGCGAGATGGATAGAAAGCTTGCAGTATGGCGGAAGGGAAATGCTGCGAGCTCTCGGCGTCGTTGAAATATCCGATCATCTCAAGACTGATCATCGCAACAACTTCGGCGTGTTGCTCTCTCAGGGAATTGGCATGTACCGAGCTGCCCATGCCGGTGGTCCGGAAGTAGGGTGGCTCTTCAAGTGTAAATGCCACCAACTCAACCAAAATCTTGGGAGGTTGCTGATCAAATAACCGAGCGAGCTCGAGTAATCCCGCCACGCCACTCGCGTTGTCATCAGCGCCTGGCAGTGGTCCCGCCGTGTCGTAGTGGGCTCCAATTACGAGCCTCTTTCCCGTAGTTGGTCCAAACTGGGCAATAACATTTCGATACGACTTACCCTCGACTCGGTAAGGTTGTTCGGACACCCTCGCTCCCGTCTTCTGGAATTCTTCTTTTATGTAGGCGGCGACACGATCGAGGTTTTCGAGATGAGCTTCATCACGAGGACCCAGTTCTTGCGAGAGTTTGACGACGTGCTGTTTGAGGACAGCCGGGTCAACCACAGGCGTGTTCAAGGACGACGCATTGGTCAGGAGTGGTTGAGTCATCCAAAACCATGAGGCGAAACCAACCAGCCCAAGGCCTAAAAGCACAAAGAGCATCACTATAACTATCCTTCGTCGCCGATCAGTCTCAGCTTGCCACTGGGACTCGTTTGCTGATTTGTGAGAATCCAATTTGAGCGCTAGTCCCGAGGAATGATAAATGATCAATTCTGAGTTGACACTTAAGAATTGCTAAGTGAAACAACCGTGCGATCTAAACCTTGGATGAATCCCTGACGAGCCACGAATTATTAATTCTCAATTATTAACTCATAAACATCAAATTGATCATCGGCCCTTACTGAGTTGGGTCTGTACCTTCTTGGGCAGCTTGTCGTGGACCAGTTGGTGGGCATTCTTTAGGAGCTCTTTGAGTTCGCGTTGGGGGAGTGCGTCCCAAGCCTCCAGGGCGACCCAGTGATAACGCGCTACGTACGGAGCAGGCACAATTCCTTCTCGTTCGATTAATTCAGCAAACTTTTCCGGAGTGCACTTGAACGACAGCTTCGTTGGATACTTCGCATCCATCCCGGCGACAGCAAACATTTTATTGCCGACACAAAACAGCAGGTCATTGCCCCACTGCACGCGCTCAGTGGCATAAGGAAGCGAGAGACAGAATTTTCTAATTTGTTCAATGTCCATCTCGTGTGTCCTGTTGATATTTGAGTCTGGCGGTGCGCTCGTCCCAGCGCCAGAGATCTTTATTCGTCAGATGCGCTCCACCCAACCAGATGTCTATGTCATTGAGTGTAGTGTAATCAGCCTCGCCGTCAAGAACGTTGTGCCCGTCATCCGTCACTAGAAATCTGGCGTGCGGGGACGCCTGCCTGCGCTGAAGACCATTATGATCTACCTGCTCTACACGAATGAGAGGTTTTCGCCCCTCACTGAGAGAAATCAAAGTTGACCATATCTGTAGATCGCCGAGGCCATAAACGCCAGCGACATCGCCGAACTCAAGAAACAGATCGGTGAAAGTCTGGAGCCCATTTTGGACCATTCGTAATGTAGTATCTTCAACGTCGCCCAGTCCATTTTTCACTGAAGGAAATCGCCGCAGATGAAC
>DATIBX010000383.1:0-6138 GCA_035457105.1 Pyrinomonadaceae bacterium
ACTCGACCAATCTCTCCATGCCAGTTCGGATTGTCCCATGGTCGACTAATCGTGGGCACGTACGTCAGCCACCCTTCAGAGCACAACTTGTCGAGTTCGCATCGGTAGGGACCAAAGTCTGCTGAACAACTGGCGCCGTGAATGATGAGAAACTGATCGCGCTTACTATTACCTCGTTGTTTGTCAAGGCTCCGAGTGCGGACCATGCTGATAAAGGGTGACACACCAGTTACAGTCGCTATCATTAGATGTCGATCACTCGAAGAATCCAGAGTGAAGTGTCCTACTATACGTTGGCGGATCTGAATTGTGGACCCTGGTTTAAGCTTCCAAAGCTGTGGTGTAAAAAGTCCGCCTGGAACCAGCTCGATGAAGAACTCCACAAATCGTTCGTAAGGGGAAGATACGATTGAATAGGGACGCTCAATTAGCTCCCCATCGCAAGCGAGGGCGATCGTTGTGTACTGGCCCGCCGTAAAGGAGAGCGGTTCAGCGACACGAAACCGGAAGACCGCCAGCGTGTCTGACACGTCTTTTCTCTCGATCAATTCTCCGGCAGAGAAATCCAGATTGCGCATAAGAAGTCAGTAAGCATCACGACATTGGGCCGTTCAAGTTTGTGTGAATGACACACGTAAGCTGGAAGCAGGGCCTCAATCCTGGGAACGCCTGGCCAAAGCGAGTGGCGAGCAAGTTCCGCAAGACAGGTTGAAATATAATTGTCGCAGTCGTTCCCGGCGCCAGCAGTTGAATTAACTTTGCCCGTTCCTGGCACAGGCTCGGCTTGTTAGCCAACCTACGAACAATCCCATTGCTGTCCCCAATCCAAGTGCGGTTCCCACGGACTGCCAGGGATGGCGTTTGATGAAATAGGTCGTGTCTTCTATACAATCCTCAACTGCAACAATTCCTCGCTTGGCCGTTCGCTCAACCTTCCGTTTTCCATCATCTACGACGTCGTCGATCAGCACTTTCGCTTTTGCCACCTGGCGTGTTAAATGCGCTAAGTTGATTGCTGCGCCCGTGACATTGTCCATTGTCTTGCCTTCCATTTGCTTCCTCCTTTACTCATTCTCAACGCCTAAGAGTTCTCACCCCTTTTATGTTGAGCGGTTATCAAGCTGACATTTGCTCGAGGCCCTCGGCGTGTTCCATTTTCTTCTCGGGTACCTCGGTCAGTGTGGCTTCGGTGAGCAACAGCACGCTTGAAACCGAGACAGCATTCTCAAGTGCAATCCGAACAACCTTTGTGGGATCGATAATTCCGGCTTCAATAAGATCACAATACTCGGCGCGTGCTGCGTCAAAGCCGTAGTTACCACTGCCGGCTCTCATTTTGTCGACGACCACACCGCCGTCCACCGATGAGTTCTCGGCAATCTGACGGGTGGGCGCTTCGAGGGCGCGCTTGAGGATCAACAGCCCCGTCCGTTCATCGCCTTCGCATTTCGACGCCTCCCGGTCCACCGTAGCGATTGCGCGTAGCAACGCCAAGCCTCCACCTGGAACAATACCCTCGGCGATCGCGGCTTTTGCTGAGCTGATTGCATCTTCGAATGCTTCTTTGCGGTTCTTCATTTCCGTCTCGGAGGGAGCACCCACATGGATGACCGCCACGCCGCCAGACAGCTTGGCCAATCGTTCTTCTAGTTTCTCGCGATCGTAGTCGGAAGTTGTCGTTTGAATCTGTTTCCGAAGCTCCGTACAGCGAGCTTCGATAGCTTCCTTCGCTCCGCCACCACCTATGATCGTAGTGTTCTCGCGATCGCTCACAATTCTCTTGGCCTTTCCGAGTTCATTGAGCGTAACGTTTTCAAGCTTTAGTCCTAACTCCTCTGCGATTACCTTCGCTCCGGTGAGAATTGCTATGTCTTCAAGCATCGCTTTGCGGCGATCGCCAAAACCCGGCGCCTTTACCGCTGTACACGGCAGGACCCCTCGAATCTTATTAACGACCAATGTTGCCAATGCCTCACCTTCAATGTCTTCCGCGATTATGACTAGCGAGGCGCTCATCTTGGCGACCTGTTCCAAGAGCGGTAGCAGGTCGTTCAAATTAGTAATCTTCTTCTCACACACGAGTATGAGAGGTTCTAACAGGACCGCTTCCAACTTTTCAGGGTCAGTAACAAAATAGGGCGACAGAAAACCCCGATCAAACTGCATTCCTTCGACAACTTCGAGTGTCGTCTCAGTCCCTTTGGCTTCTTCTACAGAAATGACGCCTTCCTGCCCAACTTTCTCGACCGCATCCGCTACCAACTCGCCGATCTTCGAGTCGTTGTGCGCCGAGATTGTCGCAACCTGAGCTTTTTCTTTTCGGCTGCTTACAGGACGAGAAATCTCTTTCAGCGCTGCGACGGCTACCCGAAGGCCGCGATCAAGACCACGTTTTAGATCAACAGCGCTGGCGCCAGCTGCAAGATTGCGTACACCTTCAGCGAGAATCGCGTGTGCCAAAACCGTGGACGTACTCGTACCGTCACCGACTTCATCGCCAGTCCGCTCTGCCGTCTCACGGATCATCTGGGCACCGAGATTCTCTTCGGCATCTTCCAGATCGAATTCTTTGGCGATAGTGACGCCATCATTGCAGACGATCGGTTTACCCCACTTTTTCTCAATCAAAACGGATTTCGATTTGGGACCAAGTGTTACACGCACCGCGTCTGCGAGCGCACTTGCCCCATGAAGAATCTTCTCTCGCGCTTCTGAGCGAAAGAGGACGTGTTTGTGAGCCATAACGCGCATCCCTTTCTTCAATAATTGCAGTGCTGCCAACTGCAATGCATATGCCTGCTCTTTGCTGCTTGTCGTCGGTTTTAATATTGATGTTTGCAGTCGTATGAGGCCCGGTCTCTAGCGTGTTTTCCCCCAAACCAGCGGAAACTTCCACACGGAATGACCCTTCGAGTTGTGAGGATTGTTGGCATTATCACAACACCCATGAGGGCACGTTCATTGCATCCTTCTGAAATACACACTTGGTCATCACATACATACCTCGGCTCTAATCTTGTGGCCGAGTAGCTTTTAGTGCAGCAAGGAGAGTGTTTATGAGAGTTAAAGAAATCATGAGTACTAACGCTAAGGTTTGCACGTTAACCGACAATTTGTCGGCCGCGGCAGGTCTTATGTGGGAAAACGATTGCGGGGTTCTGCCGGTAGTTGCTGAACATGAAAAGGTGGTCGGTTTGATTACCGACCGTGACATCTGCATGGCTGCGAACCTAAACAACCGCAACTTGTGGAACATCCCGGTTGAGGACGTAATCTCGGGTGAGGTCTTTGCTTGTAAGCCTGAAGATGACATTCACAGCGCTTTGAAAACCATGCAAGAAAACAAGGTCAGACGGCTTCCCGTCGTTACGGCTGACGGAACTTTGGAAGGCATTCTGTCGATGAATGACATTGTGCTCAAAGCGGAAGAGTTGAAAGAGAAGAAGCCAACTGAGCTGTCCTATGCTGACGTGGTGAAAACTTACAAGTCGATCTGTGAGCCTCGTCTGCCAAAGGAGCAGACACAAGCGGCAGCTGGCGTCTAAGCCGGTTTTTATTGTAGCTCGACTAACAATGAATCTCTTTGATTTGAGATCCAGAGCCGTAGTGTGCAAACGGAAAGGGGAAGGCCGTGAAGAGGAAAAACGACAGCGAGATCAAACAACAGGTTTTGCGCGAGCTGAAATGGGACTCCCGCATCGCCTGGTCTGAAATTGGAGTGGAGGTGTTTGAGGGAGTGGTAACTCTGACCGGCGCCGTTAACAGTTACGCGAAGAAACAGGCTGCTCAAGACGCTGCCCACCGGATAGACGGAGTGTTGGATGTTGCTAACGAAATCGAAGTGAGACCAATTGGCGAGTTTACAAGGACGGATTCCGACATCGCGCTGGCAGTCCGGCATGTTTTGCAATGGGACGCGCTCGTGCCTGACGAGCGCATTCAGTCGACCGTCTCGGACGGCTGGGTGACGCTTGAGGGAGAAGTGAATGTGTGGCGTGAACGGCAGGATGCAGAAACTTCGGTGCTGCGATTAGAAGGTGTGGTTGGGGTGATCAACAAGATCACTATCGTACACAGTCAAGTCGACGCGGAGGAACTGCGTGAAGAGATTGAGTACGCCCTGGAGCGTCGCGCCGATCGCGAGGCCGGGCGATTGAGAATAGAGGTCCACGATGGTGAGGTCGATCTGTTCGGCCGTGTTCACTCCTGGCAGGAGAAACGAGCAGTTGTCGGATCGATTAGTCATGCTCCCGGTGTCTCCGAGATCAGGGACCACCTTCGGATTGATCCATACTTTTAAATTTGATTTGCCGGCAGACTGCCCGGTTGGAATTCCTGGCGACCAGTCGGCGAAATCGTGGATGAGAAAGAGGAGAATCATGAAAGAAAATAGAGAAAAAGAGACTAGCGAGCAATCCGCTGTACTAGCGCCGAGGGAAGCGAAACCAATTACAGCTTCCACCCCGTTTATGTTCATGCGGCGGTTCGCAACGGACATGGAACGACTCTTTGAGGAATTTCAAGGTTTTCGGTTTCCAAGTCTTTTCGGAAGAGAATTCTTCCCATTCACCAGAGAGTTTGAACATGTGGGATGGGTACCAGAACTCGAAGTTCTGCAAAACAACGAAGAGTTTGTTGTGCGCGCGGATCTGCCCGGTTTGAAACGTGATGACGTTAAAGTGGAATTGACCAACGACATACTTACCATTTCCGGAGAACGAAAGGACGAGAAGGAAGAGAAGCGCGAAGGCTATTATCGCAGCGAGCGCAGTTATGGCAGCTTCTACCGTCAGATACCGCTGCCGGAAGGTGCAAAGATCGACACGGCGAAGGCTGAGTTCACTGACGGTGTACTCGAAATAACTATGCAAGCACCGGCACGCGAACCTCAAAAACGCCAACTGGAGATCAATGAAGGCGCGAATGCAGCCACGGCAAAGGCAGCAGCAGCCAAATAGATCTGTGGCGTAGCAGATCGGTGACCACTAATTCTGATGCAAGCGCCGAGAGACTGAAATCTCGGCGCTTGTGCTTTCGTTGCATAGCCAGTTGAGAGTTAAGGTGAAGCCTAGTTTCCAAGCAGCGAACTCTTTGCTGAAAACCTACCCAGTGGGGAAGAGTACGCAGTTACTGCCGTCCTTTTCTGGAATTGCAGGGCCAAAGGCTAGAAAAAACGAAGTTGCATGATGGCACACGCAATGCTCGGGGTAAGAGGGTGACACATCAGCCAAGACGAGAGCCTGTATGAGCATCATGAATCTGCGAAAGGAACTGCACCTCGATCGCTCGGGAGCGATTTCCGGCGTTTTAGCGCGACACGGGATTGACTATTTAGCCGGCTCTCTCGGGCTGAAACGCTTTTCAGCCGTTCAAAAGCTCTTTGGCCATGCGGCCCAGCCAGTTCCTTTCACTCAGCCTGAACACTTGCGCATGGCCCTCGAAGAGATGGGGACAACTTTCATCAAGTTGGGGCAGATCCTCTCGACCCGCGCCGACCTCCTGCCAGCGGAGTATCTGATTGAACTGACGAAACTACAGGACTCGGCGCCCCCTGTACCAGTTGAATTGGTGCGGGAAGCTGTAGTCAAAGAACTGGGTCAGCCGATAGAAACTACATTCGCATTCTTTGATTCAGAGCCGTTGGCAGCGGCATCGATTGGTCAGGCTCACGCCGCAAAACTTCACGACGGAACGGATGTGGTCGTCAAAATCCGACGACCTGGCGTGCTGGAACAGGTAGAAGAAGATTTGCAGATTCTAAAGCTCCTGGCTGCGTCGGCAGCTCGCCATTGGGAGTTCGCTAATCGGTATGACTTGCCAGGATTGGCTCAAGAGTTCGCAGACACGCTGCGGTCAGAACTCGACTATATTCGAGAGGGCCAAAATGCCGAAACCTTTGCCGCAAATTTCGCGGACGATCCCAAGATCCACATTCCCCGCATATTCTGGGATACGACGACCACCCGAGTCCTCACTTTGGAGCGCATCAGAGGTACGAAGATCAATGATGTCGCCGCTCTTGATAAACAGGGGATCGATCGTGCGGCTCTGGCTGAGTACGCTACAAATGTGACGTTGAAAATGGTTTGTGACGATGGCTTTTTTCACGCCGATCCACATCCAGGAAATTTCTTCATC
>DATIBX010000384.1:0-4977 GCA_035457105.1 Pyrinomonadaceae bacterium
CTGTCAAAGAGTTGTTGCAGCGTGGCCATGGTCCCACGATCATGACTATTCCCAATCGCATGAGCTGCCTGCCTTCTAATCTTAGGATCCTCAGCGTTGTTACTCACCAGGCTGGCCAGGAACGCCTGCTCGCCGCCTACCTGGCCCAACCAATAGATAGACCATGAACGAATCTTCTGGTTGGGTGAAGATGCAATGAGGTTCTTTAACATTCCACCGACTCGCAAATCATCGTGGAGTGCAATGCCCAGGACCGCGCGTTCACTCAGGTTATCGAGCGGTGCAGCGCTGACGAGGGCACGCAAGTAATTGAGACTCTCTTCGTTATTAGCACGACCGAGCCAGTAGACTGGGTAACCTGAGTATTCTCGCTTTCTTTCGAGATTGTAGACCTCCATTCGAATTATCTGGTTGGCTGAAGGGTCTCTTAAGAGGAAGACTGCCAGGTTTCTGGTTTCCACCATGATGCCATTATTGGTTCCAACCATCACTGAGGTGTCGCCCAGCGAATTGATGCTCCCATTGAACTCGTGAAAAGCCGCATCGACTGCCAATCCAGGGCGAACATCAAAAGCATAAGCCGACCAATATGGAGTGTTACGGGCTTTTGCTTTTGCCTGCGCAGACTCGAGCTTACTCATGAGGTCGTTACCTTCGACGACATTGAAACTCTGGATCGTCGCGGTTGCCGATTGCGTCTGTGTATCATCGGCGTCCGATTTATTGTTCCCTTCCACGGGTGCCGTCTTGGCGATGCTGTTACCACCAACACAAGCGATCGTCGATAAGAAAAAGATCAAAGACAGCTGGCCTAACATTTTGGGATTACGGATCATGATTCGACTCCAGAAACTTGGCGCAAGGTTGGACCTCGCCGGAAAATTGATCCTTGCCGGACGACGCGAGAGTTGGCTACGTGATGAGCTTGGGAAGCTCACCAGCACGCCGCAGCGACAAAGGATTATTTTAGTAGTTCTTCAAGGAACCTGAGCGCATCCGGGTCTTTGCTTTGTCCCAGATAACTCACCGCCATTTTTCTCAACTCGACCGAAGGATCATTGCGCGCGATAGACATGAGTTTCTGCACTGCTATCTTCAGCTTTGAATCGCCAAAAGCCCGTAGCAATGAACCTCGAATCTGCAGATTTTGTTCAGAATCGTAGATGGCGATCAACTGAGTGACGGTCTGCTCATCATCCTTGTTACCAAGTTGCCTGATGGCATATGCCCGCAACTCGATCGGATCATTCCCTTTTGCTATCTCAACAAGCTTAGCGACGGCGCGAGGATCCTTGGTATTGCCAAAGGCGCGCAGCAATCCCTGCTTTATTTGCATATTTGTTTCAGAGGAATAGAGTTGCAGCAGATCGTCGAGGCCAACACGACCGTGATCTCCTAACCTGCGAATGGCTTCGAGTCGGATTTCCGGAGTCTCACCATTCTTGGCGACGTCGAGTACTTTCGCTCTCGCCCGAGGTTCTTCACGGTCTGACAGAGCTTGCAATACCTGGCTCCGAACCTGGGCCGTCTTGTCGGTATCGTAGATTCGAATCAAAGCATCCAATGAATTCGCATCTTTTAAATCTCCGACATATTTGATCGCCACCATTCGAATCGCAGGATCATCACCATTGCTAGCTACTTCCAGAACCTTTGCAGTCCCGCGAGCAGTGCGACTTTCAAGGAGGGCGCGTAAGATCTGATTTCGTATCTCTTTGGTTCGATCGGTGTCGTAGAGTTTTATCAGCTCGTCAGTGACCTGATCGTTGCGCTGCTCACCTAAGCGCTTGATGGCAGTCAGACGCACTTTCAGATCCGTATTGTTTCTCGCGATTTCGACGAGCAGGGGTACAACTCGTGGTCCACCATGTCCACCGAGGATCGATACAGCCGCAGCTTGAAATCCCTGGCACTGTTTGGCCGCACTAGACTTAAGCGACTCAGTAACGATCGCAATGGCGCGTTCCTCATCAGCCTGAAATAGACTTTGCAATGCCAGGATTTTTATCTCGCAGTTATCTTTAAAGTGACTGTCGTCTACTGCATTTTGCTCGCCGAGAAAGACCAGCAAAGCTTCTGCTTCCTTTCGCCAGCTCGAACTAGGAAAATTATTGATTAGCTTGATTAGCGGAACCTTTGCCTGGTCCTTCAAATTCTGTTTCTGGAGAGCATACCCATACCAGTAGAGTGCGGCGTCGAGATCTCTGTCTTTGGGGAAGCCTTTAATATAGTCGTTGAACTTTTCCGCCGCTCCTGACCAATTCTGAGACTCGATCAGGTCTCGTCCTTCCTTAAACATCTTCATCGCGGCGGGGTTTGATCTTGAAGATTGAACAAAGCGATTGAGTTTAGCGATATCCTGATCAACTTTATAAACACGTTGCGCGTAAAGTACGATCGGGGTCGACAGGCCGAGTAACAAGAGCAGGGTCATTCCCGCTCTGACCCGGGAAAAAGGTTTGGTGATCTTCATCATAATTATTTTCTCGGTTTCTTAGGTCTTAACTTCAACTTCACAATCAATTTCTCGGCTCACCGCACAGACACAGAGAACCCGAAGAGCAAGCGCAAACCGATCGAGCGGTGATCAAAACGCACATGGCATTCGATGTTCCCTGTGCCTCTGAGGTGAATCGCTAGAGCTAGAGTTGGTCGCGTTCGAAGAACGCCTTGCCGCGACATGGCAGCAGTTCAATCAAGCGCACGAGCAAGCGCAGCAGAGTTAACTTGTAACAAGGGAACAATGTTCTTACGTGCTACACGGTCCTTTATTACCTGCACGTCGTTCTCTGTTGGCTTCTCTGGTAGATTTGCGATATCCAGGAGAATAGGCTCCAAGTTCTCAAGCAGAGTTGAGCTCTGGACATCGCCGGAAGCATCAGCCTCGCGTCGCAAAATCATGTTCTGATAGACCAGCTGTTGCGCCCGTTTTTTCTCGTACTTCACTTCCGCAACCGATCCTGACTCAATTCGCACGTTTCTGAATGACCGCAACAAGATCTCAGACTTCTCAAAATGGGTTGCTGTCATCGTTTGCGCATCAGCAGGACCTACGGGTTCAGAATTCAGAGCAAACTGTTCTCCCGGTCTTGGGGTTGGCACCGGAACAGGCCGCCGCGAAGGTGCAGGCGGAGCGTTTTTGGGCTCTTTAGTTTGGCCCTTCTGAGCGTCTTTCCTTGGTGATTCTTCTGGCTCTGGAGAAGGTTTCGCCTCAGTTCCTGGAGCAACCGGTTGTGGACTCGGCATCGCCGCCACTTGAGAATTGGCTGGCGGTTGCTTGTTAGATGAACGGACAAAAATCAGAGCAATAATGGCGCTTGCGATAATAAGAGTGGCGAATGCTGCGACTGGACCAAAACTCCAGGCAAAAGATCTTCGTCTGGGCGCGACGGGTAGTTGCGATGAGCCAGCGGCGAGAATCTTCGCGAGCTCATTACGGAGCGAGACTTGCGGCCCGTTACTGCGAAATGCTGAGAGCTCCGAACGGACACTAAGAAAGTCTGCTCGAGCTTGTTGACATTCAGCACAATTCAACAAATGCCGCTCTACTTCTTTGGCGTCATTCGCCGAAAGCTCCTCGTCAACGAGCAGCGAAATTTTCTCGGTACATTCGCACTTCATGATTTCGCTCCTGCCCCCACCGTTTTCGCCCGGTGCGTCCATTTCTCACGCAAGGCGGTACGAGCTCTAAAGATATCGACCTTTACTTTGCTTTCGCTGATATTCAAGACTGCACCAATTTCGCGATAACTGAGTTGTTCCTGTTCGCGCAACAGCAACGCGACTCTCTGGTCTTCGGGAAGGGTTCTTAACATTCTTAAAACCAGTTCTTTCCGTTCTTGCGTCTCGTATTCCTGCTCGGGATTACGGGCTGTTGGACTCATAACTTCGACGACGCGATCGAATAACCGGTACCGAGTATTTGATTTCCGAAACTCATTAATAGCGAGATTACGAGCCACTCGATATAGCCAGAAACGGGCCTCCCCAACCGGGAGGGTTCCCCAAGCGGTACGGTGCAGTTGCAGGAAACTCTCCTGTGCCAAATCCTGCGCCAACTCGGCGCGCCCTCCTAATAAACACTCCAGAAAGCGACATAGGCCCGGGTAGAAATCCTGAAACAGCTTGGTGAACTCATCATCTTGGCTCGCCATAAGCTGCGCTACGTCTCCTAAAACACCTCGGTTCACGAAAAGTTACAAAAAGGTTGTAGGGGCGGCACTCCGTGGCCGCCCCTGGCTCTGGTGCAGTTAACGTCCGGGCAAAACTACACTCGTCTTATTCAGAACTCCAAATCTAATTCAAGACTGGATGAGCAAATCATGGAGGGGAGGGCGCGCTTTGTGAGAAGGGGGGCGGCCGCGGAGTGCCGCCCCTACAAAATATTATTTAAGATCGACAGGGCGTTGCCGGAGAAAATCCTCTGTTTATCTGAGTCGGAGATTTGAAGCTTCTCAATCGACGTTACGGCGCGATCGATTGAGCCCAACAAGTGGGGATAGTCACTGCCCATCACCATATGATCTGCAGCAACCATGTTCTTCACCATTGTCAGCGCATGCTCGCTAAAGGAAACTGTATCGTAATACAACCGCTTCAGATATTCACTCGGGAGCTTGTTTATCTTCTGCCTGCAATCAGCAAAATCTCGATAGCCATTATCCATTCGCTCCATCAAGTAGGGCACTGCGCCTCCAAGATGACCAATGATCCAACGAATGTTTTGAAAGTCTTCAAACATTCCGTCGTAACACATCCGAGCTACCGCTAAACTTGTATCGAACGGGAAGCCAATAATTGGACCTAGCACATACTCGCGAAAGCTGTCAGAGTTCGCCGGCAACATCGGGTGTAGAAAAATACACAGGCCCATCCGATCTGCCTCCGCAAAAAATTGACGATACTCCGGAGATGTCAGCGGCTTACCACCGATGTTGCTTAACAGCACAACGCCGTTCAGTTTCAGATCGTCTATCA
>DATIBX010000385.1:0-12965 GCA_035457105.1 Pyrinomonadaceae bacterium
TGACCATCGGTCGGGCGTTGGAAGCCGATATCCGATTAAACGACTCAAGAGTGTCGCGGCTTCATGCCAAGATCACTACTGAATCTAAATCTGATTCGAATGAAAACCTATTTCTCGTGACCGACCTTGGATCGACTAACGGCACTCATGTGAACGGTCGACCAGTGCGCGAGTCGCTCCTTAATAATGGTGATAAGGTAGCGATCGGAGATCATCTGTTCCGGTTCGAGATGCTCGACGAAATTGATCGCGAGTTTCAACAACAAATCCATCGCCTCATTGCTCACGACGCGTTAACCGGACTGTTATCCAGCAAGTCGTTCTTTATTGAACTGCGCCGGGAAGCGGAACGAGCAGAACTCGGTACACTGCCGTTTTGCGTTTTGATGATGGATATTGATCACTTCAAACGGATCAACGACACCTTCGGTCACCTGGCGGGTTCAAGAACGCTACAGGATCTCGGTGTCATCATAAAAGCTGCCTTGCGATCTGGTGATGTCGCTGCCCGATTCGGAGGAGAAGAATTCGCCGCCTTTCTACTGGACGCAGATTATGCCCAAGCGATGGTTGCTGCCGAGCGAGTGCGGCGAGCAGTCGAACAACACAGTTTCTCTGCGCTCACCCAAAACACCGAGCAGCCGGAAACCTTTCACGTCACAATTAGCATCGGAGTCGCTTGTTACCCTGACGATGGTAAGGATCCAATTCAGCTTATTGAGATGGCTGACTCCGCGCTTTACCGGGCCAAACGAAACGGTCGTAACCAAATTTGTGCCTATCGTCCGTCGCTCGCCTTAATGGAGAAACCTCTTCGGGCACGTAAAGATTGAGTTTTAGCGACAATCTCCTTTATGCAACGGATCCGGTCATCTAACGTGTAATAGTTGAGGGCGGCATTCGGCTGCCCTTAGTTTTCGGCGGGGAAAAGAGGCTACTCCAGCGGTGGCCGTGATTATTTGCGGTTGACTCTTTCTGGCAGTATGCTGGTGTCCTCAGCACCAGCGCCAAAGTTGGCAAGGAATTTCTGTAGTGAACACTCTCAATTTAGCGTCCAAACCTTTTAGCAATCGCTTTTTGCCCTGGTTATTGACCGGGCTGCTTCTGTTTATATCCCTGGTCGCTCTCGTCTTTATAGCTCGTGCTACCGCTAGTAACCGCCTGCAAGCTGCGGCGCTTCAGACTGAGATAAACGCGCTTAAGCAGAAAGAACAGGGAATGATTCAAGTGGCGGAACAGGTCAAAAACGATCTGACTGCTGAGCAGCAAAAAGCCTTACCCGCAGCTCATGTGTTGGTCGACCGCAAGCAGTTTTCGTGGTCGCGTTTACTTGCAGATCTTGAGGCTTCGTTGCCTGGTAGCGTAAGAGTGTCACGAATCGCGGTTCGCAACGTCAGCAAGCGCGGTGATCAAACAGTGGCCGACCTGGAATTGGCAGTGTTTGCGAAGAGTCCTGAGATCATTACCGAGATGATCGCTGACATGAATAAGGGTGGTGTCTTCAAAGCCATTTTGAACAGTCAGAACTTGCAGAAGGGTCGCGGTGAAACTGGCACCGAATACGAACTCGGTGTCGTCTATCAACCACGACAGAGTTTTGCGATCGACAGAGTGGCTGCGTTAGAGAGTGCGCCCAGACGGGAGGAAGCCAAATGAGCGATGCTGTACCATCCAATGGCCGAAACTTTCGACCGCAAGTAAGGAAACAGGTCAGTACGTTCGTCTCTTCCAGGCGGAGCAAGATGTTCGGCCTCGC
Organism: Pyrinomonadaceae bacterium; assembly: GCA_035457105.1. GTDB lineage: Bacteria > Acidobacteriota > Blastocatellia > Pyrinomonadales > Pyrinomonadaceae > PSRF01. Next base: position 1,757 of record DATIBX010000385.1, read on the forward strand.
TGAGATTGCCGGCTTATCCTTGAGCTGTTTGGTCCTACTGCTCGTAATCTTTAGCTATTTCTATTTTCTGGTTCCAGCGCGACGCCAGGTTGAGGAGTTGCGATCAGATCGTTCGCAGCGACAGACAAACGTTGCCACACTCGCTGGTGTCATCAACACCGATCAAAATAAGAAAGAGAACATCACGCGAATCAGTGCCAGCCTCGAAAGGTTCGAATCGATTGGTCTCCAGGGCGAAGATCAGGGGCGCATCGGCCTTTATGAAGAACTCAATCGGCTGATTGGGAAGAACGGTTTACGCAACACCTCAGGTCCGACGTACACGCCCCTTGAACCTGTGGGTGCCAGAGTGAGTGGCGGAAGGACAGTCAGCACTCGTTGGCAAAGCGTGTATCCTGGCGTGGCGGTCTCAGTGACACTTGAAGGTCCGTACCAAAGCCTCAGACATTTCATCCAGGATATTGAAAGGACTAAGCTCTTCGTCATAATCAACGAGATCGAGCTACAGAGAGCAACCAATAACAATGCTCCAGTTAGCGCAACGGATACCGGGGGAACAAAATCATCCCTGGTGAGTTTGCAGTTGAATATGGCAACTTATTTCCAAAGAGCCTCAGCTGCGCCGACGGAGCAGAGCAGGTAGGCACAAGTTATGGAATTGATCGACTTAAGTAAGCCGGGCGAAAAGAAAAAGGTCCTGTTGGCTGCTGTGCTGGGGCTGGTTGCCATTCTGTTTCTGTGGTGGACGTTCTTTGGATTTGGAAAAAGTAGTTCGAGCATCAGACGGACGACTGCGGGCGTTACCCCATCACCAACGCCGGCTGCCGGACAGGCGCAGGCGACCAACTCCGCTAGCGATGTAGTTGCGGGCATGGCCCAGTTCGCCGAGATTGTTTATCCGGGTTCGACCCCGAGCGTCGGCGAGCCAAATAGAAACATATTTGCGTATTACGAGCCTCCACCGTCTTCAGCTCCCGTGATTACTCCACTACCTGCCACGCCAACACCTACACCCCCTGTGCTGTTGGCGGCAGTGAATCCTGCAAATGTTTACGCCAAGACTGCTGACTTTACGCTTGAGGCCTCAGGTGACAAGTTCACTCCCGACCTTCATATCTTTGTAGACGATCGGGAGCTACCAACGAAATACATCGGGCCGCAACAGCTCGCGACTACGGTTCCGGCATCTTTCATAGCAAACCCGGGTACCCGTGACGTCGTAGTCCGAAACCAGGATGGACGTGTCTACTCGCTGCCGGTCAAGATCAACGTCGCCGCACCGCCGACTCCGAATTTTTCTTATGTAGGTATCGTTAGCACCATCCCGCGCGTTGACGTAGCTTACTTACAGGATCGCTCGAGCAAGGATATTTTAAATGTACAACGAGGTGACGTCGTGGCCGGCAGGTTCAGGGTCACCAGCATCTCAGAAAAAGAGATCGTGCTCGTAGATACCACGTTGAAGATCAAGCACAGCCTGACGATGACCGAGGGTGACAAGAATCCAACGTCGCCGTTGAATCGTCCGACACCGAAAGTTGACGCTGAAGATGACGAACCTTAACGCGGCCACCGACCACAATATATTAGGGTCGTCTCTCTCCAGCGTGAGAGCAGCGATCGGGGACAGATCGACCTCGATGAGGTCGACCGAGGGCGGTTATACCCTCGTCGCGCTCCTGGCGATGATGACGATCGTGGCACTCTTCGCGATGGCGGCGGCACCCAGAATTCAGCAACAGGTGCAGCGCGATCAGGAACAGGAAGCGATCTTCAGAGGCGAGCAAGTCGCCGATGCGATACTCGCTTACTACGTGTTTCGCAATCAGCAGTATCGTGCGAATGGTGATCAGGCATTGCCAACTTCCATCGATCAATTGATGGAAGGTGTTCCGATTCCAGGTGGTTCGAAGACGAGACAAATTCTTAGACCAAGTGCAGCTATCGATCCTTTGAGTAGCAATCACCAGTGGCGCTTGGTCCATCCACGCTCGGAAGAATTGATCGATTTTCAACAGGCCGTCATGTTTTACGCGGGTAATACCTTACCGCCTGCGCAGGGCTATCGTGCCCAGATTCAACAGTTTGCAGTCCCCCAGCTGACCGCTTTAGTCAATACCGGTACTGAAGGATGAACCCCATCCGGTTCCAGCCCCGGCGCAGATTCGAGTGGTCCATTCGTCGGTGTTGCAAGTCGCAGCAAGCGAGATTCGGTATTGCATTATTATGGAATTGAACGACATGAACTCTGGATCTTCACTCCTATCTTCCGCAACTGATCTTGGACCATCGCAGATCATCTTCTCAACCTAAAGCAACCAGCTACCCGGGCTAACGTGTAATTCAAAAAGTCTCGACCTCTCTTTTTCGTTGGACCAACACGACGCAAAAAAGATCTCCAGGAGCGATCTCGAGCGGAAGTTTTCCGTCAGCTCACTCGCGAACAGCGATACAAAAGGCGAAAAAATATTTGAGCCTCTCAGTAATAAGTTATTGACTTCTGTTGCATTTACGTTTATATAGCAAGATGTTGTGCGCCGTTTACTCTAGCCCACAAGAACAAAGCAAGCACATTATCTTGTGGTCATGAAGAAAACAAAAAACCTAATCTCGAAAGAAGGAGCACATAGAAGCTATGGCAACTAAAAAAGGTGGAAAGAAGGCCGCGAAGAAGGGCGGAACTAAGAAAGCCGCAAAGAAGGGCGGAGCCAAGAAAGCCGCAAAGAAGAGATAACTCGAACCAGCAGGTTAATATACGAACCTTCCACTGGCGCACACAAACTTCTGAGGCCCGCGGGGCCTTACAAAAGAAACGACGAGACCTTCAAGCGAAGCTCGTCGTTTCTTTTTGTTTTCGCTAAGCTGATTCAAGTTGAACCCCGCAATGGTCAGAGTAACCTTAGTCGAGCCAGAGATTCCTCCTAACACCGGCAACATCGCACGCCTGTGTGCGGCGATGAATGTCCCGCTACACATAGTCGGAGTTACTGGATTTCGAATGGACGACAGGGCGGTGCGGCGTGCCGGACTCGACTACTGGCCGGAAGTCCAGTTGCACCGCCATCACACGCTCGCTGATCTGCGCGAAGCCTTGCCGGATGCTCGCCTCGTCTACCTGACCACCAAAACAGATCATAGCTATCTTGATTGGCAGTTTGAGAGCCGCGACTGCCTTGTGTTTGGCCGGGAAACCAGAGGGCTCCCCGAACAAGTACTCAAAGATAACTGGGAGAATTGCCTCACTATTCCAATGGTTAACTCCCATGTGCGGAGTCTTAATCTCGCCACCGCTGTGGCCATTGTGCTGTCAGAAGCTCTCAGACAAACCCAAGACATACGCTGAACCCAACAAGCCGGAAAAGGCAGAGAATGCGCTGCGATGGTAAGATGCGGTCGTGTTTTCAGAAGAAGAAATGTGAGTAATTGATGAAACAGAGATCTAATATCAGAAATATTGCGATTATCGCTCACGTCGATCACGGTAAGACAACCCTGGTTGACGCTATGCTCCGCCAGTCTGGCACCTTTCGGGAGAACGAACAGGTGCGCGACCGAGTCATGGACTCAATGGACCTTGAACGTGAGCGCGGCATCACGATCATGGCTAAGAATACGGCCGTCAGGTTCCACGACATAAAAATCAATATCGTCGACACTCCGGGTCACGCTGACTTCGGGGGTGAAGTCGAGCGGGTGTTGAAGATGGTCGATGGCGTCATGCTGTTAGTTGACGCCGCTGAAGGATGTCTGCCCCAGACTCGGTTTGTGTTGCGCAAAGCTCTCGAAGCACGGTTACCAGCCATTGCTGTTGTGAATAAGATCGATCGTAGTGACGCAAGGCCCTCAGAAGTAGTAGATGAAATCTATGAACTCTTCCTCGATCTCGATGCTACCGACGAACAAATCGAATTTCCAATTCTTTATGCCATCTCTCGTGAGGGTGTCGCCAAGCTAAAACTCGACGATCAATCAGATAGTCTTCGCCCTCTCTTCGAACAGATTGTCAAAACGATCCCCGAGCCCCGGGAACTGCGCAGCGACTCGTTACAGTTGCTAGTCGCAAACCTCGATTACAACGACTATGTTGGCAGGTTGGCTATCGGACGCATCTTCTCTGGCGAGATCAAGGTCGGTGATCAGGTTGCAGTGATGAAGCCCGATCGGTCGATTCAGAAGACGAAAGTTTCTCAGCTCTACGTTTTCGAAGGACTCAAACGAGAGGCGGTTGAACGTGCAGGCTACGGAGAGATCGTGGCGCTAGCCGGCATTGAAGATATCAACATCGGCGACACCATAACGTCGCTTGAAAGTCCGCAGCAACTTCCAGTGATTGCTGTCGACGAGCCGACCATCGCCATGATCTTCGGAGTGAACAACTCACCATTCGCCGGTCGCGAAGGCAAATATGTCACTTCTCGGCAGGTGAAAGAGCGACTCGACAAAGAGATTCTCGGGAATGTAGCGATCAGGGTCGACGAAACTGACTCACCAGATCAGTTTAAGGTCTCGGGTCGAGGAGAACTGCAGCTCGCGATTCTAATCGAGATGATGAGACGAGAAGGATACGAACTACAGGTTTCAAAGCCTGAAGCTATCACTCGCGAGATCAATGGTCAGACTTTTGAACCTATTGAAGCGGTCGTGATCGATTGTCCCGACGAGTTTATCGGTGTGATCACTGAGGCCCTGGGTCGAAGAAAAGGGCAAATGACCAAGATGGTGAATCATGGTACCGGTCGAGTTCGATTGGAGTTTGAGACTCCTTCGCGCGGATTGATCGGGTTTCGTAATGAGTTCCTCACTGAAACTAAGGGAACCGGTTTGCTTAACACAATGTTTCTGCGCTGGGGGCCCTGGCAGGGACCGATGCGTGGACGCGCCACCGGATCCCTGGTAGCGGACCGCACCGGTGAAACAACGACATACGCACTGTTTAACTTGCAGGAACGCGGTACGCTGTTCAGTCGGCCCGGAATTCGAGTTTACGAAGGTATGATCATCGGTGAGAACGCTCGCGCTGTTGATCTCGACGTAAATGCGATCAAGGAAAAGAAACTTACCAACATGCGAGCAGCGAGCGCTGACGAAGCCATGCGACTTGTCCCACCCAAGGATCTCTCGCTGGAACAGGCTTTGGAATTCATCGCCGACGATGAGTTGGTTGAAGTGACTCCGCAGACAATCCGGTTAAGGAAACGAATCTTACCTTCAAACCTGCGCCCGAAGCGTAAAGAGTCTGACTAGCATGGGTGGCCGGGTTTCAATTCCACGTCTGTATCCGATCACCGATACCGAACTATCAGGTCTATCGCACGAAGAGCAAGTCAAGAGACTTGTCGCTGGCGGAGCAACGCTCATTCAACTTCGCGAGAAGCGAATGAGTGCGGATGCTTTTTACGAGGCGGCTCGACCAGCTGTTGAGATAGGTCACCAACACGGGGCCAGGATTCTAATCAACGATCGAGTCGACGTTTGTCTGGCAGTCGGGGCGGATGGAGTACATCTGGGACAAGATGACCTCCATCCGGTGGAAGCTCGAAGACTTCTTGGAGAGGAGGCAATCATCGGGTACTCAACGCACAGTGTTGAACAGGCTTTAGAAGCTGAAGCTTTTCCCATCGATTACCTGGCAATTGGACCGATATTCAGCACTACTAGCAAAGAGAAGCCGGACCCTGAAGTTGGGCTTGAAGGTCTGCAAAGAGTAAGAGCGAGAGTTAGCAGCCTCCCATTAGTTGCAATTGGCGGTATTACCGAGTCGCTCGCGGAGAAAGTCATCGGAGCTGGGGCTGATAGTGTTGCAATGATCTCCGGTCTTCTGGTTCCTTCCATCCTTCTAACCCAACGCACTCAACAACTTCTCCAAACTCTACTTTTCGCGTAAAACATATTTTACTTGCGTTAATTGTGTTTATGCGCGAAAATCTTGACGGCGTTTGAAGGGCCGATCAAGCTCTTATACCTTTCCATTCCAAGCGCATCCCGTCGTCGACTATCGTTTTCCGGAGTTCCTAATCTAAATGAGTTTCTTTGATCTGCCGCCCATCGTTGAGCGTATGCTGCTGGTCTCTGACAAGATCAGCGATCTTAATTTCTCTGTCGGACAACCACCTCAAGTCGAAATAAACGGTAAGCTCACCCCGGTCCAGCCTTTGGGAATGCAAAAGCTGACTCCCTACCAGACTGAGATTATCGCAATGACTTTGCTGCACGGAAATGCCGATGCGGCCGAACGTCTCGTTCGCACTGGAACCGCCGACTTGAGTTATTCGTTGCCCTCGCGCGCCCGTTTTCGAGTCAATATCTTTCAGCAGCGCGGGGTTTACTCCATCGTGATGCGCGTTATTCCCACGGACATTCCTACCCTGAAATCGTTGGGATTGCCGACACATCTGTCGGAAATCGCCGAACTCAGAAATGGATTAGTGCTGGTAACAGGCCCAACGGGCTCAGGAAAGAGTTCTACTCAGGCTGCAATCATCGACATCATCAACGAGAAGAAGCACTACCACATCGTTACTATTGAAGACCCAATCGAATACTTACATCTCCACAAATGCTCGACCATCAACCAACGCGAGGTTGGTCACGACACGAGGGACTTTCCCTCGGCTCTTCGCGCGACTCTTCGTCAGGCGCCTAAAGTGATACTGATCGGTGAAATGCGTGACTTCGAAACCACTGAAATCGCTTTGGAAGCCGCCGAAACCGGGCACCTCGTGTTATCTACCCTGCACACCATCGACGCTTCGAAAACCGTCGATCGCATTATCGGTCTTTATCCCAAGAATGAAGAACAAGTTATCAGAACGCGTCTGGCTCAAACCTTCCGCTATATCGTGTCACAGCGTCTGATTCCTCGCGCTGACGGAAAGGGCCGGGTCGCAGTGGTCGAGGTACTCCGGTCAAGTCCTCGTACCCGGGAATATGTCGAGTCAGGAGAAGTTGAGGGCAAATCTTTGCTTGATGCGATGCGTGACGGCAAGCTTGATGGAATGCAGGATTTCGACACGGTGATCAAACAGCTCATCGAAGCAAAGACAATTAGCCTCGAAGATGGTTTAGCGTTTGCTACAAACCAAAATAACTTACTACTTTCGCTGCAGGGTATGACCGCAGCTGAAGACTTTATTCGCCGTGATGGTAGCCCCGCTCCCATGACGGGCAATTTGCACGATTCCGGCTCGATGTTGAGTTTAATAGAATGACGATCATTGTCTGCCAAAATTGCGCCGCGCGTTTACAGTTCGACGAAGAGAAAGCACCCTCACGAAACGTGAGCCTGCGTTGTCCGAAGTGTAACAACACAGTAAGTGCTACCTCGTCCAGTCCCGCCTCAGAGCAAAGCGCCATGGGCGCTTCCCCGTCAACGGAACATCCTCGTTACGATCGACCGACGGCTCAGGCGTTTCAGTTGGCAACAGAAAAACATTCGCTGGAGGCAGTCAGCGCGGATGCTGAAGAGGCTTTGCGTAAGTTACTTGGGCTGCTCAACAGAGGAAACGCAGATGCTGGGCAGCCCGTCAGGAACAAGCGGAAGATTCTCGTGTGTATGACCGAGCCTCACCGGGAACCGATAGCCCGCAAGTTAAGTGAGGACGGTTACCAGGTGTACATCGCCGAGGACACGCGTCAGGCGGTCGAGACTATGCGTGCGAACCAGATGGAGATTGTGTTGCTCGATCCTCAGTTTGATACAACGGAGCAGGGGGCATTATTTGTCGTTAGAGAGATTAACATTCTGCGACCTCCTCATCGGCGGCGGGTCTTTTTTGTGCTGCTCTCGCCATCCCTGCGCACGCTCGACGCGCATGCTGCCTTTCTCAACAATTGTAACGCTGTCGTGAATGTGATGGACCTTAATGAGCTCCCCAGGATTCTCGATGTTGGCCTGCGCGAATTCAATGAACTCTATCGCGAGATGAATGGAGCACTCCAACTCTCGGCTCTTTAATTTCTGTTCTAACATTTTGGGTTCGAAATCAAAGGGCCAGTTTTTGGCCCTTTCGTATTTCCGGAAGTGCCACAATAGCTACTAAGCGAGATGGAGAATTTGTTAATCTTAGCGCTCGTGCAGAATTGATTTCCTTGATTTGAGGCCACGTCCGAGAGCGAGGTTCGGAATTAGCGTTGGAGCGACTGGTAAATAGCGACAAACATGGCCACAAGCACCGGCACTCAACTGAGAGCTGGCGGCGTTTAAGTGTGGTTCTGGTTTTCACCGCCATCTATATGGTCGCAGAAGCTGCCGGTGGCTGGTGGACCGGCTCGCTGGCTTTACTTGCTGATGCTGGTCACATGTTTACTGACGTAGCGGCTGTGGCGCTGGCCTTGACCGCCGTTTGGTTCGGCGCCCGGCCAGCGACATCCAGTAAAACATTTGGCTATTACAGACTTGAGATTATTGCCGCACTGGTTAACGGCGTTGCCCTGGTGGTTATCTCGCTGCTGATTTTTTATGGAGCCTGGGAGCGTTGGCTTTCGCCGCCCGTAGTGCGTGGTGGCCCAATGATGATTTTTGCAGCAGGAGGACTAATCGTAAACCTGGTCTGTGCCTGGATCTTGCACGGGCATAGTGAGGTAGATCTAAACATGCGAGGAGTCCGGCTGCATGTGATTGGAGATGCCCTGGGTTCCGTTGCGGCTCTGGCTGCCGGTGCTTTTATGTGGGGTTTCGGTTGGTATACTGCCGACCCACTCTTCAGTGTTCTTATCAGTGCTTTGATAATTTGGAGCTCGATTAGATTAATTCGTGAATCGACAAATATTCTGTTGGAAGGAACCCCGGCCCATATTAATTTGGCTGCGGTTGAAAATGCGATTCTTGATACCAATGGAGTCGATGATGTTCACGACCTGCACGTTTGGACTATCACTTCAGGTCGTGAAGCACTAAGCGCCCACGTGATTCACTCGCATACTATTTCGCAACCTGATTTACTCAAAGAGCTACGAATAAAACTGCACGACAGGTTTGGAGTTGATCATCTTACGATCCAGATGGAGACAGCAGATTTTGAGGACGAGATGTTTCATTTTTGTCATGCGGGTACAGCCTGTTTCCGGTCTGACAGATCCTGACAAATAGTCGACGGGTTTTCCCAACGAACCTACTAATGGAACTTAGTCTTCTGCTTACTCTTGACCTTCGAGAACAGGCCGCGCTGCAAGCAGCTCTGGTTACTCATGGTGCACCTGATGCTTTAGTGACATTAGCTTTGACCGGTGCGTGTCGAATTGTTTCGATTGAGGAAGCCCGGATGGTTCGCAAGTGGTTGGCCGAGGCTCGTACGACGGGCGAGGCCGATTTTTCGTCACTCCATGTTATCGAAAAAGCAATGGTGGAATTTGGCTTGTAGAATTCCAGTCCTCTATGAATGAGATCCAACTGCGTTACGGCGACTCATCCTTCAAATTCGAATTCGATCAAAACCGTTTCGAAGTTCTGGATGTCGATGTCGCAGAGCAACCGCTAACGGATATTGAGATTGGCGATGCTCTCGAGTCTCCAACTGGTGGTCCACATTTCGACGAGGCCATCGGCCAGGATGATTCAGTTCTCATTGTTGTCTCAGACGCAACCAGGGCAACCGCCAGCGCTCAAGTCGTAAACCTTTTCGTGCGTCGACTGATTCAGACGGGCGTATCGCCAGGTAACATTGCGATCATCTTCGCAACCGGAATTCACCGTCGCGTTACGCAAACGGAAAAAGCGGAACTCTTAACGCCTTTCATTGTGCAGCGAATACGGACCATTGATCACGATGCGCTAGACCAGACGAATTTAACTCACTTCGGTACGACGAAAAGAGGCATACCGGTAATTCTCAATAGAGCTTTGCAGGAGTTTTCGCGCATAGTTGTAGTTGGTGGGGTCAACTTCCATTACTTTGCGGGGTTCACTGGTGGGCGAAAATCGATTTGTCCGGGCCTTGCTTCCGCCGAAACTGTAGCAGCAACCCATCTCTTAGCCTTGGACTTTGACAAGGGTGGACGGAGATCGGGTGTTGGTCCAGGATTGCTGGCTGGGAACGCCGTCAACGAAGAATGCGAGGAGATTGCTGCCCGTGTCGCACCAGCCTTTACGATCAACACGATTGTTGGTGCAGATAAACGAGCGTTCGCAATCTATTGCGGAGACTGGCGTCAGTCTCACCATGCTGCCTGTGAACACTATCTTAGAATGCGCTCCAAACAGATTAGGGAAAAGCGAGATCTGGTGATCGTCAGTTGCGGAGGTGCACCACACGATCTCAACCTAATTCAGGCACATAAGGCGTTGGAAATGGCGTCGACGGCGTGTAAGGATGGTGGAACGATCATTTTGCTCGCCGAGTGTCGGGATGGTCTTGGTCGCTCAAATTTCCTTCAATGGTTTGAGGCTCAGGATTCCCACTCATTGGAAATGCGTCTTAAGGACCGTTATGAGGTCAATGGCCAAACGGCTTGGTCGCTCATGTCGAAAACAGAACGTTTTAGTGTCCATCTGATTTCTGAGTTGGCCACGCAGGACGTTTCTTATATGAAGATGGAGGCATCAACAACGCTGGCCGACTCGTTACAGAAGGTGACGACATTCAAGACGGGATATCTTATGCCACGAGGCGCAGCGATTCTGCCGCGCCTTTCAGCGGCGCAATAGCCACCAAGGGAAGATAGCCATGTATCGCGAACTGACCGGAGCCACTGTTCGCAGTTGGAAATGGAGCGACGTTGAGGCCATAGTGCGACACGCGAACAACCGCAACGTCTGGATCAATCTACGCGATCGCTTTTCCTATCCGTACACTGCGAGCGATGCGCGAAGATGGCTCGAGTCAGTGGTTGGATTTCAGCCAGAAACAAACTTCGCGATTGCCGTTGCCGATGAAGCGGTCGGCGGTATTGGCTTCTCAATTCAGTACGATGTTGGTCATCGTTCTGCCGAAATAGGCTACTGGTTAGGGCAAGAGTTTTGGGGGCGTGGCATTGCTACTGAAGCGTTGGTAGCAGTTACGGAATTTGCCTTTGTGAACTATGACCTTTGCCGTCTTTACGCGACTGTGTTTGCCTGGAATCCGGCTTCGGCAAGGGTGCTTGAAAAGGCTGGGTACAGTTTCGAAGGACGTCTTAGAAAAAGTGTTACCAAAGATGGTCAAACTATAGACCAGCTTATGTATGCGATAATCCGAGATTGAAGAGCAGTTGAAGTCATCCTTTCTCTTAGGAG
>DATIBX010000386.1:0-4152 GCA_035457105.1 Pyrinomonadaceae bacterium
GCAACTTTTCAACGTCGGCTTTGATTCGATCCATCAATTTCTGACTTGTGGGACCCAGATTAGACGCTGATGAGGCGCCGGCATCATAACCGGCTGCACCCGCAGCCGATGGTCGTGATCGAAAATAACCCGGCGAAGAAAAAGGCTGGCCAATCAAACGTGAACCAAGCACGGTACCGTCAGCCCTTTTGATCAACGATCCATTGGCTTGATTCGGAAAGATTACCTGTGCGAGGCCGGTCACAACGAGGGGATAGATGACCCCTAGCAAGATTGTTGTGACAATCGTCATCAGAATTGCTGTAACAAGATTTTTCATAGCTATCTTCTCTCACGCCAGACCAATCGCATGGATAATCACGTCAATTATCTTTATTCCAATGAATGGCACGACCAGTCCGCCGAACCCATAAATCAATAGATTGCGTCGGAGCAATGACGCCGCCGACATCGGTCGATACTTCACACCTCTCAGCGCTAACGGAATCAAGGCAATGATGATCAGCGCATTAAAAATCACCGCTGAAAGAATCGCCGACTGTGGTGTGCGCAAGCCCATAATGTTCAGAGCATTCAGCACTGGAAAAGCGGCGGCAAACATCGCCGGAATAATCGCAAAATATTTCGCCACATCATTTGCGATTGAAAAGGTGGTCAGCGCGCCTCGGGTCATTAACAACTGTTTTCCGATCTCGACAACCTCGATCAGCTTCGTCGGATTCGAATCAAGGTCCACCATGTTCCCAGCTTCTTTTGCCGCCTGCGTACCGGTGTTCATGGCAACGCCGACATCAGCCTGCGCCAGCGCGGGCGCATCGTTCGTCCCGTCGCCGGTCATTGCCACAAGCTTGCCTCCCGCCTGCTCGCGTTTGATCAAAGCCATCTTGTCTTCCGGTGTCGCCTCCGCGAGAAAGTCGTCGACGCCGGCTTCGCGAGCAATCGTGGCAGCAGTCAAAGGATTGTCACCCGTGATCATGACGGTTCTGATCCCCATTTGCCGCATCTGATTGAACCGCTCGATCATGCCTCCCTTGATGATGTCCTTAAGGTGAATCACACCAAGCGGCAGGCGATCCTCAGCGACTACCAAAGGCGTTCCACCCTCGCGCGAGATCCGTTCAACTATCGCGTTCAAATCACCAATCAGGTGACCTCCGGAGGAACCGAGATATTTCAGGATCGCGTCAGCCGCTCCCTTTCGCACTTCGCGCGAGTCAAAATCCACTCCGGACATGCGCGTCTGCGCAGTAAACGGAACGAAGGTGGCCTCGTGAGGCGCCAAGTCTCGTCCTCGGAGGTCATACTTCTCCTTCGCCAGCACTACAATTGAGCGTCCTTCCGGGGTTTCATCCGCCAGTGAAGACAACTGTGCAGCTTCGGCCAACTCGGCTTCGTCCACTCCGGGCAGTGGAATGAAAGCTGTTGCCTGTCGATTCCCGAGGGTGATCGTGCCGGTCTTATCGAGCAGCAGAGTATTCACGTCGCCCGCTGCTTCAACGGCGCGCCCTGACATGGCAAGTACATTGTGCTGAATCAGGCGGTCCATGCCGGCGATCCCGATGGCCGAAAGCAGGCCGCCGATGGTGGTGGGAATCAAACACACCAGCAGAGAGATGAGAACGAAAATGGTTTGACGTGCCCCCGAATAAATAGCGAAAGGTTGAAGGGTCACCACCGCTAACAGAAAGATAATCGTTAGTCCAGCGAGGAGAATATTAAGCGCAATCTCATTTGGTGTTTTTTGACGTTCAGCGCCTTCTACCAGCGCAATCATTCGATCGATGAATGTCTCGCCGGGATTCGAGGTGATGCGAACTCTGATCTGATCTGAAAGGACGCGCGTGCCACCAGTCACAGCGGAACGATCCCCGCCAGCTTCACGAATGACCGGGGCGGACTCACCGGTGATCGCCGACTCATCAACCGAGGCAACGCCTCCTACAATCTCTCCGTCCCCAGGTATGAATTCACCAGCCGAGACGATTACCACATCGTCCTTGCGCAGTTGTGGCGCCTGAATATCCTCCGTCTGATCGCCACTAACGACGCGATGCGCGATCGTCTCGGTCTTCGACTTGCGGAGATTATCAGCCTGGGCCTTGCCGCGTCCTTCCGCCATGGCCTCAGCGAAGTTTGCGAACAGTACCGTAAACCAAAGCCAAAGCGTGATCTGTAACTCAAAAGTGGTATTAGTCACGCCAGGAATAGGCGCAATGAATCCACGAATCAACTGCAGAGTGGTCAAGACACTACCAACCTCTACGACAAACATGACGGGATTGCCCATCATCTTGCTCAGATTCAGTTTCTTGAATGAGTCTGTAATTGCGCGTTGGACGATCTTTGCATTCCAGATTGCTTTTTTCTTAGCAGTAGCCATTATGTTCGGTCTTAGTTCTTGGGCCTTTTGTCTTTGATCGCCAGTCCTGTCTTTTAAATTCAGCTTGCGTACGAAGACAAAAGTCCAAAGACCAAAAACCTAAGACCTTCCTCTCAAAATGTTTTCCCTGCCTGCATCAACAAGTGCTCAACAATTGGTCCCAGACTCAACACCGGGAAAAATGTCAAAGCTCCAACAATTAAAATCACACTTACCAACAGCGCGGTGAACAATGGCGTGGTAACCGGGAATGTTCCGAGGGAAGGCGGCACTGCTTTCTTTCGTGCCAAGCTACCGGCAATCGCCAGTGTTGGAATGATCATCAGAAAGCGACCCACCAACATCGAGATTCCGATCGTCGTGTTGTACCAAATCGTGTTGGCATTCAGTCCGGCAAACGCTGAACCGTTGTTTCCCGTGCCTGAGGTAAAGGCATAAAGAATTTCCGATAGGCCATGCGGCCCACTGTTGTTGAGCGAAGTCAGCCCGAATTTATCCGAGAGCACTGATATCGACGTAAGGACTAGGATCGACAACGGAAATATTAGGACGTACAACATGGCCATTTTCACATCGTAGGCTTCGACTTTTTTGCCCAGGTATTCCGGCGTACGTCCGACCATTAGTCCGGCGATGAAGACCGAAAGAATGATCATCACCAACACGCCGTACATCCCCGCACCGACGCCGCCGAAAATAACTTCGCCGAGCAGGATGTTCGTTAAGGGCACCAATCCTCCCAGTGGTGTGTAGGAATCATGCATGCTGTTGACGCTGCCGTTTGAAGCATCAGTGGTTTCGGTGGCCCATAGCACCGAATTCGCTATTCCATACCGCACCTCCTTGCCTTCCATGTTGCCACCGGGCTGCAACGCAGAGGCGGTCTGATCGACATTGGCCGGGAAGATCGGGTTTCCTCGCGCTTCGGCCCAGTAACAGACCAGCACACCGACGAAGAGCAGAAAGAACATCGCAGCAAACACGGCCCACCCATGTTTTGGTGAAGCGGTCATTCGTCCAAGCGTGTAAGTGAAACCAGCCGATATCGCTAAGATCGCAAACAGCTCCAGGAAGTTGGAAAATGGTGACGGGTTCTCGAATGGGTGAGCGGAATTGACATTGAAAAAGCCACCGCCGTTAGTGCCGAGCTGTTTAATCGCAATCTGAGACGCCGCCGGTCCCTGGGCAATGGTTTGTTCTTTTACAGGCAGCGTCTCCTTGACCGCGTTTCCCTGACCATCAGTGATCACATTTCCATCAGAGTCTTTCTTATCCACTTCGACAGTGATCGCGGGATCAACTAACTGCGCGGTATCGTAGGGTCTGAAGTTCTGCACCACACCCTGGGAAACCAGCAGTAGTGCCATGACAACGCTTAGCGGCAGCAGGATGTAAAGCGCTCCGCGCACCATGTCTACCCAGAAGTTGCCGAGCGCTTCGGTTTCGCGCCGCGCAATACCGCGAATGAAAACGATGGCCAGACCCATGCCGACCGCGGCCGAAGTAAAGTTGTGATAAGCCAGCCCCGCCATCTGCGTGAGGTAACTCATCGTCGTTTCACCGCCGTAACCTTGCCAGTTTGTATTAGTAGTAAAAGACGCGGCCGTATTAAACGACGAGTGCGTGCTGACCCCGGCTAGCTTCTGGGGATTGAATGGTAGGTAATATTGCAACCGCTGCAACGCGTAGAGCACGAGCATCGACACCACGCTATAAAGCAACATCGCAGCAGCGTATTCGGTCCACCGCATCTCACGCTTCTCGTCAACTCC
>DATIBX010000387.1:0-2900 GCA_035457105.1 Pyrinomonadaceae bacterium
TCCAACTTCCATTCACCTGCCGCACGATATGAATATCGCGCACTTCAGTTTCTGAGCGGTCGCGATAGACGGCTATCGGACCTTCAATCGTAACCGCAGCAGACGTCTGACAACACTCACACACCCGTTCATCCAATTCCGTTTCGTCAGACAAAATACCGTTTGCGTCAATCGCGGCATACCGCAGAGTCATACTCTCAGGGGCCGGGCCATGATCGTCACTTTCCTTCATATTCTTCATGTTGCGGCCGTCAAGCCAAACGGCCCCGAGCCGTCCATCAGGCAGCGGAATGAGTGATACAAAGCCATGCTCGGTTTGCGTGTTGTCACGATGCGGCACGATCGGTCTGATCCAGCTCTTACCATTGTCAGTAGATCTGGAAATGTTCACATCATATGCGTAAGTGGCTGAGCCGCTCTTAACGAGCCAGTGTGCGGCGAGTGTGCCGTCCTTCAGCGCGATGACTGAGGGGAAGTCAGCCCAGTTGATGAACCAGTTGTCGCCCTGGGCCACGGTGCGCGCTTCGCCCCAACCATCACGATCGAGCATGGCCACGCGCAGCGCATGACGTTTGTCAGCGAGTTTTTCAACCCAACTCAGAATCACGCGACCATCGGGAGTGGTGGTTAACTCGGGTTCGCGGCTGTCACCGCTGGATGGCGACTGAGTTGTTCGAATTACGAGCGGCTGTTCGGTAGCGGCATCGAATGTCTGAACTGTGGCTTTGTTGGCACTGCGATTACAGTTGACACTGAGGCCAACGAATAGAAGCAATGACCAAACTCGGATAGTTGGATAGCTGACCATTTTGTGCTTTATCTGCCTTTTTGTGGCTAATAATATTTCGCTTCTGACCGTAACTTTTCGGCGAGAACACAGTTTATCTCATAGAAAACTGGCGCGAGGCTAACTTGAGTCGGGTTACTGAATCGGACGAACGCATGCTTGTCGAGGCTGCTCAGAAGGATCCGGGCCGCTTTGCGGAGCTTTACGAGCTGCACTTCCATCGCATCTACGCCTATATCGCGTGCCGAATTCAGGATCGATCTGAGAGTCAGGACCTTACCGCACATGTCTTTCAACAGGCGCTCGCAAACATTGGGAAGTTCAAATGGCGTGGCGCACCATTTGTCACGTGGCTCTATCGAATCGCCGCAAACGCGATTGCCGACCACGTGCGAAAGAAGTCACGCGAAGTCGCGGAAACTGAGTCAACGACGAATACTTCCGTGGATTCGGATCTTGAAGTCGTAGAACGTCGCGCGCAACTCTTTCACGCTGTTGCGGAGCTCCCGGAAGATCAGCGCAAGGTGATCCTCCTCCGCTTTGGAGACGAGAAGAGTATTCGTGAAATTGCTACTGAGCTGAATCGTAGCGAGGGTGCAGTCAAGCAACTTCAATTTCGAGGGTTAGAAAATCTTCGTGCACGGTTGCGCGAGGAGACTAAGTAATGGCTGAACGTTCCATCATCGATCAACTGGACGATGCTGTCAGCGCGCTGCTCGCAAAGGGTGAGCCTGCGGTGAGTGAGACAGATCGTGAGTTGAGTGAACTTATAGCAGTTGCGCGCGAGTTGCAGGGTCTGCCCTCCGAGCAGTTTCGCGCGGCACTGAAGAAACAATTAGGAGGCAAAGACGACATGAGTACCGCAGCAGCAAAAGCGTTCAAACGGCCGGGGTTCCACACAGTTACACCTTATTTAATCACGAAACCCGCGGTGGAGTTGGTTGACTTCGTAAAGCAGGCGTTCGGAGCGGTTGAGTCATATCGAGCGACTGGCCCGGGCGGTGTGCATTGTGAGCTCAGACTCGGTGATTCGACCTTGCTGATTGTTGGTGGTCCGACTCTCGACCCGCAGCCGTCGGCGATTCACTTGTACGTTCCGGACGTTGATGATCTTTATGCGCGGGCGGTCGCGGCCGGGGCGACTTCGCTGGTGGAGCCTTCCGATCAGGAGTATGGCGAACGTGTCGCCGGGGTAAAGGACATTGGTGGTAACGAGTGGTATATCGCAAAACGTTTTGATGAAACTCCCATACCGGATCTTTATATGGTTACGCTTTACTTCCATCCCGCCGGTGCGCCGAAGTTCATCGATTTTCTGGGGAACGCATTCGGAGCGGAGGTGGTTGAGCGACATCAATCCGAGACAGGGTATGTCTATCACGCGAAGGTTCGACTTGGAGACACGATCGTCGAAATGGGTGAAGCACACGAACAATGGCAACCGATGCAGTCAGCGATCTACATGTACGTAGAGGATGTAGATGCGGTGTATAGTCGAGCGGTGAGCGCCGGCGCGACCTCAGTCCTTGAGCCCACGGATCAACCCTACGGCGATCGCACGGCCCGGGTCAGAGATGAATTTGGAAACACCTGGCACCTGGCGACGTGGAAAGGATAAAGCCATAGACAGGATGACAAGATTTGCAGGATTTATATGATTGTCAGAGAGCTTTGCAGACAACGTATCCAATCCACACCATCAACAATCCAAGCACGTTCGAGACAGCGACGTTGAGAGTCGCTAATCCGATTTCGCCGTCGCGCAACAACGTAAACGTTTGCAGGCCATACGATGAAAAAGTGGTAAACCCGCCGAGCAGGCCGATGAAAATTATAGGGCGCATGGTGGGCGAGATCAGTAATCTCTCTTCGGCAAGGTGGTATATCGCACCGGCCAGGAAGCTTCCGATTGAATTCACTACCAGCGTTCCCCACGGAAACGTTTCACCATACCGACGGGCCACAAATCCCGAGAGCCAGTATCGAACCAGCGTGCCGACTAAACCAGCTACAGCGATGAAAATTGTTTTCTCCATATATAAAAACTCCTAACCACCAGGACCACAATGGTCCACAGCAATTAGGAGTCATCAATCCCTTTTGGGATGGTTAA
>DATIBX010000388.1:0-3555 GCA_035457105.1 Pyrinomonadaceae bacterium
ATCAATATCTACAGGACTCCGCGCCGTGAGTGCTCCGCTCTCGAGCCTGGGCACCGGCAGGCCTGATAATCTTCTCCTCCAATCAAGCACGAGCGGCCCGGTAAAAATGACAGGGAAAGATGGACGATGCCCCACTTTTAATCCCGGACCGGAGTAGTGTGGAACGCGCCTGTCCAGTGGATAACCACATTCATAGAGCGCATTCAAACGGGGAACCTGGGAACGATCAGGCGCGGATGGCAAAGTAAAATCCGCGTAGCAACCAGTGTCACGAAGGATCTGCATCTCGGTGTCGACTCCGCAGAATCGATTATTGGCTGAATTCGCCAGCGCCCAATTTCCGTGCACGAACGCATACATCGGAGGGCCACCTGTTACGGGCCGGGAAAGACAGTTGTGATCTTCAACGAGCCGGTCGCGAAACTCCGTGAGCACTCTGGTGAAGTTTTCAGCGGAGTCGGGCTGATTGACACCATGGTGCAAATGAATTTCTACCTCGCCAAATCCTTCCGCTTGTAAAGCCGCGAGTCGATCGAGCAGTGACTTGTAATATTGTTCGGCCGGATAAAAATTGGTATGTCGAAATGGCATTCCGTCCTGGTCTTTTATCTCGCGACCAATTGATGTCGCCATTTCACACCAGTCCTCGAGCCGGGCCATTTGGTCCTGTTCGCTCATGGGAACGCCCAGCCACCCATTTGCATTCTGCTCCTCGTTGTAAGCGGGTTCGAAATGATTTGCGACAAGGATTATGAGGTGAGGTGAGTCGACCTCATGAGTGGCACGTTCGATCAGTTCTTTGATACGCCAGCCGGGGTACCGTATCAACCAGGGCAAATTCAAAAAGAGCCGAGTCAGTAAACTTTCACTTTTCATTTGGGCGATAGAATGGTTCTCTTGTTCTAAGCTGGCTTTTTGGCGATCAGGAAAATCCCATCGACCATCAGCTCCAAATCAGGCAACTCACGATATCGTGGCTGAAGTTTACTCCTGATTTCTCGAATCAGCTCCAAAGTAGCTTCAGAGTAATCCTCGCCCAGTCTGATTGACGCCTTGTGCGGATGGAGATTCCCTTTACCGACATCGCCCACTCCGATGATGTCTGTAACCAGGATGGTCGGTTCATAACCGAGGTTCGTCATGACATCCCGATAGTAACTGGTCAGCTTGCGATTCGGTTTACCTGAATTGAGGGCCATGAGCTTGTAGACGGACTCGGGGATGGTCAAAAAAGTTAACGGATTCATCCCGTTCGCGCGAAACATTCCCTGATCGCTGAGATCAATTTTATGCAACATCAAACCGCCGGGCTTTAGGATCTCGTCCATTGCCCGGAATGCGGCATCAGGTTCATAGATGTCTTGAATAGCGCCTCGCGAAAGAACGAGATCGAATTTTTCAACATTCTGAAGTTCCGCGGCATTTTCAACGTCGACACCGTAAATACACCGCACCTTGTCAGAATTGAGCTCGACTGTTGACGACAACGTAACTGCGTCGTCGAATCTCTTTCTTTCCTCGTCAGTCAGTCTGTTTCGTAACGCCCGATAGATCTCGAGCTGGTGTCCCATGTCTCTTTTGGAATAGAACTTATCAAGACAAACAACCTGACTGGCGCCGACGGCTATGAACTTCAAAGCAACGCCGACATTGTCGCCGAAACCGAGTTCAAAGATTCGCTTCCCTTGAAGATCTTCTAACGTCAAGCCCGAGTACTGAAGATAGTCTTCAAACTGCGTCAGAATATAATCGACACTCTGGTCCGTCGACGTAATGATCGTGCTATGGGTTGAGCCATGAAGCGACTCCGGATTCCCCGCGTTAAAGCGACGCTTCAGTTGCCAGTCTTCGTAAATCTTCCTGACAATAATCGCGTTCTTCGACTTTTTTGCTATTTGCTTTAGCTTACTCGCCATTCAAACTCCATTCTGCAGTGCTCAATGCACTGCTTCGCAACCTCTCGCAACTTAGTCACCGGCATTCATAGCCCCGGAGGCCTTCAATTCATCAAAGTTAACCCCGATATCCTTGCCATCAGTCGCACGATTTCGAAAGCGGCTGGTGGGTCCTAAACGAAAATCGTTTTGGTCAAGATCTACAAAGCCCACCTCTTTGAATGATCGGGGAAAGAAATTACCGGCCGGATAACTGCGCTCAAGTGGATAACCTTTTCCGGCTGAGTCGTAATTGTCGACTATGACATTTCTGGAAAACAACGCTCCCGGCAAACACGTATCAAGCGACCCGCCTTCACAAAAGACACCATAAGCATTGTTCTGCAAGATATTGTTGCGGAAAATGAACTTCGTTGTAGGGCCACCATGGCTGGTTATTACATTTCCGGTGTGCTGAACCGTATTGTGCTCGATAGTGATGGATTCGCCGCGACTGGTTTGAACAAACGCTGTATTATCCACTCCAGTATCTATAAAAAGGTTATTCGCCACCCTCATACGCCTACCCTGTTGACTAGGTCTGAGATCATCAACGCCAAGGATGTTCACCGCTCCATTTGCATGCTTTATTACGTTATTTGTTATCTCGACGTCCTCGACGGTACTCCACGGTGCTGTTCCACTTTGATTACGAACAGTCAAGGCGAATGCAGTTGTAGTGTGATCATCTACGAGCAAGTTGCCGTCAATAACCAACCGCCGCACATTCTTCATTTCAAAGATGGCCTTGATGGTCACTTTTCCTCTCCACGCCGATGGCTTGGTGAGTTCATTCCTTTTTATCTCAATATCGGAAGGTACGAGGTTCGGGATGCGTGGATCACCACCGCCGAAGAAAACGTTCTGGCCTCCACCCTCGATATGGTTGTTTACAATCTTGAAGGGACCGGAGCCATTCCATCCAGCAATGCCCTGCGTCTCGTCACCAGGACCCGCGAACCCTGCAATGTAAGAATTCAAGATCGATGTGTCACCACAGTTTAAAGCGAATCCGCGACGAGCTTTCCCCAGCCCGGTTGAGTGCACATAACATCGATCGAAAACCAGGTGATGAGGCAACTGGGAGGTGTCCGTATATTCATCTGACCCAAGATGAATGACGTTGTAAACGTAGTTAGCATCGGGAGCAGGAGCAAACTCGACTCCAATAAACCGGTAATGATGCGCCCCAGGAGCGGTTACCAGGGCTGAGCCACTATTTGGAGCCAGGATCTTCGGCATATTAGCCGCGTGGAGGTCAGGTTTAGTCCTGGTGTTCTCAGGTGAAATACCAGCCAGATTGGAGGTTCGGATCGTGATAAACGAGTCGGATGCCCCGCTCTTATTCGGAAGACTTATCGGGCCCTTGTAACTAGCCCCTGCCGTCAGAACCAGAGTATCTCCCGGTTTGGCAGCATCAATTGCTTTTTGTAAGTTTTCGCGCGGTCCTACCTGTACTGTTTGCCCGCCGCCTGAAACCTCGCGGGGTCGCGTTTGCTGGGAAGGATCGGACTGTTTTTGTCCATAACAGAACGACAACAACAACAGAAAACTGCTTGCCACGATGACTGGAGCGGCGGCAAAGAAGTGCTTTTGACTCATGTTGTGATTCTGTCGTTCA
>DATIBX010000389.1:0-4043 GCA_035457105.1 Pyrinomonadaceae bacterium
ATGAAATCAGCTCCAAGCTCACTTAGATGGAATGGCGATCAAAAAACCTATTCGCTTAGTTGCGTGAGTTTTTCCTGGACCAGCGCAATCGCCTCATCCAATTTATCGACCTTCCTTCCGCCGCCCTGGGCCATGTCGGGCTTACCGCCGCCGCGACCCTCGAGCAATTCGCACGCCTGCCGCATTAACTCGCTCATATCGCCGCTGGCGTCTGCTGACCGCGCAAAGACAAGTCGTGCAGTCTCGCGATCTGAGGAGCCAAGCAAAACAATAGTGTTTGGATGACTAACCAAAGCATGCGCCAGCTTCTTCAGCGACTCTGCGTCCCGTCTTTCAAAGACTCGCGCGATGATACGAGTACCCTCTGATTGACTTTCGTTCAAAAGACTGTCTGCCTCTACTCCTGCGGCAATGTCCTCGAGAACTCGAATTCTTTTTTGTAGTTCTTTATGGTCTTCAACCATCGATGCTGCGAGTTGAGGGGCATCATCGCGGCCTGTGCTAAACAAAGCTGCCACTGCTCGCGCACTGGCGTTTGCCCGCCGGTAATCAGCCAGTGCGCGGGTACCGGCGACAAATTCAATTCTCGTCAAACCCTTAGCGCGCTCCCAGGATCGGACTGCTATCATTCCAACCTCGCCAGTGCGATAAGCATGTGTGCCACCGCAGGGACTTAGATCAAATCCTTCGATCTCGATCAGGCGCAGATCCCCCGAGCGCGCTGGTTCTTTGCGCAATGGCAGGTCCAACGCCTCTTCAGAGCTGACGTTGCGAATCGTGATGGTGCGATCTTCCCAGATCACGTTATTGGCGAGCTCGACTGCGCGCTCAATTAGTTCCGTGGTTGGATTATTGATCTCCAGGTCGATCTCGGACGACTGGTCTAAGACGCGAAAACTTTTCGTAGGTGCCTTGAAGAGCTGCTCGAAGGCCTGCGATAAGATGTGTTGTCCGGTGTGTTGTTGTATGTGGTCCAGGCGTCTGGCCCAGTCAACGCGGCCCTTAACCGTGCTGCCGAGTGCAGGAGTTGCGCCCTGTACGACATGCAGCACGCCTTTTCCGCCATCGTCGATACACTCAACGACTCGCTGCGAGTTTAAGGTGCCGGTATCGCTGGGTTGTCCTCCCCCGGTTGGATAGAAGGCAGTACGATCGAGAACGACAGCGGCCCAACCGCTCACTCGTTCAGTTACATCGAGTACTTTGGCCTCAAACTCGATTAGATGAGAGTCCGAATAATAAAGACGTTCGGTTGGCATTGCTCAGTAATAAACGAGCGAGGCCATGATATGCAAGGCGAGTCATCCACAGATCTCGCCGTTTACCGAGATTTCGCAATTGAGATGAGGAATGCGATTTAGCTCCAGAATGAGTTCTTAATCTGAGTCATCGGCGAAATCGGTGGAGAGTATTTAGTTTTGACAGTTTCTGGTTGTCTAAACATAATCAGACCATCTTCCCGCTTCGCAATCTTGTTGATGGAGTTTTGTGAATGAGAGTCTCTTCATCCCGGCTGGTCTATGGTCCACTAGTGGCTCTAGTGGCTGTCTTTTGTGCGCAATCCGTGCTCGGCCAGAGTTCGGCATTGCGTTCGATCAGGTACAACCTTTCGATGTCCAGGCCGACGTCCCATCTGTTCGAAGTATCCATCGAAGTTGAGCTGACTGACGAGTGGAAAAATAAGGACATACAGTTTCAGATGCCGAAATGGTCTCCCGGTCGATATGCGGTCTTTGACTTTGCAAAGAATGTCCAGGAATTTCAGGCAGCCGGAGGAGTCTGTCCAGCCGGTGCAAAATGCAAATTAACAGCGCGAAAGGTGACCCGGGTAGACGATCAAACGTGGAGTGTTCCGATTGAGAGCAGCAGTGGTCTAACGATCTCATACAAAGTCTTCGGCAATGATCTGTCAGGAACCTTCTCTCAACTTGATGAACGCCATGCCAACTTTAATGGCGGATCGATCTTTATGTACGTCGTGGGCCATAAAGCGGATCCGGTGCAACTTACAATTGAGTCGCCTTCCGGTTGGCGTACGATCAATGGGCGAACCACTTCGCCGAACCAATTGAACTGGCAGTTTGCGAATTGGGACATCATGATTGATACGCCCACCGAGATTGCGCCTGAGTGGAGTAAGGATGACTTCGAAGTCGACGGTAAAAAGTATCATGTCGTTATACATTCATTCGGCTCCGATGGCGGAAAGCGAGCCAGCCTGGTTAAAGATATCGAGAAGATTGTACGAGCGGAGACGGGATTGTGGGGACCACCAGAGTTTGATGAGTACACCTTTCTGATTCATTTCGCAGGTGATGATCACTCCGGAGACGGGATGGAGCACCTTACTTCCACGCAAATTATTGAACCGGGTTTGCTCTCTGATACTGGCGTGTATGACGAGACGCTAGGTACCGTGGCCCACGAGTTCTTTCATGTCTGGAACGTCAAGCGTTTGCGTCCTTTCGAACTTGGTCCATGGGATTTTACGCGGCCCTTGAGCACACGTGGATTGTGGGTCGCCGAAGGGTTCACCAATTACTACGGGCACCTGATGTTGCGACGGGCTGGCCTTTGGGATGATCAGCAGTTTTTGCGGCGCGAGAGTGGGACGATTTATGGCATCGAAAGCGCACAGGGAAGTCATTTAATGAGTGCAGAAGATTCTTCGCTTTCGGCGCCGTTTCTGGATGACGCGCCGCACGCTCAGAACACCAACCTGGAGAACACTGCCATTAGTTATTACCCCAAAGGCGAATTGATCGGAATGGTTCTCGATCTAATAATTCGTGGCCGGACTAAAGGAAAGGCATCACTCGACGATGTCATGCGGAAAATGTACGACGAGTTCTATCTGAAGAGTCCGAATAATAGCTATTACCTGCGCGGGCGAGGCTATCACACCGAAGACTTGCAGCGCGTTGCGTCAGAAGTCAGTGGTTTTGACATGGCTGAATTTTTTGACCGGTATATTCGCGGTGTCGAGGTGCTTCCTTATGAAGAAGCGTTTGGCTATGTTGGACTTCAGCTCATCAAGAGTCAGGCGAAAGAACCGTTTAATGCCGGAATGAGTGTGCAGCTTGATGATCCGCGCACACCAGTTATCGAAAATGTTCAAAACAATTCGGTGGCGGAAACTGCGGGCTTGCAGAAAGGTGATGCGATAGTTGAGCTGGGGGGAAAGCCGGCGACGAAGGCTTGGCGCACTACACTCGCGGGATACAAAACGGGTCAGAGTGTACCGGTTACGGTAAAACGGGACCGGCGGACGATTAAGGTTAACTTAGTGCTGGGTGAACCTGAGAGGTATGAATATAAGATCGTTGAGAAGAACGGTGTGTCTGCCGAAGCGAAAGCGTTACGTGCGGCGTGGTTGAGTGGTAAGTGAGTTTCAGAAGACCAATCTAGAATAGGAGATCCCGAGGCTTGCTTTTTGTTTTCGTCTCTCTGTGCTACCTCCGTGTTCTCTGTGTCTCTGTGGTTAGCGCTCACTTCATGCTAATCCACTGCGGGGAAGAAAGACACTAACCAATACAACCCACCACAGAGTCACAAAGAACACTGAGGAAGCACAGAGAGATTTGGCTTTTATGTAACCGAGAACAGTTAGGGGTGAGAATCGAGACGAGTTCTAGTTAGGTAAGGAGAGGCTAAGTCAGGCTTGAGTTTACGGGACGATGACGTCGAGTGATTCGGGAGCGATCTCGAATGTCATCGGAAGATCTCCGATCAGTTCACCGTCGATCTGGACGGGGGCGTCGCCAATGGCTTTCACTTTTTGAGTCCTCAAAAAAAGTACGTCTTCATTGTTCTCCGGCATTCCTTCGCGCATCGCGTGAGACAACAAGCGTAAATACCGTAACCGGCTGGAACTCTTAATAAGACAGACCTCGAACTCTGGTCTATCGATCCGTGCCCGAGGAGTAATTGCCAACTGACCGCCGTAGGTTGACGCCTTTCCGATTGCCGCAAAGGTGGCCTGATATGATTTGCCATCAATTTCGAGCGTGAAAGTTCGCGGCTTCCAGCTTGCGAGGTGCGAT
>DATIBX010000390.1:0-11327 GCA_035457105.1 Pyrinomonadaceae bacterium
TGGTATTCCTGTCACTTCACTTAAAGAAGAGGAAACTCAAAAGCTTCTCCGCATCGAAATCGAGTTGCACAAGCGGGTAGTTTCGCAGCGGCCAGCGATTTCAGCCCTGGCTCGCGCGATCCGTCGCTCTCGGGCTGGATTGAAGAATCCGTTGCGTCCGGTTGGGTCGTTCTTATTCCTTGGACCAACTGGCGTAGGTAAAACCGAGGTCGCCCGCTCGCTCGCACAGTTTCTGTTTAGCAGTGAACGAGCGCTGATTCGCTTTGATATGTCTGAGTTTATGGAAAAACACTCAGTCTCGAAGTTAATCGGCTCACCGCCAGGTTACGTTGGGCACGAAGAAGGTGGCCAGCTCACCGAGCGAATCAAGCGTTCGCCCTACTCAGTTTTACTTTTCGATGAAATAGAAAAGGCGCACCCGGACATTTTTAATATCTTGTTGCAGGTTTTTGAAGACGGCATTCTTACCGACGCACTTGGCAATACAGTCGATTTCAAGAATGTGATTATCATCATGACCTCGAACATCGGTGCGCGCTTTATTCAAAAGAAAGGCACTCTTGGCTTCCAGGCAAATACTGATGCCTCTCGCGAGAAGATGGAAGAAATGGTGATGTCGTCGGTACGACAAACATTCAATCCTGAATTTATCAATCGTCTTGACGAGATCATTATTTTCGATCAACTGCTCGACGAAGAACTTCTCGAGGTTGTTCAACTGCAAGTCGATCAGATCAATCGTACGATGAGCAGGCACGGTTTTGAGGTCAGGTTAACTGACGAGGCCAAACGTTGGATTGTCGAGAAAACTTGTGCAGACCGATCTTATGGCGCAAGACCATTGCGGCGGGCGCTCCAGAAATATGTCGAGGATCCCCTTTCAGAGGCATTGATTCAAGGCCAATTGGCCGAGTCTGAACTCGTTGAGATTTTCTTGAGCGGGGATACTCTCGATTTTCGTCCCGTCAGCATTGAAGCCAACGACGACGCACTTCTAATTCACTAAACGGTCTGAATTGTTCGACTAGTCCAGGGGTACGATCTCCCGCAAATCAAGCCTCCAGCGGGAGTTCGCGCTTTTGGACTTTCGAATTTTATGGCTTATAATGCGCCGCTTTGCTGCATTGATCTGGCAACGAGCGCTTGGCGGACTGAATCTTAGCTTCAGTCTTCGACCCGATTCGACCAAGCAGTTTTTGCCTTAAAAGTTTTCTATCTCTGGATTTTTATCACCCATAAGCTCCCCGAAGTTTCTGAGGCCCGGTAAGAACTACTGAGGGAATTGGTGCCTATGCACTTATATTGCGCGTTCCGGCTCTTTTTTTTGAGCCTCGTAGTTGGATTAGCAACCTTTTTTGCGGTCCCCCGACCCGTCACCGCTCAGCAAACTCCGTCCCAACGTGTGGTCGAATCCGTTGACGTCACTGGAAATCGACGTCTGCGTAAAGACGACATCCTGTATTGGGTTCAGACACGGCCCGGTGATGTCTATAACCCGGAACAAGTCGAACGCGATTATCAGGCCATTCTTCAATTAGGTTTTTTCGACAAGACTGCGACCCGAGTCCTGACGGAAACTGGACCCCGAGGTGGCGTCGCCCTCATTTTCGAAGTTCGAGAACTTCCAATTATTAGAGACCTAACCTTTGAGGGCCTAAAGAGCGTCGCGGAATCGGATGTATTGAAAGCCTTCCGTGAACGACGTGTTGGTGTGTCGAAAGAAAGTACCTACGATCCAGTCAAGTCCCGAAACGCTATTCGAGTGATGAAGGAATTGCTGGCTGCAGGTGGACATCCCAACGCTACGATTGAGGAGCGGAAAGAGGAGGTGTCGGCCACCTCAATTGCTGTGACCTACGCAGTGAGCGAAGGCGACCGAGTACGGGTAGTCGAGGTTCAGTTTGAAGGCAATCAGGTCTTCAGCGATGGTGCGCTACGCGGAGCGATGAAGTATGTCAAGGAAGCGGGATTGATTACACGCTTCAAAAATTCCGACATTCTCGATCGCGAAAAGCTCGATGTCGACTTGCGTCTCGTCGACAACTACATGCGAGCCAAAGGCTACCTCCAGGCGCGGCACGGCGAACCTCGCGTTGAAAGTCTTGGACCTCGTCGCACCGGATTTCCAGTCTTGCCATTGCCTTTTCTTTCGTCCGTGGACGAAGGTCTCAGAATTACCATCCCGATCATCGAAGGTAAGGTTTATCGATTAGGCGAGTTCAAGGTTGAAGGTAACTCGATTTTTTCTGAGGCCCAGATTCGAGCAGTAATTGGCCTCGAAAAAGGCGATATAGCTAACGGTGAAAAAGTCAGCAAGGGCCTATTTGAAAATCTGAAGAAGTTCTACGGCGGGCAAGGCTTTATCGAGTACACCGCAGAACCTGTTCCTACCTTCAAAGACAATCCGCAAAATCCAAATGAGGGAATCGTCGACTTCGCCGTGACCATCGAGGAAGGTAAGCAATTTAGCCTGCGACGCCTCGAATTCATCGGTAACACCTTTACGCGAGACAACGTACTCCGTCGCGAAGTGCTCATCAACGAAGGTGATATCTATAACGACAATTATTGGGAGTACTCGGTCGTCAAGTTGAATCAGCTGGGCTATTTTAATCCGATCGATAAAGACAAAGACGTAGACCGGCGTACCAACGAAGAAGAGGCGAATGTTGATCTCACGCTGAAGGTAAGCGAACGAGGACGTCAGCAAATCTCTTTCAACGGCGGAATTTCCGGTATCGGTGGTTCTTTCTTTGGTCTCGAATACTCCACCAATAACCTGTTAGGTCGTGGCGAAGTTCTGTCATTTAACGTGGCCGCCGGTAACCGGCAACGTTCATTCCAGTTTTCATTTACAGAACCATACATAAAGGACCGACCAATTAGTGCGGGGTTCTCGTTGTTTGCTTTCACGCAAAAGTTTTTCGGTGAGGGTACCTTCCTCTCGCAGAACCTGAGCGCACAGCAGGATCTTATTAACTCGACAATAAATCTTGCGGACGTAAATGAAGAAAATCTGTTTACTCGAGACTCTTACGGCGGTTCACTCTTTGTCAGCGCGCCCTTGTCGGAGTTTTATCGCAAACGTCGCTTCACTCAGTTCTCGCGCGTTGGTGCCTCGTACCAGCTTTCGCTATCTAGTGTGAAGGACCCGGAATCCAATACGAGTGGTAATTCTTCGACGTTTATTCCGGTTATCTATAATCAACCAAACATTCTTACTAGTCGCGGCACTCTGACTTTCACGTATGACACGCGAAATGCGAGTATCGATCCAACTAGTGGTCGTGAAGTGTCGATCGGAGTCGGCCTCGCGGGACTTGGTGGAGACGTCAGGACGTACCAGCCTACGATGTCCTACACCCAGTTCTTTCCCGTACGGCGCAAGAAGTCGACACATCCAGAAGTCTTCGGTTTCCGAATCATCGCCGGTACGGTTGGCAGTTTCGCTACTACGGCCAAGGTTCGCGATGCGAACTCATTAGCATTTGTTGATGGAGTGCCGATCTTTGAGCGTTACTTCCTCGGCGACGAGTTCACTATTCGCGGTTACAACGTCAGGTCGATCAGTCCGGTCGCACCGTTGGATACCTACATCACGTCGCAGAATGTTGTTGCTGCTTTCAACGCCACCGGTACCCCGCTTGTTATCCCGGGATTGCCTGCTTCGGTTGCTTCGCTCGGAACCTTTACAGGCGTTTCTGGAAGTAATGTCGCCCAATTACAGCGTTCATTTACATCGGTTGGTGGCGACACTCAGTTACTGGGTAACTTCGAATATCGAATTCCGATTATCAGCGATACGGTCAGTATCGCAGCATTTGCTGATATCGGATCTGCTTTTAACATAAGATCAGGCAGCGATCAGCAGTTCTCGAGTAATCTTCTCGACGATCAGCCGTTTCTGTCGACCGTTGGTTTGGTTGCTTGTCCTCGTTTCGGTCCCGGTCAGGCCGCACCCATAAGCTTGAGTTCGCTTGCAATTTGTAAGGATCCGCGGCTCGGTGCTTCCAGGTTTTTCAGTCTGGTCGCTCGTGACAATCGCATTGTTAGCACGTCAGAGCTGGAACTTGCCGGTACCGGCGACACCGATCCAGTGACGCTGCTTCCCCGAGGATTTCAGCCGGTTTTCCTTCGCGGACAAGCCCAAACAACTAGTGTTGTCCGGTTATCGCAGAGTTTGTTCTCAAAAATAGGCGATTATCGGTCAAGTCTTGGTATGGAAGTCAGAGTCCAGGTGCCGGTCATCAATGTACCGTTTCGCCTGATCTTTGCGTATAATCCGAATGCTCGGGAAGACCAGGTTATTGACGGCTTTCCATTCTTCTTTAATGAAAAAAAGAAGGTCATCCGCTTCAGCGTAGGCCGTACTTTTTAATCATTTGAAGCCAACCATGGTGACTGTAGAGACAACTAATGTCTTTCCGGCCACCCCCACGTAAGGAGTTTTACAATAAAGTTATGAAGATTGATCGTTTAATTGCTGCTGTCGTGTTGTTGGCGACTGCCGCAGTTTTTTCCGCTTCAGCTCAACAACAGAAACCAGCTGCACCGACTGCTCCCGCGCCACAAACCGCCATGGGACCGGTTCCAGACAGCAAAATGGCAGTAATCTATTCAGATATGTTTTTAGATCCTAAGGGTGGGATCTTACGCTTCAGTGCTTTGCTAACTACTTTAAATCGCGAGTTTCAGCCGCGACAGACCGAATTGAATGGTCTTCAGCAGAAAATTGCTTCGTTGCAAAAAGAGATTCAGGATACACAAAATGTAGCTGCTCCAGACGCAATTCGTCAGAAGAGCGATCAGCTGGCACAGCTCCAGGTCGATTACAAACGAAAAGGCGAAGATGCCGAAAGCGCTTACGGTCGACGTCGTCAGGAGATATTTGGACCATTGCAGATCGACATCGGAAAGGCCCTCGAGGTTTTTGCGAAGTCACGCGGTATTACTGTAATCGTTGACGGCAGTCAGGTACCGATGGTTTACGCGGACAACAGCATCGATATCACTAAGGCGTTTATTAGTGACTTCAATAGCAAGAATCCGGCAACGGCTTCAGTCCCAAACCCATAATTTAGTTTACCAGGAGCTGAATTTTGAGCCTCGCCAGATGCGGGGCTCGATCAGCAAATGATCATGAGAAGTTATCCTTCACTAGTCTTTAGCACCGTCCTTCTTGTCGCGATCGCGACATCAGCGCTCGCCCAGCGACCGGCCGCTCCGGCAGGGCAGCGCCCAACAACTCCGGCACCTCAAACAGCAACTCCGGCACCCGCTTCTACCACGCTTCCGATGAGTAAGATGGCTGTCATTTACTCGGAGGCTTTTCTGGATTCGAAGACTGGTATCGCTAAGTTCAATATGGCAATTACGAGACTCAACGGTGAGTTCCAAAAGCCGAAAGATGAACTTACCCAGCTGCAGAATCGCGCACAATCCCTGCAAGATGAACTGGGCAAACTCCAAAATGCGCCGGCTGGCACTCCGATCGACCAAAAAACAGTGCAGGCCAAAGCAGATCAGTTGGACCAGCTAAAGAAAGAGATTCAGAGAAAAGGCGAAGATGCTCAGACCGCTTACAACCGTCGCCGAAATGAGATCTTTGCTCCATTGCAACAGGAAGTTGGAAATGCGCTCGAAGCTTTTGCCAAGGCGCGAAATATCAACGTCATAATTGATGGCACTCAAGTGCCACTTCTGTACGCAGCAGACAGTATCGATATAACCGCAGCCTTTATCGCCGATTTCAATGCAAAGAATCCGGCGACGGCGGCGGCTACACCTCCGAAGTAACAAAGAAGTCTACATGCATCCCAAACGCGGAGATGCGGCGTTGGTTCCGCGTCACCGCGTTTTTTTCTTTGGCTTATGGAAACACTCCTAGACGCACTGGCGATCCAGAAACTCCTACCGCATCGTTATCCATTTCTGTTGGTTGATCGCATCGTTGAGCTTGTGCCTCGCGAACGTATCGTGGGTATTAAGCAAGTCAGCATTAACGAATCGTTCTTCCAGGGCCACTTCCCCGGCGCGCCGGTCATGCCTGGCGTCTTAGTCGTCGAAGCACTCGCGCAGGTCGGCGCCGTACTCGCACTTCGGGAAATTGATGACCGGGACCAAAAGTTGGTCTTGTTTACGGGGATCAAGGAAGCTCGTTTTCGTCGACCTGTTGTGCCGGGCGATACCCTGGTTCTTGAAGTTACTGCTCTGCGCATCGGATCGAAGGTCCAACGAATGCGCGGCGAAGCAAAAGTGGATGGCCAACTGGCTGCCGACGCCGAGATCATGAGCATTGTTGCACCTCGCGATGCTGCGGAAAAAGGTCAATGATCGAGGTTGATTTAGCCAGCCGAAACCGATAACACCGTTCGAGCAATGTCTGCAGTTTCCAGCCAAACAAAAATTCACCCATCCGCCGTGGTGGGGGCCAACGCCAGGATCGGTGAGCGCTGTTTTGTTGGTCCCTATTCGATTATAGGCGACAACGTTGAACTCGGCGACGATGTCAGACTCGAGTCTCATTGTGTTATAGACGGTCACACGTCGATTGGTTCGGAAACGCACATTTTCCCCTTTGTCTCTATTGGGCTTGCTTCTCAGGATTTGAAGTACAAGGGCGAACCTTCGGAAACGAGGATCGGCAAACGCAATAACATCCGCGAATTTGTCACCATTCATCGTGGCACCGCCGGCGGCGGAATGCTCACTCGAGTTGGTGACGACTGTCTGATCATGGCCCAGGCGCACATCGCGCACGATTGTCTGATCGGCGACGGTGTAATTATGGCCAACGCCGCAACTCTCGCCGGCCACGTGATTATTGAAGATCGCGCCAACGTTGGTGCCTACTCTGGTATTCATCAGTTTTGTCGTGTGGGCAAAGAAGCCTACATCGGCGGCTATTCAGTCGTTGTCAAAGATGCACTGCCTTTTGCTCTCACTGTTGGAAATCACGCCAAGTGTTACGGACTAAATACAGTCGGAATGAAGCGACGGGGCTATAGTCGAGAGGCTATGGACCATCTTCACCATGCATTTCATCTTTTACTTTCAGCCAAGCTGAATACCACCCAGGCCATTGAGCGAATCAAAGAAGAGATCAACGACTCGTCAGAAGTAACTGATCTTCTGACCTTCATCGAGGGTTCCACTCGCGGCGTAACTAAATGAAATTCGGACTTATTGCAGGTAACGGTCGTTTTCCTTTTATGGTCCTTGAAGGAGCCCGGCAATCGGGCGCTACCATGGCCGTGGCTGCCATTCACGAGGAGACCGATCCGGAAATCGAAAAGTTAGCTGACAGTGTAAAGTGGGTTGGTATCGGCCAACTCGGTCGCATGATTCGATTCTTCAAGGAGCAGGGCGTCGAAAAGGCTATCATGGCGGGCCAGGTGAAGCATGTGCAGATCTTCAGCCGTGCGGTCCCTGATGCTCGTATGTTGAAAGTGCTATTGAAGCTACCGCGTCGAAATACTGACTCATTAATCGGAGCGATCGCTTCTGAGCTTGAAAGTGAAGGCATCAAGCTCATCGATTCGACTTATTTTCTCCAGGATTCACTGCCTAAAGCAGGAGTACTCACCAGGCGTGAGCCAGATCGTCACGAACGTGAAGACATCGAGTACGGGCTTGAGATAGCACGCGAAATTGCCTGGTTGGACCTTGGTCAGACGATTGTAGTTCGTGGCAAAGCTTGTGTAGCGATCGAGGCGATGGAAGGAACAGACGAAACCATCCTGCGGGCAGGTAATCTGGTCCAAAAGCGTCTTACCGTTGTAAAGCTCGCCAAGCCCAACCAGGACATGCGCTTTGATGTGCCCGTGGTTGGTATTCCAACTCTGAACACGATGATTGAAGCAGGCGCCAGCTGTCTTTTCATTACTGCCGGCAAGACGTTGATGTTTGATCGCGAAGAGATGATCAAGATTGCCGATCGAAATAAGATCGCCATCGTCGCCGCTTAGGCTTTCTCTTACCGGTGAAACTTCGAGGACACTGAATCAGAAATCCCCTTGAAGATGATGTCATGAAGTTTTTTTGCCCTGTGTGTGGGTTTGACGGGCTTGATGAGCCCCCTTATTCGCAGTCGGGTGTCGGCCTTTATGAGATCTGCCCATGCTGCGGTTTCCAGTTCGGAGTGACAGACGATAATCAGGGCATTAGTTTCCATGAATGGCGTGAAGCATGGATTGAGCGTGGCACGCCCTGGACCAGCCTTTGGAGGACTGCGCCAAATGGTTGGGACCCATTGGCGCAACTGCGTGGACTAGCGAAACGAACAAGCAACGTCATGAACGGCCCTTTGCTATGCTCGGAGTAGAAGTGGATGAAGTTCAACTGAAGAGATTGTGTGGCAACTCAATGAGAAAATGAGTTTCACATAGTCTCTTTAGCCGCGTGGTGAATTCAGTTTTTGTCTAGCCCTCGGAAAATCCTTGTCTAATTCATTACACCTTCGGCGTAAAACCAAGAGGAATCTGATCAATTTCCGGGGCTGGAGGCTTCGGCAGTTTGTGTGGCTTTGGGATCGTACGGCGAATTAAGGTACTTCTTTGCCGTAGCCTGCGCATTGTCGTAATCGATACCGATTTGTAAAGCCTTGTTATATTCCGATACCGCTCGATTGCGATCGCCCTGCGCGTCATACGCATTGCCACGTTTGATGTGGGCCCATACCTCAATCCATGAGGGTTTTAGATTCCCAATCAACGAAGCTTCAAGATTATCGAGTGCCTGCGGCCAATTCCTCTGCTCCAGGAACAACAATCCCAAGTTGTAATAGACCCACGAATTTGAGCGGTCGAGCTTCAAGGCGGCCTCAAACTGTTGCTGGGCTTCCGCGTAAACGCCCTCTTTCATCTGCTCAATTCCACGACGGGCGATGATCGAAACGCGCAGGTCATCTGACATCCTCAAAATCTTGTTGTTGGGATCAACGATGACCTCGATCGGCTGACCGTTAGATTCAAAGTCGAAATCCTCGCTACGGCCTTCAACGCGGACGATGGTTTGCTGATTATCACCTTCTGCCCGAAGCAATAACTCGACGGGCATTCGCAGTGCCTCAAGATTTTGTTTCACAGTACCTCGAGTGCGAAACTTTCCTGCGCGCGTGCGAATAATTTGATAGTCAACAGTGAATTCCGGTACGCCTGTTCCTTCAACCCATTGAGCGAAGAAGTAACGCAGATTTTCGTTGGTAACTTTAGCCGTCAGTTTCTCGAAATCATCGATCGAGGCGTTTTTGCCTTTGTAGGTCTCGAGGAACGTCCGCAGCAGCCGATCAAAATTCTCTCGCCCGATCGTCTCGCGAAGCATGCGAAAGACCATCGAACCCTTGTAGAAAACTATCGACTGGTAGGCTGCTGACTGATCGTCAAGCGCACTGGGCGCTCGAGCGATTGAGGCCGTTTGTTCGAACGTTAGAGCTCGCTCTTGTTGCTCTCGCTGAGCACTATCGAGTGGTCCAGCGCTAAGCGTTGATTCTCTAAATGCAAATGCACTCCATTCGGCCAGTCCCTGTGATAACCAGGCGTCGTCAAAAGACTTCATGCCGACACTTTGTCCCCACCATTGATAAGCAATCTCGCGTTCGAGTTTCTCTTCCGGGATGGGCCGCGAAGCGTCGAACATCTTTGCCGAAAGAAAGACAATTCCAGGACCTGAGTAAGTATCTAGACTTTCATCGTCGATTTGGATGAAGACAAGTCGATTGCCGAATAGGGGCGCGCCATATTGCTTTGTATAGTATTCAAGAACGCGACCGGCAAGCTCAGCAAACGCATCGATGCGCTTCTCGTTACCAGGCATCGCATACAGTTGCAGTTCGTATTTTCCAAAGCGAAGATTCTTATTGATGTATTGTCCAGCAGCGAAATTTCCGATCAACACTGGTTGTCGGTGCACGAAACGGTAGCGGATGACGCCATCCTTTTGGACCGGCTGAGCGACCACAGGATCGTCACTCGTTCCTGCTACCTGTAAACCCGCTGGGACAATCAAGGTGATATCAGACGTGGCCCGGTCGGCCGCATAATCGTGGAAGGGAAACCAACGAGAGGCGTACATCAAATACGTCCCTTCTTGTCCGACGTATGCCAGGCGCTTGGTTGCCAGCGGACCGCCTTCCGGAGACAGAAGTGCACCGCTCCATCTGATTCTCAGGGTCACCGGAACATTCGCGGGAACAACCTGACCAAGGTCTATGCGGACGCTGGGGCCGAGCGCTCCGACACCCACCGGGTCCTGAACAAAGCCAGTTAACGCTTTCCCGTCCTTTTCAATCCCTTCGACCTTCAAGGCTCCATTGAGCTCAAAAACTACAGATCTGGTGGCGTCAAGGGGAACGAGGGTGATGTCAGCACCGGCGCGTAACATATGCTGGTCCGGGATAATTTGCGCCTCTATACGATAATTTGTGACATCAAAACGGCTAGCTTGAGTCTGGGGTGCCGGTTGCTGCGCAGAGCCTGTCGTTACGGCGAAAACGAGAAGCAGAGCAGCCAGGGCGCCAGGGAAGATGAGCTTGATTCTATTCATAGCCTTCTTAGCGGACAATTATACAGTGGACATGACCCACAAAGTCATGCCCGAATGACAAACCTGCGAGAAGAGAGCGTTCGGAAATTACCGGTCTTTGATGGCTTGCTCGATGAGAACGCCGACTGTTCCGGTCTGCCTGAAGGGCTTCTTGCTCGTTTACGATTGTTTTGGATGGTTAGAATAGGTCCCCGGTTGGCTGAGATTCAGCAGACAGGAAAAGGGCTGTTGCGCCTGACAAATGCGGTTTACTCGAAAAGGGTCGGATTCTCCAGCCGACGGCTACATTCCAATCGCCAAGCGAGTGTCAATAGCGCGAACGACTGCCGCAGGGCAATCTGCATCACCTATAACGGGGTTCTAGTAACGAGCGACAAGGGCGAACCGGTTTTGCTCACCTCTTTGAACACATGATGTTTAAAGGTTCCGAGAATATTGGTTCCGGTGAGCAGTTTCTTCTGGTCTTCAAAATTGTGGGATCATGAATGGGACCACGAATGAGGATCGGACCAACTACTACCAATTGATCTTGCGCTTTTCCTGGAAGCCGATCGCATGCGAAGTTTGGCTATCACCAAAGATAATCTCGACAACCAGCGCAATGCAGTTCAGGAAGAACGCCGATGTACAGCGAGTGGCCCCAAAATATATATATAGCAAGAACCATGTTCAAGTAGTGGCGGTTGGGACGCTACCAAAGCGCGAGATATTCTTTCCGCTTACGGTAAGGTTGAAGTCTTAGACGCGGAGGGGAAACCACTCACCGCGCCGCCCGTCGAAAACAA
>DATIBX010000391.1:0-5628 GCA_035457105.1 Pyrinomonadaceae bacterium
GTGAATCTGATGAATACTTTCGTTGGAGATAACACTCATAGTTTCGACGAATTGGTCCTCAAAGTCTCTTTACGAACAGTTAGCGTCTCAATTCGCCCGACGTCAACCTGGAAACCGATACCCGGTTCTTCAGGAGCAGAAATTGTTCCGCGCTTACTGACAGTAACGGCCGGTTCAATGATGTCTTGCTCCCAATAGCGCGAGCTAGCCGAGACGTCGCCCGGCAAGGTAAAGCCCGATAGCGTCGACATTGCAATGTTGTGAGCCCGGCCGATACCCGATTCAAGCATTCCGCCACACCACACCGGAACATCATTTTCTCGGGCAACTCGCTCGACTCTGCGAGCCTCAACGTGTCCGCCCACACGACCCAGTTTCACATTAATGATCTTACAGGAGCCTAACTCAATCGCGTGACGTGCATCTTCTGCTGAATGAATTGATTCATCCAAACAAACACCCGTTTCGATCTGTCGTTGTAGCTTTGCATGATCGAAGATGTCATCGTAGGCAAGCGGTTGTTCGATCATCAGAAGATCGAACTTGTCCAGTTCCCTAAACAACTTTACGTCGGCGAGTGAATAAGCGGAATTAGCATCAGCCATTAAGCGGATGTGCGGAAACTCGTGTCTCACTCGTTCAACTATAGCCAGATCCCAACCGGGCTTAATTTTGATCTTTATGCGCTGGTAGCCTGCGTCAACTTCTTTCCGAATCTTTTCGAGCAGTATCTCCGGAGAGTCTTGAATTCCAATCGAGACTCCACAGGCAACTTCATCGCGAGTGCCTCCAAGATGACGCCACAATGGAATGCCGGCGCTTCGCGCTTCAAGATCCCAACAGGCATTTTCAATCGCTGCTTTGGCCATGCGGTGGCCACGTACCGCCTTCATCAGCGAAAAGACTTGATTTGCACCGGCCACATTCTTTCCCAGCACCATTGGTCCCAAAAAATGGACCAAGGTGGACCATGATGAATCGGTCCATTCTTCACTGTAAAACGGACCTTCCCCAACAGTACATTCGCCCCAACCTTCTGCACCCTGGGTGTCTGTAGCACGCACTAGAATAATTCGTCGTTCTGTCGTTCGTCCGAAGCTGGTTTCGAAGAAATGAATCAGCGGGAGTCTGATTTCGCGTAGTTCAATCGAGTGGATTTGCAAGATGTTTGAGAGTCGTTCCTCCGTGGATTCATTATGCCTATCTGACCGAAAGTTGTCAGCTTGCTTGACGGCGTCTGTCAAGTTGCCAGAACCGTAACTATTGAGGAGAAAAGGCTTGACCTGGATTTTGATTACTGGTACAAATCGGGCAATTGCCTGCCGGTCCCCGCATTAGTATTCCGGTATTCCTCATCAACTAAAAACGTTCGGTAGTGTCGGGAATTGACTTGACTGGGAGACACTTATGGCTACCTATGCGCCTCGACTTGTATCACGGACCCGGATGCTCTTTACGGTTTCCGCAATCCTGATGGCCACTCTTTTCTCGTACGCGATGTATTTTGCGATTACGGTGAAAGCGAACTCCACAACGATCCTCATCAGCGAGTTTCGTACCAGAGGTCCCAACGGCGGCAACGATGAGTTCATCGAACTCTACAACGCCAGCTCAAGTCCGATCGACATTAGCGGATGGAAGATCAACGGTTCGAGCTCTAGTGGCGCAACTAGTACACGAGTCACCATCAATCCCGGCACATCGATTCCCTCACATGGACACTTTCTGGCTACCAATAGCAATTCTGGTCCATATAGCGGAAGTGTTCCAGGCAATCAAACTTATGCCACTGGAGTCGCAGACGATGGAGGCATCGCAATTCTCAATACCTCAAACGTTATTATCGATCAAGTCGGCATGTCGGCCGGCTCCGTTTACAAAGAAGGAACTATCCTCGCTACGCTGACGACGAACGTCAATCGCGGCTACGAACGAAAGCCTGGCGGAAGTAATGGCAGCACTACCGACACTGATAACAACTCAGCAGACTTCGCGGTGCTCGCTCCGAGCGATCCGCAAAACCTTGCGAGTGCGCCGACCCCCAGCACAAATCAACCAATTGTTCCCACGTGCCCAACTCCTTTGAACACAACCGAGGGAATCCCCGGATCCGTCGGCGTTAGCGCGACCGATCCAGACGGCGTAGTTTCGAGCGCTGTTATTACCAGCGCCCCTGTTACGGGAATCACACTCAACGATTTTGTGGCGGCGCCAGGCGTCGGCGGCACCGCCAGCGCGACACTGAACGTTGCGGGAACTACGGCTCCCGGAACGTACAACGTCGCCATCCAATATTCGAACAGCGATTCACCAACGCCACAGACGGTTACGTGCACGGTTGTGGTTACAGTAAACCCAGCGGCAACCCCAACTCCGACACCGACTCCAACCCCGACTCCGACGCCAAGTCCCAGCCCTACACCAACACCGGTTCCGGCTGGCAGTGTAGTCATCAGTCAGGTTTATGGTGGTGGCGGCAACAGTGGGGCCACCTTAAAGAACGACTTCATCGAACTTATCAACCATACTGATCAGTCTATTGATTTGAGCGGCTGGTCCGTCCAGTATGCTTCGGCGACTCTTGCGAATTGGACGGTTACGCCACTCAATTCCTTCATCTTGCAACCGGGCCAGTACTACCTGATCAAGGAAGCAGCCGGAGCAGGTGGGACCGTAGATCTGCCCACGGCGGAGACGACGGGCTCAATTGCAATGGGTGCTACCAGCGGAAAGGTTGCGCTCGTAAGCAACATCACACCACTCGTAGGAACCTGTCCGGTCGGCGGCGGCATTATTGACTTCGTTGGATACGATGGAGCGAACTGTTTCGAAGGAGCAGCTGCGCCAACTCTGACAAATACGACCGCCGCACTACGCGGTAACTCTGGTTGTCTTGATACGGACAATAACTCAACTGACTTTAGTGCAGGTGCACCAAATCCGCGGAACAGTTCAACCCCAACTCATGACTGCACTATCCTGAGTGCGGTCGGATCAGCGAATCCGAGCACCGTGCAACCCGGCGACAATACGTTGTTGACCGTCGAAGTATCACCAGCGCCAAATCCTCCGAGCACCGGAATCAGCGTCGTTGCCGATTTGTCATCCATCGGCGGTTCACCGACGCAGGCTTTTAGCGGTGCGGGCAACATCTTTACTTTTAACGCGACGGTATCGATTGCTACTGCACCCGGAATTAAAATGATCCCGGTGACAGTCACCGATGCACAAGCAAGAGTAGCGAATACATCAATTCAGTTCAGCGTTCAACCTCTCTTGCCCGCTAATCACATTACTATCAGTCAGGTGTACGGCGGTGGCGGCAACGCGAGCGCTACTTACACTAACGACTATGTTGAACTCTACAACCCAACGGGATCGACGGTAACTATTACCGGATGGTCCCTCCAGTATGCGTCTGCCACTGGAAACAGTTGGACCAACAAGCAGCCACTCGGCGGCATCATTGGACCAGGTGAGCACTACCTTGTGGCTCTGGCCGCGGGGGGTACCAATGGCGCTCCATTGCCTGTATTGCCGAATATTTCAGGCGACATAAACATGGCCCAGGGAGCAGGTAAGGTTGCGCTGGTCAGTAACTCTGACAACCTTAGCGGCATCTGTCCGCTTGGTACAGATCCCGACATCGTTGACTTTGTCGGTTATGGAGCGACGGCCAACTGTCATGAGGGCAGTGCGAATGCGCCCGCTCCGAGTGCAACTAACGCCATCTTCCGGAAGGCAAATGGACTGACTGACACCGACCAAAACGGTGCAGACTTTTCAGCCGCTGCCGCTAATCCACGAAGAACAGCACCGATAGTTGAGCTGGGACCGTGGGTAGCCGGAACCGATCCGCTAACAAACGACACGACGATACCGCACGATGCGAGCGTCACAATAAACTTCAGCGAGCCAGTTAATGTTGTCGGTCAGTGGTATGACATCACCTGCGCTCAGACTGGATCACATAATGATGCTACGGTCGTTTCGTCAGCAGGTGGCAAGACGTACGTTATTACTCCGAACGTCAACTTCCAGTTTTCTGAACAATGCACCGTAAACATCGACAAGAATGCGGTCCATGATCAGGATCTCGATGATAGCGATCCTGACACTGACACGCTTTTCGCGAATTACTCATGGTCCTTCTTAGTTGTCGCGGCCGGCACTAACCCTTATCCATCAAGTGTTCACTTGACGATGGGTAATCCTTCCAACGCAACTGCTGATTTGCTGCAGTTCGACAACTATCTCATGGACAAGCCGAGCTTCACTCTTTCATACAATCGCGATAAAGGGTCACCTAACTGGGTGAGCTGGCATCTCGATGACTTGTGGATCGGAAACCTGACTCGTGTCGATACTTTCAGACCGGACCCAGCAATACCAGCTGATTGGTATCGTGTTCAGGCGAACGACTTCTTCTCGACCGGCTTTGATCGCGGTCACATGACACCAAATGCTGATCGTGATAATCCGACGTCGATCCCGTTGAACCAGGAAACATTCCTGATGTCCAACATGGTCGCTCAGGCTCCCGGTAACAATCAGGGACCATGGGCAGCAGTCGAAAGCTACCTTCGTACCCTCTTGCCTGCCAACGAACTCTACATCGTGGCTGGTCCAGCTGGCGTCGGTGGAATTGGCAGTAATTCGCCAACTTCCGTTACGACGACAGTCGCAAACGGACATGTCACCGTGCCGGAGTTCACCTGGAAAGTTGCACTGGTTATTCCGAAGGGAGAAGACGATGTCTCTCGTGTGACCGCAGCAACTCGAACAATCGCGGTGATCATGCCCAACCAGGACAGTATCCGCGAAACTGACTGGCATCAGTATTTGACGACCGTCGACGCAGTTGAAGCTCTTACCGGTTACGATTTCTTCAGCAACGTTCCTGATTCGATCGAGAATGCAATTGAAGCCGGGACTGATGGCGCGAACCCACCAGGAACGGAAAATCAATCGGTAAGTACTGCAGAAGACTCGTCAGTATCGGTCAACTTAACAGCAGTGAGTCCAAATCCGTCCGCAACATTTACTTTCACGATCGTCACGCCACCAGCGCACGGAATCTTAAGCGGCTCAAACGCGAATCCAACTTACCAACCCAATCCTGACTTTAACGGGTCTGACAGCTTTACTTTCAAGGCTAACGACGGCAGCGCCTTCTCCAATACTTCGACGGTTTCCATAAACGTCACCGAAGTGAACGACGCTCCCGTCCCAACCGATGATGCTGCGAGCACCAACGAAGACACCGCAGTTAATTTGTCAGCCGTTAATTTCACCAGCAACGATTCAGCCGGGCCAGCAGACGAGAGTACGCAAACTCTGACTGTAACCTCGGTTACAGCCACCGCTAATACTCACGGCACCGTTTCATTGAATAGCGGAACGGTAACCTATTCGCCCGCGTCGAATTACAACGGTCCTGGGAGCTTTGAATACCAGGTCTGTGATAACGGCAATACGAACGGAGCGCTCGACTCAAAATGCGCAACCGGAACCGTGAACGTCACCGTCAATCCGATTAACGACGTGCCAACAGCAAATAGCCAATCGGTCAGTACTGATGGCAATTCGCCGCTAGGCATCACCCTAACCGGAAGCGACCAGGAGACT
>DATIBX010000392.1:0-7151 GCA_035457105.1 Pyrinomonadaceae bacterium
CGGTTGTACTCAGCGAAGGCGTATTCCACCGCCTCCATATAGGCACCGACGCGGGCCTCCGCTACTGTGATTCCCTTGCCGGCGTTAACGCAGAGTGAGCCTGGATGAGCTTCGGGACGTATGCTTGCAAATACTGGAACGCCAATGCAGTCGAGCCGAGTGATGTCAGTGACACGAGAAATCCCGAGCTGTCTCGAAACAGCTCGGGCTCGAGAAAGAGTCACGTTAAGAGGTTGGGTACGGAAGCTCGAACTAAATCGAAACGTTCGGGCCAAGTTATCTAGCCTTCTTGGACTTAGACCGACCGCTCTTAACTTTGCCAGTCATTTTGTCGAGGCCTTTGTTTTCAGCTGCCCCACGCGCGTGTGAAGCTACCAGGCCT
Source organism: Pyrinomonadaceae bacterium (assembly GCA_035457105.1). Lineage (GTDB taxonomy): Bacteria > Acidobacteriota > Blastocatellia > Pyrinomonadales > Pyrinomonadaceae > PSRF01. The sequence goes on from DATIBX010000392.1 coordinate 383, forward strand.
TTGCGCAGAACTTCCGACATCCGGGCCACGGTGGCAGGATCGAGCGCAACCTTTGCGGAGCCCTGGAGGGTCGCCTTCGCATTGTCCGTAGACATCACGGCGCTGGAGGCAACTAAGCCATCACGCAAAGTGGATTCGAACTGATGGACGGTATCGGCATCTAGTTCGACTTTAGCGGTTGATTTCTTGCTAGCCGATTTCTTGGTAGATTTTTTGCTGGCCGATTTCTTAGTTGCCATGGGGGAAACTCCTGATCAGTAGTTAGTTGAATCGCTGTGGACTATATACTCCTTGGAAATAAGGGTCAAATGAATCAGTCAGTTACCGAGGCGCAGCTATAAATCTCCAGCAAGTGGAAGGGTTTGGTTCTATTTTCCAGTTATCATTTTCCATTTTCCATTTGAAGGACGGAGCTTTCCAGGATCTTGGTAAGATGTGGTCAGCGATAGATCCATGATGAAATGACTCATCAACTGGCCAAAGGCTTTCTTCAAAATGGAAAATGAAAAATGGAAAATGATATATGGAAAATAAATCGAACCCTTCCCAAACTGTCGGCTTTCAATAAGCCTATTCGTCACGGATTCGGGCCAGTTCGTCACAGTCGCTTCATCAAATTGCTCGGCGGAAGCTGACAGCATTATGTGTTACTGATTACACTCTTTCCGCTTGAACGATCCAGTTAGATAGTCGAGGTTGTTGTGCACATATTTTTCAGGTGCTTTCTGGCGTCAAGTCTCTCGCCCTTCTCGCGGTACCGAACAGCCCCGCTTGTACTCTTACTAATGCTCTGCTCTCACCCGGCAGTGCTGAGTCAACAGAATACCAACTCAATCAGCGGTCACGTCTCAGACAATCAGCGATCGCCAGTACCAAACCTGCGAGTCGAACTACTCAATGAAGTCGATTCGGTAATTCAGACCGTGAAGACTGATGGCTCAGGGTTATTCATCTTCCGAAAACTCTCTGATGGAAGTTTCCAGGTTCGAGTCCAGACCGGCGGCACAAATTATGTGAGTCAAACAAAGCGCGTAGAACTTACCAGGCCACATGGTTTTGGTGCTGCGTTTGAGGAAATCGAGTTTGTGCTAAACACCAACCGCTCGACTGCTACCACCGGGAAGCCCGGCGTTATTTTTGCTCAGGATGTTCCGGATCAGGCGCGGAAGCTATACCAGAAGGCCACCGAACTGCTTGAAAAACCTGACAAGCGTCCCGAAGCTTTTGCCACTCTCAAAAGTGCCCTTGAGATTTATCCGCAGTACTTTGACGCGCTCGAGATGCTGGGGACTGAACAAGTGAAAGAGCGGCAATACGAGCCTGCGATTCCGGTGCTGACTAAAGCTCTTGAGGTAAATTCGAGAGCCTACAACAGTAGCTTTGCGCTGGGTGTGGCCCAATACAATCTCAAACAACTGCAACCCGCCATTGAATCCTTCCGCCGCGCTGTGTTGTTGAATGACAAATCGATCAATGCGAACCTCTGGCTCGGAATTGCTTTGCGTCAGACCAGCAAGTTGGACGAAGCTGAAGCATCGCTGAGGAAAGCGGACCAACTAGCAGATTCCAAGTTACCCGATGCGCACTGGCAGCTGGCTTTGTTGTTCAATCAGCTAAAAAGATACAAAGAAGCGGCCGATGAGCTGGAAGTCTTCCTGAAGGTCCAACCCGATGCCCGAGATGCCGAACTCATAAAGAAGTTGATCAAAAAACTCCGCCAACAAAGCGCCGGCAACTGAAGAAGTTTCCGGCATCATCAGTATTATGAGGGCCCAGGTTCATTTTCCATTTATGATTTTTCATTTCTCATTTTCCATTTTCCATTTTGAAGAACTCAATTAGATTAGTTGCTGATTATTCCGTGCTGTAGCTGCTAGCTGACCTCACTGACTAACCAACCAAGGTTCTGGAAACTCCCAGCAAATGGAAAATGGAAAATGAAATCGACTTTGCCCCATTCTTAATTTCCTTCTAAGAAAAGGGCCCACGCGATCGAGGAGAGCGCGTGGGCCAATTGTCGGGGCTAAGAATTAACTAGAATACAAACCGGAAACCGAAACGGATCTGGCGCGGTATCTGACGAGTGAGCGGCTGATTGAACCGCGCATCCGAAGCGATACTGTGATTGGCCAATCCCTGCAGGATTTGGTTTGTCAATCCTCCGTTAAAGATTGCCCGGAAGGTATTCAACTCACCAAGACCACCGGCGTTACTGATGCCAAAGTTTGCTGCCGTCAGCGAGTCTGGGGAAACTTGCGTCCAGACACTCAAGACGTTGTTCTCATTGAAAGCATTGAGAAGATTCAGATCAAACTTCAACGCATAACGTCCATCACCCGCCAACTTGACGGTATGGGTCAACTGGAAATCAGTCTGCGTAAATACCGGGGTGCGACCCAGGTCTCCACGCGTCGTTAAGAAGGTGTAGGCACCATAGAGTTGTATGCGAGTCGACAACGGCGTACCACTTAAACCGATGAAGGACGCGCCAAACTCTGTGCTGTTACTGCCCGAACCATCCAACTGGTGACCGAAGAAGTCCTTCCAGTCGAGGGTGTAAGAACCAAACACCTTTAAAGCGTGCGGGCGATCTGTAGCCAACAGACCGTTGTCAGGTTCACCGTTCGTGTTGAAACCAAGGAACGGCAGATCGAAAAACCTGTTAACGTTCGGGCTGGAACGGCCAATGCCGAGGGCATCCGGTTCGTCCGAGCTCGATAGACCAGAGTAGTTACCAGTTAAACGACTATAGGTGTAACTGGTATTAAAGAAGTAGTTGTTAGAGAAACGCTTATCTACACGAAGTTCCATTGCGTTGTACAAGCGTTTCGCCAACGGCGACGCGGGCAGTCCCGGAGCAAATGGCTGCGAGACAAGGCCCATGCCTGGATTGGCGATGAAGAAATTCTCATTGCCGGCGCCATCGATGAAACCAACGTCTTCAATGGTCCGGTCGAGATTCTTCCGTGTATAGCGACCACTGACTACCCAGTCATTGCTCAAGCCATATTCTGAACCAACTGTGAACTCTGTCTGTCGCGCTGGCTCCAGATCGGGATCAACGCGATTGTCAGCTGGATCGTTGGAAGGTACGCGGAAATCAAGTGGACCAACCAACGTATGGGCCAACGAGTAAGCCCTGGTGTAAGTGGTGTAGTTTGGATCGGCCAGCGGGAAGAAGTAGCGCAGCAGTTTGTCGCCACCAAATGAACCGCGTGGCAGTTGATACTTAAATCGATCATAGAACTGACCGTAGCTCGCAAAAACTTTCATGCGGCCGTTGCCAAAGACGTCAAACGCAAAACCCAAACGGGGCGCGATCTTTGAGCCCCAACCGAACTTGATCGCCTGCGCAGTTTCGCTGAACGAAGGAACGTCTTCGTTCTCGAGGCGCAGTCCAAGGTTCAGCGTCAGGCGCGGTGTTGGCTGCCAGCTATCCTGCACATAGAAAGCGGTGTTGGTGCTGCTGGCGAGACCGACCGTACCGAAGTCCTGCAAGTATCCATATCCATACGAAGTACATGGACCAGTAGGACAAGTGCCTGGGCCAATACCGCGGTCAGACTGGCCCCAGAACAAGCGGACTTCGCCGATACCGAAGTATCCCTGGTCCACGTCGTTCGAGAGCTTGTTCAGCTGATAACCAAATTTGAAGTTGTGACGACCGACCATACTATCGACGAGATAACTAGCGTCAGCGTCAAACGTGTTGCGAATCGAAATGTCCTTGACCGTCGTGGTGATGTCAGACGTGCTGTTGAAACCGGAAGCACACGGATTAGTCGCGGGGACACCGGCAGGACTGCCGCCGTTTAAGCAACGAATGCGTGGGCCAACGGGGACACCATACGAGCTGTCTTTTTCATTCAAGTAGTTGCGACCGAAACGACCGCTGATCACCAGTTTGGAAGTCGGAGTCCAAACGCCACCCGCGGTCACGTTGTTTGCCGCCACGCGGCCACCGAGCTGACTGTAATCATTGCTCGGAGGTGCCGCTGTCGTATATGACGGAATCTGACCGTGTTCGCGCTGGGGACTGTAGGTGAAAGTGCCTGACAGACGCAGGTTGTCGGTTATCGATGAGTCGAGACGTGCGAATTCGTAATCGTTTCGTACATTTCGTCTATAGTGTACTAACCGCCCGTTCGGAAACAGGAAGTCGCGATTGCTGGTATAGAACTGTGGTGCCGCGCTTACTAAAAACCAAAGTCTGTCCTTGAGAATTGGTCCGCTAAAAGTACCGCTCGGATAGGTGTTGAGAAACGAATCGCCCGGCGGATTGATGTAGCTCAAAACAGCCGCGCTCGTTCCCTGGATGAGCGGATTGGCCTGGTACTGCGGATCGCTGTTGTTGACTTTTCCGGTCAGTGTTTGTCTTGCACTTAGAGAACTTGTCTCGAACTGCATGCCAAACTCTCCGTGATATTCATTGCCCCCACTCTTCGTCACAACGTTGATCACGCCGCCGGTAGCCCCACCAAACTCGGCGTCAAATCCGCTGGTCTTGACCTGAACTTCTTGCACGAACTGGAACGGCAAGTTGTTGGTGTCGCGCAGTTGACCGGTGCGGAAGTTTGTTACTTCAGAACCATCGATAACAAACGTATTCTCGGCGCCGCTCGAACCATCGACCTGGTAACCACGGCTCAACGGTTCCTGTCGCGTTGCGCCAGAGAGCTGCAACACGCTGTCGACTCTGGTGCCTTTCGGAGTTGCGTTAATAATGTCTGTTGTGATGTTGGTCTGAATCTTGTTCGACGAAGTGTCGATTGCAGCGACGTCAGCAGATGTAATCACGACGTTAGCTGAAACTTCACCAGCATTAAGTGTGATATCGGCATTCGTAGCTCGGCCAAGTGTGACCTTAATATTTTCGCTTCTCTCCGAAGCAAAGTTAGGTGCGCTGGTGGTAATTGAATAGGTACCAGCGGGCACTTGAATAATTTTGTAGTAACCATTGTTGTCGGTAGGTACAGTGCGACTGAAGGCATTGCCTTCGACCAGCACCGAAGCTCCGGCAATTCTGGCTCCTTGTGCGTCAACTACGGTGCCTTCGATAACACCTGTAGTTTCCTGACCATATGCAATGCCGGCAAGGCATAGACACAGGATCAGTACTTTTGAGATTCGAAATAAATTCATTCTGTTTTCTCCTTCTATCTAACGAGAGAAAGCTGAGGTACTGCTTCCGTTTTACTCGGGACGCTCCGGTGAATTGTTTATTAACCGAAGGTTTTCTCCAGAATGTTGGATTGATCCACTCTGGGAGCGAGATAGAAAGTGCAACGACTGTGCCCTGACCATTCGTCGTCGCTGAGAGCCAGTTCGTCACTGGCTGAGGCCGACTCGTACGGAAAACTAAAAACTCGTAGTTGTAGAATTCGGATTAGATTGGAGGAACTTGCTCGTAATGGATCGAAGTGAGGCCGGCTCCGGTCCAGCATTGAGTCGTGAATACAAGATTTTGGATTGGAGGCGTCGCGTGAGGCCAAGTGGCCCAAGCAAGACTTTCCAGAAATCCCGCAGTTTGAAAGGGTGAAGTGGTGACCAACATCAGGACTCACCAGCATCCCGCAGTTGAGAAGGGTGGCAGAGCGACTAACATCAAGACTTACCTTGCTAGAACCTAGCGACGCCCCCGCTCTTCCTCCACTAAACAAATACTCAAATTTAAAACCCGTCAAAATCTGTCGGTTGGTCCAACTGCATCATCATTAGCTTGAGGAGGAAGAGCGGGGGCGGCGCTGTATTTGACATTACAATTTTGAGTGTGATGCCCGCTCTGCCACCCTTCCTGACTGCGACATCCTGGAAGTTGCCCGCTCCGCCACCCTTCCTGACGGCGGGATTCTAGAAGTTGATCATTTTTAGAAGGTCATAATTTGAGAGGCATTGGCCATAGATTGTTGAGAAAAGTACACTAAGGATTCCGAAACTCTTGCATGGTGAGGAAAAGATGAGTTCCCTGTGGAATGTTGGCGATCAATCAGGCCGCCTGACTGAGCTAACCAGTCACGAAAGCGAAGTCAAAGAGGCGCCCTTGCGTCGAGATGTGCGGTCGCTCGGCATCTTGCTGGGCGAAGTTCTGAAAGAGCAGGTTGGAGAACAGCTTTTCTCGGCAGTCGAAGAGTTGCGCCTCCTCCTGATCGAACAACGAGACTCTCAAGCCGCTGATTACAGCAATCCTCTAATTAAACGCGCCGAAGAAATAGTGAGTCGTCTGACGATCGATCAGTCACACCAGATGACCAAAGCGTTTGCGATTTATTTTGAACTAACTAATCTCGCCGAGACCAATCACCGCAAACGACGGCGGCGGGCTGCACAGAGCTCCGCTGAACCAATTGCTCAACCAGGTTCATTTCTCGGTACGTTGCGACGTTTGCGCGCTGCGGGCCTCAATGCTGAACAGGCACGCAAGTGGTTGGACCAAATTGAAGTAATGCTGGTCTTCACAGCTCACCCTACGGAAGTCGCAAGACGCACCGTCCTATTCAAACGACAACGAATTGCGTATGAGCTGGAACAACTGGATCGCCTGCCGTTACCTGAGCGCGACGCAGAAAAACATCAACAGGCAATCCTCACCGAGATAACTTCACTCTGGCAAACAGATGAAGTCCGACGCCGACGCCCAACTGTGAAGGACGAGATTCGCATGGGTCTCGACTACTACCCGACTGTGCTCTTTGATACTTTGCCAAATTTCTACGAAGGGCTGGCCGACGATTTTCGTGAGGCTTATGGAGTTGAGTTACGAGCACGTGAT